>DAIDLI010000083.1 GCA_027449545.1 Acidobacteriaceae bacterium | reverse complement strand
GATCGTGAGCGTCTGCGCTGCGCCGGCGGAGAGACCACGCAGCGTAACCGGCGCGAGCGTGCCCGAGGGTGCGACCTGCCCATCGCTGTAGGGCCCTACGGAATCGCCGAGGGTGTAGAGCGGGCCGATGGGCTCGAAGCTGATCTGATAGTCCGCCGCGCTCATGCCCGGCGGCAGCGGGATGCCGCTGAGATCGAAGAATCCCTGCTGGGCGGGATCGGTCGAGCCCCACATGGAGAGAGGATTGCCGCTGCTGTCGTTCCAGCCGGTCACCGGGTTGCCATGCTTGCCGCTGAAGAGCGCGCCCGAGACCGCAGTTACCGTGTACTGGTAGAGCGGAGCGCCCTTGGCGTCGAGCGGGCGCGCGACCACGTTCACGCCCTGCATTCCGTAGCCGCTGACAAAGGAGACCGTGCCCTGGATGGAGATGGTGTTGGCGGCGGTGATCTGCTTGCCGGGAAAGCCGGCCTGATTCGCCGCCGTGACCGGATAGAGCCGGCTCGCCGCGGCCACATCATCGAAGCGCAGCGCGGAGGGAGTGGAGATGCAGACGCCGCCGGAAGAGCCGCAGAGACCGCTGAGCGGCTGCATCACCGGCCAGCCGTCCGTGCCGCCGGGCTCGCCGTTGCGGTCGGCGCCGGGATTCACCTGGGAGAAATCCAGGCCGAGGACTTGGCCGAAGGCGCGCTCCACTTCGAACTGCATCCTGTCCATGCCCTCGGCATCGGCACAGCGGCCGTTGAGCAGGATGACGGCGTGGGCATAGGTGGCCTCGGGGGTGATGTTGTCTGCCCACACAAAGGCTGCGTTGTCCTGGCAGGAGGTGGGCTGGCTGGCGGTAGCGCCGAAGAGGGCGTCGATCACCGCTCCATCCTGATCGAAGATCACGGCGACCGGATAAGCCGTGGCCGACGAGGTCACATCGGAGGGCGCGGTGATCTTGCCGGCGGAATCGGCGAGGATGTTGACGCCGCTGACATCTTCATTGAGCGGGCCGCTGTCGGCCAGCGCAATGGCGGCGGTGGGAATCGCATTCCACAGCGCGGCCGCGGCATCGACCATGGCCACGGCCTGCCGGTTGCTGATAGAGGCGCTGAGGGGGCCTTGATCGACGTAGTACCTGACCTGACCGTTGGGCCACACAACCGGGTGGCCCACTACGGCGGGATCGAAAGAGCTGACGCCGGCGATCGCTCTCGGTCCCCCGGCGTACAGGAACGGCGCGACAGAGAGCAGCACCGCCCCGGCAAGAACAAGACGCCGCGCGAGCGGTAGAGACAGAGGATGCGTGCATTCTGGACCTGGCATGGCCGCGCCTCAGCAGGGAGGAGGCACACCAGAGTCCAAAAGAAGAGCAGCCTAATGAGAGGGCTCTCATGAAAGCCGCCCGACGGCGGCGCAGGGCTTCATCGGGTAAAGCGGATCACCACATTGACGGTATGGGTATTGGGATCGGCGGTGACGTCGAAGCTCTGCTTCACGCCGTTCAGGCTGGCGCGCAACTGCGGATCCTGCATCTCGGCCTTGGCGACAAACGTTCCCACGTAACTTTGGTTGAAGGGGTCTCCGGGCATCATCTGCCAGAAGCGCATCAACTCGCTGCGCAGCCCGTCGCTCACGTTGTCGAATTTGACGAAGGCCAAGTGGTAGACCGGACCGGGAACCACATCGGCGGTGTAGCTGACGGTGCCGGCCGCATCATTGAAGGTTGCGTGCGGCGTGATCCTGCAATCCAGGCGGCCTTGCGCGTGGTGGCGATCCGCCAGCAGGCTCCAGACGGTGCGAACGCGCACTCCGTCGAGAGGGATCTTCTTGTCGGAGAGAATTTTGGCAATCTCCGCGTCAGAAACCGGAGAGCCGCTGGGAAGCTGGATCGAGCTGATCGTATAGAGACGCCCGGGCTGGATGGAGAGGGAGAAAGGCACGAAGATGCCGCTCGGGGTGATCTGCGCCGGTCCGCTGATCGCCGACTGCACCTGGACGCCGGCATAGCCGCGGTCCTGGTAATACAGCGCCGCTGCGTGCTGCAGGCCTGGGCCTGAATGGGCGGTATCGAAAGGAACCTGGACGACGCTGGCCAAAGCCTTGCGCAGCAAGGGTTCATCTTGCGCAGAGACGCCCTGCAACTGCACGGGGCCGATGGAAACCAGCGGAGACGTAATGGAATAGTCGACCGCGTTGACTTTGCCGGTAACCAGATCGGCGGCGGTTGTAGCCGCCACAACCGCTGTCACGCCCTGCTCGGCCAGGATCTTTTGCAGAGCCACCCGCACCTGCTCCGCAAGACCGCCATCGGCGGGGACCTTGCCGTGGTAGAGCGGCAGCAGGTCATGCAGCCTGGCATCGAGCGCCGGGCCGGCGGCGATGGGCAGATTGGCCAGGCGCACCGGATAAACATCGGGTGAGGGCGCAAGGGAGAATATCAGGTCCTCGCCATCGAACTTGAACGCAGCCGAGGAGAACATGCCGCTGGCGAGCAACTGCTGCGTGTGAGCGCCCATCTCGGAGAAACTGAGCACGGTGCCCGTCTTCAGTCCGGCCGCAGCCATCAGTTCCTGGTTGGAGTACTCCGGATCGCCCTGAAAACGGATGGCCTTGGGGACGAACTTCTGGGCCGTGACCGGACAGGCGAGCCCGATGACGGCCGCAGCCAACAGCAAGGAACGGGAGCCGCGTTGCATGATGCGAGGAAGCCTTCCATACCGGGGAATCCTCGAACGACTGTTTTTTTGCTCCGTCTGCTAGAGTGAAGTTGCGCGCAGCGCCACTCTTGCTGCTGCGCTCGAAAAACCATCCTGTTCGATCGGCCACGAGGTTAGATTCATTCCTATGTCTGCTGCACCGGTATCCGCTCTCTTCCCTTTTCGTATTGAACCCCATTTCGATCCCCGCGTGTGGGGCTATCGCGACCTGCGTCCATGGTTTGATCGTGTAGCCGATGAACAGCCCATCGGCGAGGTATGGCTGACCGGAGACCAGTGCCTGGTCGGCACCGGACCTCATGCAGGCAAGCGGCTGGATGCGTTCTTCCGCGAAGCTCACCAGCAGTTGCTGGGCGATAACGCGCCGGAGCGCGAGTCGCCATTGCTGATCAAGGTGCTGTTCGCGCGCGAGAAGCTGAGCGTGCAGGTGCATCCCGATGACGTGCTGGCGCAGAGAGCCGGGCAGCCGCGCGGCAAGACCGAGTGCTGGTATGCGCTGGCTGCCGAACCCGGAGCGCAGGTGGCGCTGGGGCTGAAGCCGGGCACTACGCTCGAGCAGGTGCGGCAGCAGATTGCCGACGGAACGCTGGAGGCCAGCCTCAATGGAGTCCCGGTCCACAAGGGCGACATGATCTTTGTGGATGCGGGAACGGTGCACTCCATCTGGCCGGGCGCGATCCTGCTGGAGACGCAGCAGAACTGCGATATCACCTACCGCATGTTCGACTACGGACGTCCGCGTGAGCTGCACGTCGAGCCTTCCCTCGAGGCCACCAAGTTGCAGACCCGCGCCGGCAAAGTGACACCCCGGCAACTGGCGGACAGGACAGTTCTGATCGCAACCGAATACTTCCGCGTGGAGCGGGTGCCGGTGAATGGCCGCATCGCCAGCCGGGCGCTGCGCGGCGAGGACGCCAAGCCGAGCCTGGCTTACCTGTTCGCGGCGGCGGGCGCGGGGCGCATCCGCGGCGCGGGCTTTGAAGCCGTGGACCTGCCCGAGCGCGGGATTGTGGCGGTTCCGGCGGCCTCGCCGGAGTTTGTTCTGGAGAACCGCGGCGGCCTGGACCTGATCCGCATCACGCCCGAGTGGCCGGGCAGATCATGAGCGACTCGGGCTGGCGCGGTTCCGTCCTGAAGTACATTCGCGCCGAAGCTCTGCCCGTAGACAAGTACGGCCACCAGCCGCGGCTCTATGCGCTCACGCAAGCGATTGGCCGCGGCCTGGAGTACGACGACGATGTGGTCTTCGCCGCGGCCTGGATGCATGATCTGGGCGTGTTTGCCGGACACCGCCCCGCGGATCCGGCGGCGCTGGCGCGCTGGAATCATGTGCCCTACACCGTCGCCCGGAGCCGCGAGCTGCTTGCGGAGTGGGGCTTTCCGGCGGAGAAGCTGGATGCCGTGGCCGAGGCCATCCGCACCCATCAGCCGCAGGACCGGCCGGCGACCCTCGAGGCGACGATCCTGCGCGACGCCGATATCCTCGAGCAGCTCGGAGCGGTGGGCGCGGTGCGCGCCCTGGTCAAGGTGGGCCGGGATACGCGCTACGCAACCGTCTCCGCGGTGCTGCCAGTGTTGAAGAAGGCAGTCGATGAGCTGCCGGGTAAGCTGGAGTTGCCGCGGGCGCGGGAACTGGCGGTGGAGAAGGTTGCGAGCCTGCGCGCGTTCGTGGCGGCGCTCGAAGCTGAAGCCGGTGAGCATCTGCATTGAGACAGGCCCAGGTCCCCGGTGAGACCGGGGGACCTGGGGCACCCCTTTCTGCCCTCGTTCAAAGGCCTGCCGGCTTGATTCAGCAACTTGCTGTGGCAGCAACGCCCGCCCGAAGCACCGCAACCAACGATCTGGCAGTCCCGTGCACGTGCCGGGTTTTCTGAAGCCGAGCAGATGAGGCACAATCGAAGTCGTGATGAAAATCCAATTTGCAGTCCCCCAAGACCTTCGCGGCGCCTGCGACGCAGCCGCTGCCGACTGGAAGTCTCACAGCAAGGTGGAACAGTTCTGGAAGAAGGATCCAGGGCTGTGGACGAGCAAGGGTGAAGAGAACTGGCTGGGCTGGACGAATATCGTCGAGCGCCAGCAGAAAGACGCCGGCGCATTCACCGCGCTGGCAAAGGACGTGAAGGCGGCGGGCTACGAGTCGGTGCTGCTGCTGGGCATGGGCGGCTCCAGTCTCTGCCCCGAAGTGCTGTCCGTGACCTTCGGGCGGCAGGCGGGCTTTCCGGCGCTGCACATCGTCGATTCCACCGATCCCGATCAGGTGCGCGCGATCCGCAACAAGGTAGACCTGAGCCGCACGCTGGTGATCGTGGCCAGCAAGTCCGGATCGACGCTGGAACCGAACATCCTGAAGCAATACTTCTTCGCCGAGATGCAGAAGGCGGTAGGCGCGGAGCAGGCGGGCAGCCACTTCATCGCCATCACCGATCCCGGCTCGAAGATGGAGCAGGTGGCCAAGGGCGACGGCTTCTGGAAGATCTTCTACGGCGATCCGCAGATTGGCGGGCGCTACTCGGCGCTGTCGAACTTCGGCGTGATTGCGGCCACGGTGATGGGGCTGGACACCGGCAAACTGCTGGCCGAGGCGGCCAAGGCGGTAGCCTCGGCGAAGAATCCGCCGGCCGAGAATCCCGCGGTGCAGCTCGGCCTGCTGCTGGGCAGCGCCCACAATGCCGGCCGCGACAAGATCACCATCTTCACCTCGCCGGAGATCTACGACCTCGGCGCCTGGATGGAGCAGTTGATCGCCGAGTCGACCGGCAAGCTGGGCAAGGGCATCACCCCGGTGGACCGCGAGGCGGTGGGCCCGGTGCAGGTGTATGGCAACGACCGCGTGTTCGCCTATGTCCGCCTGGCGGGAACGCGCGACACCGTGCACGACAAGGCCGTGGCGGAGTTGGAGGCGGCCGGTCATCCGGTGGTGCGCATCGAGATTGAAGATCTCTACGAGATCTTCGGGCAGTTCTTCCTGTGGGAGGTGGCCACCGCGGTGGCCGGCGCGGTGATGGGCATCAATCCCTTCGATCAGCCGGACGTGGAAGCGGCCAAGGTGGAGGCACGGGCCATCACCACCGAGTACGAAAAGACCGGCAAGCTGCCCTACCGCAAGCCGATCTTCGTGGCCGAAGGCGTGGAGGTCTTCGCCTCCGATGCCTACGCCAAGGAGCTTAAGGTGGAAGGTACCGGCGCGAGCCTGGCGACCTATCTGCGGGCGCACTTCGCCAACATCAAGCAGAACGATTACGTTGCCATCCTGGCCTTCCTGCCCATGTTCGCGGAGTACGAGAACACCATCCAGGAGTTCCGGCACCGCATTCGCGATATGAAGCGGGTGGCGACGTGCATGGGCTTCGGGCCTCGCTTTCTGCACTCCACCGGGCAGGACTACAAGGGCGGCCCGAACACGGGCGTCTTCCTGCAACTCACCGGCGATCATCCGGCGGACGTCGACATTCCCGGACAAAAGTTCACGTTCGGGGTGGTGATCGACGCGCAGGCAGCCGGCGATCTGGCAGTGCTGGAGGCGCGCGGACGGCGGGCGCTGCGGCTGCACCTGAAGGGCGATGTGGCCAAGGGGCTGGATACGGTGCGGGCGGCGGTGGATGCCGCGCTGCGCGAGGCGGCCATCCGGTAAGAAGAGTGAGCCAGGAGGAGCGGATGAGGAGGTTCTTGTTTGCCCTCCTGGGTTTCACCATGGCCGCCTATGCGCTGTACCAGGGGTTCAATCACTGTTGCTTTTCTACCGCTCCGCCGATTGGGTCGTATTTTGGCAGGTACGTCATCAGCCGGAGTTGCCCCGAACTTGCGTAAGTGCCGCTGCAAAAGCCAGCCGTTTCCCCAGCGGCTGAAGCCGCGTGGATTTTGCGCCAATTGCGGCACGAGTCAACTCGTGCCCTGACACAGAGCCCCCTCCTACGATTTTTTCAGCAAGCTGTGAAGCCGCGCCCTTGCGAGGCCGCGCCTTCCCTGGAGCGTTTGCGCCGAGTTAGTGCTTGCCGGGCTGGTAGTGGCCGGGCTCGGCGCGGAAGGCGATGGCGATACGGTTCCAGGCGTTGATCTGGGTGATGGCCAGCGTAAGCTTCACCAGGCCGGTCTCCCCGAACTCGCGCAGTGCCTCTCCATACACATCATCGGGGGCGTGGCCCTGCTGGATGTTGGTGAGCGCCTCGGTCCAGGCCAGGGCGGCGCGCTCGCGCGGGGTAAAGAACGGCGTCTCGCGCCAGGCGGAGAGGGCGTAAAGCCGCTGCTCGGTCTCGCCGGCGGCGCGGGCGTCCTTGGTGTGCATGTCGATGCAGTAGGCGCAGCCGTTGATCTGGGAGGCGCGGGTCTTCACCAGCTCGAGCAGCGAAACTTCGAGACCGGCGGCGCGGATGGTCTGCTCCATCTGGCGCATGGCCTGGATTCCTTCGGGGAAGGCCTGGGCATAGTTCAGGCGCTCGGGCATAGGATTCTCCTTGCGGTTCGCAGTGGTTGTCTTCGGGCTGGGAGTCCGTAGAAGCCCAAGCTACCACAGCCGGCGGGAGGCGGCCCTTCCGTTTCGGCACAGCCTTTTGCCGGAGCGGAACTTTTTGGGCGGCGCGGGGTTCACATCTTGTGACTGCCGGTGCCGGGATGCGTCTATCCACATATCCGGCAATAATGAGTCTGGGGGGCTTGTTCCAGGCGGCAGGGCCCGGATCAGGCGATCGAGGAGAGACGATCATGACTCGCCCGTGGTTTGGAAATCGCAGTGCAAAGGGCTTTGGGGGCTTGGGTGTACTGATGCTGGCGGCGGCGCTGGCGGCCGCGCAGACTGCGCCCGCGAACGGCGGCAGCACGGCTGCTCCAGTGCAGGCCGGGCAGCGCACCGACGGCCAGATCGAGATGGATGTGGTGCGGGCGCTCGACGCCGCCACCCAGCTCAAGAACGATCTGATCACGGCGGCGACCATTCAGGGCCAGGTGACGCTCTCGGGCACGGTTTCGAGCCAGTCTTCCAAAAATCTCGCGGAAACCATCGTGAAGGGCGTGCCGGGGGTTACCGGAGTCCAGGACAACCTGACCGTCGGCAATCCGCAGGCTGCCGCCCAGGCGCAGAACCTGCCCGATCAGAACAACGAGGACATCCCGCAGGCGGACCAGATGCCGCCGCAGAATGAGCCCATGCCGTATCCGGAGAACGGTCAGGCCGGGGAGCCTCCCGCGCCCGGCGCTCCACAGTCGCCCGCCGCGCCGGGTGAGCCGTACCCCGCCCCGCAGCCCTATCCGGGCGGCCAGGCGCGACCGCAGTATTCGCCTTATCCCCAGCAGGGACAGTATGGGCAGCCCCCCTACGGGCAGCAAGGCTATGGGCGCGAGCAGCAGCCGGGGTACCAGCAGCAGCCTGGATACCCGCAACAGCCTTCGTACCAGATGCCTGCCGGGCCGGTGACCATTCCGTCCGGTACGCTGCTGCAACTCCGCACTTCCGAGCCGGTAGACAGCAAACATGCCATGCCGGGCACGCCGGTGCAGTTCACGGTGATCCAGGACGTGACGGCCGGAGGCGCGCTGGCCATCCCGCGCGGCGCCACCGTACACGGTGTGGTGACCAACGCGGTAGTGAACAACGGCAAAGGAACATTGGGAGGCAGTGACCTACTGGCGCTGACCCTGACCTCCCTTGACCTGGGCGGGCAGACCTATCCTCTGCAAACAGATCAGTTCCGGGTGAAGGGTCCGAGCAAGGCCGGCCGCACGGTGGGACACACCGTTGTGGGCGGCCTGCTGGGCACCATCATCGGTTGCGCGGCAGGGGGCGAGGTGGGCTGCGCGGCGGGAGCGGGCGTTGGCGCGGCTGCCGGCATGGGCACCAGCGCGGCCACCAATGGCCCGAGCGCCTGGATTCCCGCCGAAGCGCAGGTCACTTTCCACCTGAATGGGCCGCTGACGGTGAACCCGGTGAGCCCGCAGGAAGCCGCGCGGCTGGCGCAGGGCCTGAATCAGGGTGGGCCGCGGCTCTACCGGCGCGGAAACGGATACTACCGCCCCTATCCCTATGGACCTTATGCGTCGCCGTATTACAGCGGGCCGTATCCGTATCCGATGTACTACGGCTATCCGCCGGTGTTCTACCGGCCCTATGTGATGATGGGCGGCATGTACTACTGGCGGTGAAGTGGAGCGGCAATCCCGGTCGGTTTGTTGAGCTTTCGATGCGGTGCAAGCCACATCGATTCCTGCTCGACGTGGCCGGTTCGCCCTCGACTATAATGATTTAGATCGCATCAGCGAGATTTGCGCATCTCGAGAGCATCCCTTCCAGGCGAGGCTGAACCTTTGCCCGGCTGGAGAGAGGGATGATTCTCTTTCCGCGTAGAGAGTAGAAGGTTCCAGTCCATCCATGATTCGTTTTCTGCAAACAGATAATCGCCTGACCAAGGCGCTCCTGGTCGTCGTCATTGGAGCCGCTTCGATTTCGATGGTGGTCTACCTGATCCCGGGTCTGGCCGCCGGCGGCGCTAATGCGCCCGACACCTATGCGGTGGTCTATCCGCACTGGTACAGCCGCTTTCTGTCCTCGGGCGACATCATCACCCAGACCAAGGTGGATCAGCTGACGCAGAGCCAGTTGCAGCAGCGGGGACCGCAGTACGCGAACAATCCGATGATCGTGAGCCTGTTTGCGCAGCAGGTGGGCCAGCAACTGGTGCAGCAGCAGGTGCTGCTCAACGAAGCCCACAAGCTCGGCCTCCACGCCACCGATGCGGATGTGCGCCAGTACCTGCACACCGGCCCCACCGGCGAGGTGCTGTTTCCAGGCGGCAAGTTCATCGGCCAGGACCAGTACGCGCAGCTCATCTCCGACCGCCTGAATATGTCGGTGCAGGACTTTGAGCAGAGCGTGAAGGACAACATCGTGCTGAGCCGCCTGCAGGCGCTGATCACTGCCGGCGTCACGGTCAGCCCGGAGCAGGTGCGCGAAGCCTACCGCCAGCAGAACATGAAGATCAAGTTCGACTACGCGGTGCTGTCGGCGGACGATCTGGCCAACACCATCAACCCCTCGGACAGCGAGCTGGAGGCGTTCTTCAAGAAGAACGCGGCCCGCTATGCCGACGCGGTTCCGGAAACGCGCACCATCAGCTACTTTTCGTTCACGCCCCAGGATCTGCCCGGCGGCGTGCCGCAGCCTACGCAGCAGCAGATTCAGGCCTACTATAACCAGCACCAGTCGGAGTACCAGATTCCGGAGCAGGCCAAGTCGCGCCACATCCTGATCTCGGTTGCCCCCAATGCGGACGCCAAGACGGACGCCGCGGCCAAGGCCAAGGCGGAGATGATCCAGAAGAAACTGGAAGCCGGCGGCAGCTGGGAACAACTGGCCAAGCAGTACTCGGACGATCCGGGCAGCAAGAACTCGGGCGGCGAACTGGGCTGGTCGCAGCGCGGACGCATGGTGCCGGAGTTCGACAATGCGATCTTCACGCAGAAGATCGGCGCCATCGGCATCGTGAAGAGCCAGTTCGGCTATCACGTGGTGCAGGTGGAGGGGCGGCAGCAGGCGCACACCCAGCCGCTGGCTGAGGTGCAGACGCAGATTCAGGCTACCCTGATTCGCAACCAGACCCAGCAGACCGAAGACAACTACGCCAAGACGCTGACCAGCGAGGCTGCCAAGAACGGACTGGCCAGCACCGCCGCGGCCCATCACCTGAAGCTGATGACCACGCCGCCGACCCCGGCAAATGGCCTCATCCCGGCGCTACCTGACAGCTCTCAAGTGCTCCAGAAGGCCTTTGCCGCTCCCAAGGACGGTCCGCCGCAGGATGCGCCCACCGGCGAGGGTTACGCCATCTTCCAGGTGACCGGCGTGCAGCCGGCGCACGCGCCGACCTTCGCCGACTGGAAGAGCCATGTGCTGGACGACTACCGCCAGGAGAAGCTCCCTGCACTGCTGGCGCAGAAGACCAAGGAACTGGATGAGCAGGCCCACAACCTGAACGACCTCGCCAAGGCCGCCAAGGCAGTGGGCGCCAAGGTGGAAACCAGCGACCTGGTGACTCCCACCGGGCAGGTGACCGATCTGGGCGCGGTCGGCCAGGTGGCGCCGCAGCTCTTCAATCTGAATGTGGGCAATATCAGCGGCCCGATCGTGACCCAGCGCACCGGCGTGGTGGCCAAGATCGTGGACAAGCAGGAGCCGAGCGCGGACGAGATCGCCAAGAACTTCGACCAGACCCGCGATCAGCTTCTCTCCGAAGAGCGCAACGCGGCCTTCAGCGTGTTTGTCGGCAACGTGTGGGAGAACTACCGCAAGCACGGTCAGGTCCGCATCAACCCCAAGGCCAACACTCCGCAGTTGCCGGGCATGTAATCGGCGGCAGGCACAGAAAGCCCGCGGCGCACGCCGCGGGCTTTTTTATGTCCGGTGCGAATCGCTCGCGCGGCAACCAGCCGGGGCCTGAGCCATCATAATCAGGATATGGAGTTTCGGCGCTCTTCCGGGGTTCTGCTGCACATCAGCTCTCTTCCTTCTTTTGGCGGTATTGGCGATCTGGGGCCGGCGGCACATGCATTTGTCGAGTTTCTGGCCGCGGCCCGGCAGCACGTATGGCAGGTGCTGCCCCTGGGTCCCACGGGCTACGGCAACTCTCCTTATGCATGCTCATCGGCCTTCGCCGGCAATCCATCCCTCATCTGTATGGAGGTGCTGCGCGATTGGGGCTGGATCGCGGAGGACCGCCTGGCGCACCTGCCTGCTCACAGCGGCCCCGTATCCTTCCACCATGTGGAAGAGCACAAGCTTCCGCTACTGACCGAAGCGGCGTGCAACTTCCTCGATCGCGGACCGCAGCAGCAGCCCGAGCAGTGGCAGCGCTTCCAGGAGTTCTGCCAGCGGGAAGCCGCATGGCTCGACGATTACGCCCTCTACGCCGAGTTGCGCAGGCAGTTCCGGACCGGCGCATGGACGGAGTGGCCGGAGCCGCTGCGCAGGCGCGAACCGCAGGCGATTGCCAACGCGACGCGCGCCAACGCCCGCGCCATCGATCAGGAGAAGGCGCTTCAGTTCGCCTTTGCCGAGCAATGGGACGCTTTGCGTGCGGCCGCGGCACGGCACGGCATCCGCATCCTCGGCGACGTGGCCATCTTCATCAACATGGACTCGGCCGATGTGTGGGTGCATCCGGAGCTCTTCGAGCTGGATGCGGAGCTCAAACCGGTGCGGATCGCAGGCGTGCCGCCCGACTATTTCTCCCCCACCGGGCAGCGCTGGGGCAATCCTCTCTATCGCTGGGATGTGCTGGCGGCGCAGGGATTCGGCTGGTGGATCGAGCGCATCCGCCGCGCCATCGAGGTCTACGACATCGTGCGCCTGGACCACTTCCGCGGCTTCGAAGCGTATTGGGCCATTCCCGCCGCGGATGAGACCGCGGTGAACGGCGAGTGGATCAAGGCGCCGGGGCTGGAGCTGTTCCGCACCCTGGAAGCAGTCCTGGGGCCGCTGCCGCTGATCGCCGAGGATCTGGGCCTGATTACTCCCGAGGTCGATGCTGTCCGCGAGGCGATGCAGATGCCGGGCATGAAGGTGATGCAGTTCGGATTCGGGGACGCGGCGGCGCACGACCACCTGCCGCACCGCTATTTTCCGCGGCTGGTGACCTACACGGGCACGCACGACAACGACACCGCGCAGGGTTGGTGGGAGAAGGCCGGCAAAGCGGAGCGGCACGCTCTGGAGGCCTATTTCGGCGGGGTTCACGGGCGGCCGGTGTGGCACATGATCCGCGCCCTGGCGGCCAGCGTGGCGCAGTTGGCGATTGTGCCGGCCCAGGACCTGCTCGAGCTGGGCTCCGAAGCCCGCATGAACACGCCCTCCGTGGCCACCGGAAACTGGAGCTGGCGCGCGCCGGAGGGATGCTGGACGCCGGAGCTGAGCAAGCGCCTGGCCCGTCTTGCCGAGGTAACCGACCGCGACAACGATCCGCTGGCCGGACCGGAGGCACAACAGGCGCGGTGACTTTCAAGGTTCCCAAAACCCCACCCGGACAAAAGAGCCAAGGGAAAAGAATTTCGCCGCTCTGCGAAGCGATAATCTAACCTTGCCGTTGAAGCCATGAACAAGCACTGGGCCAGAGCACGGACCACCGTGGTGCACGCGCTTGCGCACGACGTGGTGACCACCGCGAAGGCGGCGGCGTATTCCGGCATGCTGATGCTCTTCCCTGCCCTGCTGGTGGTGACGACACTCATCGCCCAGGTGCAGGAGGGGGGCACGGTGATGGGCATCCTGCGCTCCATCTTCGAGCAGTTTTTGCCCGCCGACACGCTCAACCTTCTCCAGATGTACGTGCTCAGCAAACCGCTACGCTCCACCCAGCTCCTGGTCTCTGCCGGCGTGCTCAGCATCTTCGCGGGACTGGGCGTGATGCTCTCGCTCATGGAGGGCTTTCGCCGCGCCTACTGCCTGCCGGAAGAGGCGTGGAAGTTCTGGGACAAGCGTATCCGCGCCCTGCTGTTGGTACCCATCGCCATGGTGCCGCTGTCGATTGCCACGCTGGTGGTGATCTTCGGCCATGAAATCGAGATGTGGATGATCGCCATCGCCGGCTATGACCTGCGCAGCATCGTCCTCATCTTCTGGCGGCTGGCGCGCTGGTCGCTGGCGACGGTAACCAGCGTCTCGGTGCTGACCGTGCTCTATCACTTCGGGACGCGGCGCACAGAAAAGTGGCGTTCGGTCGTGCCCGGCGCTCTCACCGGCACGGCCATCTGGTTTCCCACCACCCTGGCCTACGGTTGGTACGTGACCCGGCTGGCCAACTACTCGCGTTTTTATGGCTCGTTTGGCGCCGGCATCGCCACGCTGGTGTGGCTTTACATCACTGCCTTCAGCATGTTGCTGGGCGCTGAGTTGAATGGGACGCTCTATCGGCAGCGGCAGGATGAAAGAACTCTTCCGGCATGCGCCAGGGCGAATGCACCCTAGTTGCCGGAAGCGTTTTGAAAGGGCACGGCTTCAGCCGCGCCGATAGATGCCATTGAAATGTGGGGCAGGGCTTTAGCCTCGGAGGGATGGGTTTCCGGATACAAAACCTTCCCTCCGGGCCTAAAGGCCGAGCTTCGCCCGGTATTTGTGCGGCACGGCTGAAGCCGTGCCCTTTCAAAACCTCATCGCACAGCTTGTATGGTGCGTTTGCCCCGCCGCATGTGCAGAGCCGATGGCCGCAGGGCCGCGAAAACATTTATAATTAGAAAGAACACCATCCTCTTGACTCGTCACCAACACACCTGTCTACCTGCCTATTGCGTCAAACCACTGCGGAGGCCGTGTGCATGTCGTTTCCCGATCTTAGTCTGACTGAATCCCCCATTGAGCGCAGGGCCAAAATTGTGGCTACGCTCGGACCGGCCTCTGGCAATGAAGCCGTGTTCCGAAACCTGCTGCGTGCCGGCATCGATGTTGTGCGCCTGAACTTCTCGCACGGCGAACACGAAGAAAAATTGCAGCTCATCCAGATGATTCGCAAGGTGAGCCGCCAGGAGCAGCGGAGCATCTGCATTCTGGCCGACCTGCAAGGGCCCAAGATTCGCACCTCCAAGCTCAAGGACCGCCAGCCGGTGCTGCTCAAGGCCGGGCACAAGCTGACCATTACGCCGCGCGAAGTGGCGGGGACGGCGGCGGTGATCGGAACCACCTTCAAGACGCTGGCGGAAAACGTGGAGCAGGGATCGCGGATTCTGCTCTCCGACGGCCTGATCGAGCTGCGCGTTCTGGAGGTTCAGGGGACGGATGTCATCTGCGAGATCGTGAATGGCGGCATGCTGGGCGAAAACAAGGGCATCAATCTGCCTGGCGTCCTGGTGCGCGTGCCTTCGCTGACCGAGAAAGATACGGCGGACCTGGAGTTCGCGCTGAAGAACGGTGTGGATGCCATCGCGGTATCGTTTGTGCGCACCGCCGAGGACATTCGCCTGGTGCGCAACCGGGTGGCGGCTTTCGGCAGTGAGACCTGGATCATCGCCAAGCTGGAGAAGCCGCAGGCCATTGAGCACCTCGACGCCATCCTGCAAGTCTCCGACGGCATCATGGTGGCCCGCGGCGACCTGGGCGTAGAGATGCCGCCCGAGAAGGTGCCGGCAATCCAGAAGCACATCATCCAGCGCGCAGCCGAGTACTCCAAGCCGGTCATCACGGCCACCCAGATGCTGGAGTCGATGATCGAAAACCCGCGCCCCACGCGCGCCGAAGTCTCCGACGTGGCCAATGCGGTCTTCGACGGCACCGACGCCGTGATGCTCTCTGGCGAATCGGCGGTGGGCAAGTATCCGGTGGAAACCGTGAACATGATGTCGCGGATCATCAGCGAAGCCGAGCGCCACATGCGCCAGGACGAGCGCGCCGAGCCCATGCTGCGGCGGACCCGGCTCTCCATCGCCGAGACCATCTGCGAAGCCACCGCGCATGCGGCCGACGACCTGGATCTGCGCGGCATTGCGGTGTTCACCGAGTCCGGCTTCACCGCCCGCCAGCTTTCCAAATACCATCCCTCGGTGCCGATCTACGCGCTCAGCCCGCTGGATATCACCATCAACCGGCTGAACCTGCTGTGGGGAACCACGCCCGTCCGCTGCGCCAAGGTCAATTCCACCGAAGCCATGGTGGATTCCGCCGAGACGTTGCTGGAAAAGGGTGGCTACGTCGCGCCCCACGAGGTGATCGCGATCGTGGCCGGAACCCGCACCAAGTCGGGATCCACGAACTTCCTGCGCCTGCACGTAATGGGCGAGAATTCGCTGGATGGACCGCGGTTTATGCCGGCGCGCGGTGAAGGTGTGGCGCATCCGTCGGTCTCCATCCGCCGCAGGCGAGCGGTGGCGAGCAAGACGGTCAAAGCCCCGGCCGGGACTCGCTAGCGCACTGCTCACCGCATCTGCTGCCCGATTCGTTTCGGCTGCGCGCACCACGGCTGAAGAGAGCGTGGGTCAAAAGACCCACGCCACGCCCGCCCGGAAGACCTGCGCTGCCATGCGATGGAAGCTCTGCTGCGGCTGCTAGAATCGCGGAGAGAACAGTCCCATGCCCGTCAAAGCCCTGTATCCCGGCACCTTCGACCCGCCCACTAACGGTCACGTGGATATCATCCAGCGCGGGGCGCGGCTGTTCGATCACCTGATTGTCGCCATCCTGGTGAACCCGGTGAAGAATCCTCTGTTCTCGGTGGAAGAGCGGATGGAGATGCTGCGCGAGGCCACCAGTTCCATTCCCAACGTCTCCTTCGCCAGGTTCGATGGGCTGATGGTGGAGTTCGCCCGCGAGCAGGGAGTGGCGGCGGTGGTGCGCGGTATCCGCGCCATCTCCGATTACGAGTACGAGTTCCAAATGGCGCTGATGAACCGGCGACTGGCTCCGGAGATCGAGACGGTCTTTCTGCAGCCGGCCGGGCGCTATTCGTTTGTGAGTTCGCGCATGCTGAAAGAGGTTTTCAGCCTGGGCGGCGACGTCACCGGACTGTTGCCTCCGAATGTGCTCAAGCGCTTGCGCGCCCGGATCAACAACGGCCACTGAGCCGCTGGCCATCCTCCGCACGCAAAGGCGCATTTCAGGGGTTTCTCGTATTCCATCTCTACCCCCGAATCTGTCAAGATAGAAGTGATATGACAGTTTCCGCTGCTCCCAAAGTATTCGCCGACCGTATCGGCCGGATCGAGGTTTCTGCAACCATGGCGGTGGCCGCCGAAGCCGCCAAGTTGCGCGCCCAGGGTGTCAACCTGGTGGATTTCGGCGCCGGAGAACCGCACTTCTCCACTCCGCGGCACATCAAGGACGCAGCCATCGCGGCCCTCGATGCCAACTTCACTCGCTACACCGTGGTGCCCGGCATTCCCGACGTCCGCAAAGCCATCGTCGACCGCCACGCGGCCGACTTCGGCTCCGACTACACCGTGGATGAGGCGATCTTCACCACCGGCGGCAAGCTGGCGATCTTCAATACCATTCAGATCCTGGTGGACCACGGCGACGAAGTCATCCTGCCCGTTCCCTACTGGGTCAGCTTCAAGGACATCGTCCAGTACGCGGGCGGCAAAGTGGTTTACCTGCAAACCAATGAGGCCGAGGGCTTCCGCATCACCGCGGAAGCGATCGAGCGCTCCATCACTCCCCGGACCAAGGCGGTGATCCTGAACTCGCCCTCCAATCCGGCGGGCGCTGTGGTCTCCGCGGAGGACCTGGAGCGTATTGTGCGCCTCACCCACGAGCGCGGCATCTACCTGCTCCTGGACGAGTGCTACGTGTACCTGAACTATACCGGCAAGTGCGTCTCCGGCGGCTCCTACACCTGGGCCAAGGAGCACATCGTGATCTTCGGCTCGCTGTCGAAGACCTACGCCATGACCGGCTGGCGCGCGGGCTACGCTCTGGCGGCGCGTCCCGTGATCGCCAACCTGAGCAAGCTTCAGTCCCAGTCCACCTCCAACGCCACCAGCTTTGTGCAGAAGGCCGCCATTGCGGCGCTGGCCGGATCGCAGGAGTGCGTCTCCGAGTTCCGCGAGGAGTTCATCGGCCTGCGCGACTACATGCTGGAGAAGGTGACCGCCATTCCGGGCGTTACCTGCACTAAGCCCGAGGGCGCCTTCTACGTGTATCCCAACATCTCGGCCTACCTGGGCAAGGGCGGCATCAAGACGGCCACCGAACTGGCCACCCGGCTGCTGCACGAGGGCCACGTGGTGACGGTCCCGGGCGAGGCCTTCGGCACCCGCGAACACATCCGCCTCTCCTACCCGGTCACCCGCCAAAGCATCGATGAGGGCACCCGGCGCATGGGCGAGTTCCTGACCGGGCTCCGCTAACTCAACCCGCGAGAACTCTGTGGCCCGTTTGCCGCCCCACGAGGAAGAGAAGAACTTCCTCCGCCGGCCGGCAGGCGGGCCGTTGCTTTTGTTAAAGTTTTGGGGAGCTCCGTGCAAATGTTGCGGCGGCTAAGTTAGGATATTTCAACGATGTCGACCCCCGTTGATTTTCGCCCTGTGATCCTGGCCGGCGGCAGCGGCACCCGCTTCTGGCCCCGTTCCCGCCGCGCCCGCGCCAAGCAGGTGCTGGCCCTGGACGGCGAACGCTCCATGATCCAGCAGACCGTGGAGCGGCTGAAGCCGCTTGCCTCGCTGGACAAGACCTGGATCATCACCAACCAGTTGCTGGGCCATGAGATCGCCGACCAGCTTCCAGGGCTGCCCGCAGCGCAGCTCATCCAGGAGCCGGCTTCGCGCAACACCGCTCCGGCCTGCGGCCTTTCCGCCTTCCTGATCGAGAAACAGAATCCCGACGCGGTGCTGGGCGTCTTCCCTTCCGACCACGTGATCGCCGACGAGCCGCGCTTTCTCAAGGCTCTGCAAAAGGGCATTGCGCTGGCCGCGGCGGGCGACAATATCGTGGTGCTGGGCATTGAGCCCACCCGCGCCGAGACCGGCTACGGCTACATCGAAACCGGAGAACCGGCCCGCGACAGCGCTGCGCTGCACGTGCGCCGGTTCACGGAAAAGCCCAACCAAATGAAGGCTGAGGAATTCGTGGCGGCGGGCAATTACTTCTGGAACTCGGGTATGTTCCTGTGGTCCGCGCGGACGCTGGCCAATGCCGTGCGTGAACATCTGCCCGAGACGGCGCCTCTGCTGGAGTCGATCGCCGCCGCCTTCGGCACGCCCCGCTTCGACGAGGTCTTCGCCGAGCTGTATCCCAAGTGCGAAAACATCTCGGTGGACTACGCAGTCCTGGAGCCACGTTCCGCCAAGGGCGAGCACCTCTCGCACCTCTACTGTGTGCCCGCGGAGTTCGCCTGGAATGACCTGGGATCCTGGGCCTCGCTCTATGAGTACCAGCTCGAGGACCGCCTGCGCGGCGACGCCGACGGCAATGTGGCCGACAGCATGGGGCACATGGCCATCGAGGCCACCGACAATTACATCTTCAGCCCGAAGAAGTTTGTCGCCCTGGTGGGTGTGGAGAACCTGGTCATCGTCGACACCGAAGACGCGCTGCTGATCGCGCACCGCGACCACTCGCAGGACGTGGGCAAGATCGTCAAGGAGCTGAGCCAGACCGGGCGCGATGAGCTGATCTAGGCAAGCTCAGCCGGTCCGCCTCGCTGGCTCTAGTCGCCCGCCATGACCTTGGAGATGCCTTTCAGCAGCATCTCCGGCGTGTAAAAGCGCATGGCCTGGTCGCGCGCCCAGGCCATTGCGGGCTGGTTCACGAACATGTATCTGGCCAGTTCCCGCGAGTTTTTCTGTGCGGTTTCGACGCGGCGGCGCTGCCGCTTGACATAGAGGTCGAAGGCATACTCGATGTGCGCGGCATCGGCGCGCGAAAGCTCGTCTGCCAATGCTGCGGCCGAATCGAGGGCCGCGGAGGCCCCTACGCCGGCGGTCGGCAAAAATGCCGCGGCGGCATCTCCGAGCAGCACGGTGTGCCCCCGATGCCAGACCTTCGCGCGGCAATCGGCCAGTTTCCAGTAGAAGCCGGAAGCTGAACGGTCGCGGCTCTTCAGCGCATCCAAGAATGGCCCTTTCGGAAGTCGCGACTCCAGTTCCAAAGCGTAGCTCTCGGGATCGCGTTTGGAGAGCACATCGTGCCTGCCCCCCAGGAACATCCCGGTGCGGCCGGGCACCGGATAGAGGCCAATGCCCCATCCGGACGACCATAGCTCCCGATAGGTGTCGGCCTGACTTTCGTCAAGGGCGCTCCACGAAACGAAGCCGCCCCATCCCAGATCGAAATCCTCGACCTCCTGCGCGGACAAGATCATCTTGCGCGTGTGGGAGTGAATGCCATCGGCTGCGACAATCACGTGAAACGAAGTCTGCGAGCCATCGTGAAAAGTGACCGTCACCGCCGAAGGGCCTTCGGAGATTTCCTGAATGGTCGCTCGGTATTCAATGGGCCCCGCGGCCGCGCGCAAAATCTCGAGCAGGGGTCCACGCTCGATGCCGCGCCATGCGCCGAAACGCTCGACCAGCGGCGAGAGGGAATAGTTTCTGATGAATCTGCCGCGCCGGTCGTGCAGGATATAGGTACTCATCGGCAGACTGTTCTTGAGATAGGTGTCGGCGAGACCAAGCCCGTTGAGAACTCGGCCGCCGAGGGGCAGAATACCGAGCATGTAACCGCCGCTGCCATGAGCCTCGCCGCGCTCTATGATTGCCGCCGACTCTCCGCGGCGGCGCAGAATGGCTCCCAGCGCGGCTCCGGCGATCCCCGCGCCCACAATTAATACGCGCAGGCGCGCATCTCTGATCTGTGCATCCATCCTGCTGGCAACTGTCTCCATATCCACGCAATCCCCCCCTGCCGCTACGCAAAGCAGCATACTCGAGCTGAGATTTGACTTACGGGGGAGAATAACTGCGATCGCCGGTCGGGCTGGAGATCTACAAATTCAGTTCTTGAATTCGAAGCTCATTGTAACAAGGGATAGCGAACTCCTCCGAGCCCAGGCGTAGAATGCGAGGTGGCGCACCAGTTCGCGTGAGCCGGGGGGATCATGCCAAAAACTATTGAATGGCCGCCGCATACCACGGCGCAGCCGCATCGTCGCACGCTCGTCGTTCTGCTGATTCTGATTGCCGTGGTTGTGCTGGGCGCAAGCTCCGCCGTCTCCTGGTGGGTCAATCTGCTCTGGTTCTCCTCGCTGGGTTACGCGCAGGTCTTCTGGACCACCTTCCGCTTCCAGTGGGTCGTCTTTGGCGTCTTCGCATTCGCCACCTTCGTTGTCCTCTTCGCTTCCTTCCAGCTTCTGCGCCGCGCGCATCGCGCCGACCTGCCCGAGCGCCACACCATCGTGCTCGGTGGGCAGCCTCTCGATCTGCCCGTCGAAACCGCATTGCGCTATCTGGCCCTCGGACTCTCCGCCCTCATCGCGCTGGGAGCCGGCGCGGCCATGCGCTCGCAATGGACCACCTTCGCCCTGTACTGGCATCAGCCGGGGACGCCGGGAGTTGCCGATCCGGTGCTGGGCAAGCCGCTGAGCTTCTATCTCTTCTCGCTGCCGATGTGGGAGTCGCTGGCCGGGTGGCTCTTTACCCTGGCCTTCTTTGTGGTGGCGATGGCGGCGGTGTTTGTGTTGCTGGCCGGCGGCGGCCGCGCGCTCTCCGGCGGACTGAGCCGCTCCGTCCCCTTGCCGTGGCGCGGCGTCAGCCTGGGGTTGGCTTTTCTGCTGCTGGTGCTGACCATGCGCACCTACTTTGGGCGCTTCGATCTGCTCACGCAGCACCACACCATCTTCGACGGGGTCACCTACGCCGATGCCCACGTGAACCTGACCGGGATGCTGGTGGTATGCGTGGCGCTGATCGCCGGCGCCTTGATCGCGCTCTACAACGGCCTCACCCGGCCGCGCGGCGCTCTGCTGATTGCCGCGGCCGCGCCCGCCGTGCTCTGCTACATCGGCGTCGCCATCGCAGGCTGGTATGTCACCACCTTCATCGTGAGCCCTAATCAGCTCGACAAAGAGCGGCCCTATATCGCCAATAACATCCGGATGACCCGGCAAGCCTATGGGCTCGACCAGTTTCAGCAACAGGAGTTCCCTGCCGGCACCGATGTCAGCGATCTGAACCCGGCGGCCAACCAGGCCACGCTCGACAATATACGCCTTTGGGATGTGCCTGCGCTGCAAGCCACACTGCGCCAGGTGCAGGAGATCCGCACCTATTACGACTTCCCGGACATCGACATCGATCGCTACAACCTCAATGGCTCACTGCACGAGGTGATGCTGGCCGGGCGCGAACTCAACCAGGACAAGCTGCCCGGCAGCAGCCGGAACTGGATCAACGACAAGCTGATCTACACGCACGGCTACGGCATCACCATGAATCCGGTGAATGGCTTCTCGTCCGAAGGTCTGCCCACGCTCTATCTCTCCAACATGCCGGTGCAGAGCACGATTCCGGGCCTGAAGGTGACGCAGCCGGAGATCTACTTCGGCGAGATCACCGACAGCGACGTCTACGTCAAGACGCACCAGAAGGAGTTCAACTATCCCGAGGGTCAGAGCAATGATCTCTCCACCTACGCCGGCACGGGCGGCGTGCGCATGGGCGGCTTCCTGCGCCGGGTGCTGATCGCCTACGACCGCGGCGATATCGGCAAGGTGCCCTTCAGCGACGACATCAACGCGAACAGCGTTCTGCTGATGCGCCGCAACATCCGGGCTCGCGTAGCGGCACTGGCGCCCTTCCTGACCTTCGATCCCGATCCGTACATCGTGGTGGGCGCCGACGGGCGGCTGCGCTGGATCATGGACGCCTACACCTCCTCGGCTACCTACCCGTACTCCACGCAGTCCACGGTAGGCGACCAGGCAGTGAACTACATGCGCAACAGCGTGAAGATCGTGATCGACGCCTACAACGGCACCACGACCTTCTACGTCTTCGATCCGAAGGATCCGGTTCTGGGCGCATGGCGCAAGATCTTCCCGGGCATGTTCAAGGACGCCGCGCAGATGCCCGACTGGCTGCGCGCGCATGTTCGCTATCCCGAACTGCTGCTCAGCCTGCAAGCCGATGTCTACGGGCTCTACCACATGACCGATCCCGAGGTGTTCTACAACCGCGAGGATCAGTGGACGGTAGCCACGCAAACCAACTCGCAAAACGAGAGCGGCCAGGGCCCGCAGGAGATGCAGCCGAACTTTGTGCTGATGACGCTTCCCGGCGAATCGAAGCTGGAGTTCGTCGAGATTCTGCCCTTCACGCCCATCAATCGCAACAACATGATCGGATGGATCGCGGCGCGCAGCGATGGAGCCAACTACGGCAAGGTGCTGGTCTTCGCCTTTCCCAAGACCCGGCTAGTGGATGGGTCGCAGCAGATCGAGGCGCGCATCGATCAGAACGCGCAGCTCTCCGGCCAGCTCACGCTGTGGAATCAGCAGGGCTCGCACGTGCGCCGCGGCGATCTGCTGGTGATCCCCTGCGGCAAGGCGCTGCTCTACGCCGAGCCAATCTACCTGCAAGCGGAACAAAGCCCCATGCCCGAACTGCGGCTGGTAGTGCTGGCGCTGCAAAACCGGCTCGCCTACGGGCCCGATTTCGCCACCGCCGCGGCGGCATTGTTTGGCTCCGGGCAATCTTCGCTGACCGGCACGCAGAACCAGCAGGCTGCGCCCAGCACCGCGCAGCAGACAGGGAGTGCGACCGCCCAGCCGAAGACGCCGGCCCTAGCCGATCTGATCGGGCAGGCCAATCGCGACTTCAACGACTACCAGCAGTTGACCGCCCAGGGCAAACTGACGGAGGCGGGACAGAAGCTAGACGATCTGAAACGCGTGCTCAATCAACTGGGCGCGCACGCACACTAAGGCTGCTGTGTGGGCCGGGCCGGCCCACACAACGCCGTCTCCCGGCGGCCGGCGCTGCCTTTTCCGACAGAACTCATCAGGGTTTTGCCCGATGCCCCCCATGCCGGGCGCACCGATAGACTGTGCTTTCGGGCCAGCGCCAACCAGGGCCGGAGGGACTGTCGATGACACGTTATGCGGCCAACCTCAGCACGATGTATCGGGAACATGATTTCAGCGACCGCTTTGGCGCAGCAGCGCGCGACGGCTTCACGGCCGTCGAGTTGATGTTTCCTTATCCCTATCCCGCCCGCCGGCTGGGCAAGTTGCTACAGGAACATGGCCTGCGCCAGGTGCTGTTCAACTCACCGCCGGGAGACTGGAACGCCGGTGACCGCGGCTGCGCCGCCATTCCCGGGCGCGAAGCGGAGTTCCGCGAGGGCTTCTGCAAGGCCGTCGAGTATGCCAGCGTGCTGGAGTGCCCGCGCATTCATGCCATGGCCGGCCTGATGCCGCAGGGCGCAAACCGCGCGCGCTTTCGCGCTACCTATCTCGAGAATTTAGCGTGGGCGGCGGAGCGGGCGGCACAGGCAGGAGTCGATGTGCTCATCGAGCCGATTGCGCAGCGCAACATCCCCGGCTATTTTCTCAACCGCCAGGAGGAAGCCCATGCCATCGTCGCGGAGCTGGGCAAGCCGAACCTGAAGGTGATGATGGATCTCTTCCACTGCCAGATGGCGGAGGGGGACCTGACCGGCAATCTGCGCCGCTATCTCGGCGCGCGCCCCAGCCGCGTGGGACACATTCAGGTGGCCAGCGTTCCCGGCCGCCACGAGCCAGATGCCGGAGAGATCAATTACCCCTATGTCTTCGAGCTGATCGACGAGCTTGGATACAGCGGGTGGATCGGGCTCGAGTACATCCCCAAGGGCAGCACCTCGGAAGGACTGGGCTGGCTCGACGCTCAATCGGCAATGGCTCATTAAGCGCGTGCGGCAGGCTCCGGGCCTCCCTCTCGCCTCCATCCCGGCAGCAATCAACCTCCCCTCCAGAAAATAATCCAGCCCTCTAAACCCAGCCACAGGCTCTGTTGCGACAGGTATCACACCTGAGAGTGATAAGGATCACGGCGAGTCGTTTTCGCGATGCACTAGAGTTCGTTCCCGTTTGATTGGCTGTGTGAGATCACGCCGCCTCCGAATCACCAGGCTGGGCGAGGGCCAGCCGCACGATGCGCCGGATAGTTCACGATGTATTGATCCTTGGTTCGGGTTTGGCGGGATTGCGCGCTGCGGTTGAGATCAGCCTGCGCAGCCAGGGCGCCGTTGATATCGGCATTGTTTCCAAAGTCCAGATCATGCGCTCCCACTCGGTTTGCGCCGAAGGCGGCACCGGAGCGGTGATGCGCCCGGAAGAGGGCGACAGCCTGGAACTGCACGCCTGGGATACAGTGAAGGGCTCCGACTTCCTCGCCGACCAGGATGTTGTCGACCGCTTCGTGCAAACTGCGCCCGACGAGATCCGTCTGCTGGAACACTGGGGCGTGCCCTGGTCGCGCCGCGAAGACGGGCGCGTGATGCAGCGGCCCTTCGGCGGCCACTCCTTTCCCCGCGCCTGCATGGCGGCGGACAAAACCGGCTTCTTCGAGATGCAGGCGCTCTACGACACGCTCCAGAAGTACTCCAACTGGAAGCGCTACGACGAGTGCTTTGTCACCTCGCTGCTGCTGGACGGCGACCGCTTCGCCGGCGTGACTGTCTACGATCTGCCCAGTGGCGAGTTCACGATCCTCCAGGGCAAGGCGCTTCTCATCGCCTCCGGCGGCCTGGGGACGCTCTACGGCTTCACCACTTACTCGCAGACAGTCACCGGCGATGGGCAGGCCATCGCCTACCGTGCCGGTCTGGCGCTGGAAGATCCGGAGTTTCTGCAGTTTCATCCCACCGGCCTGGTGCCATCGGGCATTCTCATGACCGAAGGCTGCCGCGGCGAGGGCGGGGATCTGCGCAACGCCCACGGCGACCGCTTCATGGAGAAGTACGCGCCGAAGATGATGGAACTGGCGCCCCGCGACATCGTATCGCGCTCCGAGACCACGGAGATTCTGGAAGGCCGCGGCTATCGCCGGCCCGACGGTCTCGATTACGTGAACCTCGATCTCACCCACCTTGGCGCCGAGCGCATCAACAAACGCCTGCCGCTGATTCGCGAAGTGTGCATGAACTTTCTGGGCATCGATCCCATCACGCAGGTGATCCCCATTCGCCCGGTGGCGCACTACGCGATGGGCGGAATCGAAGCCGACATCGAGGGACGCAGCGCGATGGAAAACATCTGGGTGGCAGGCGAAGCGGCCTGCCACTCGCTGCACGGCGCCAACCGGCTGGGATGCAACTCGACCGCGGAGTGCCTGGTGTGGGGCGGCATTACCGGCGGCGCGATCGCCCGCTACGTGGAGCAAAATCCCGCGCTGAGCGACATTCCGGAAGCCCATGCGCATGAGGAGGAGGGCCGCGTCTTCGCAGATCTTCTGCAACGCAGCGGACCCGAGAACCCGGCCGAGATCCGGCGCGAGCTCCGCTCCGTGATGGATCGCCACGCGGGTGTGTACCGCAACGGCGCTTCCATGCGGCAGGGTCTGAGCAGCATCGCGGAGCTGAAACAGCGCTTTTCGAAGATCGGCATTCACGACCGGAGCCGGGTGTACAACACGGACCTGACCCACGTCCTCGAGACCGAAAACATGCTCGAGTTGGCCGAGGCGCTGCTGACGGCGGCTGTGGCGCGCGAGGAATCACGCGGCGCACACGCGCGCACCGATTTTCCCCAGCGCGATGACGAGCGCTTTTTGGCGCACTCCATCGTTCGCAATGCCGGCGGTGCGCCCGAGCTCGACTACAAGCCGGTGCGCATCACCAATTGGAAGCCGGTGGAGCGAAAGTACTGAGCGAAGAAGCGCGGGAATTGGCGGAGGGCTTCTATGGCGGCTGCAAGACACGAGAACCGGATCGGACTCTGGGGATGGATCGGCGGCGGACGCTGGGGCATCGAACGCTACGCCTATTCCCTGCACCGCCTGACCGGCCTGGCGGTGCTCCTCTACTTCCTGCTGCATATCGTGGTCACCAGCCTGCGGGCCAAGGGCATCTACCTGTGGACAGGCAGCGGATTCTTCCATAAGCCAATCTTCCGGTTCGGCGAGTACCTGGTCTTTGCGGCCTTCGCGTATCACGCATGCAACGGCATCCGGCTCGTGCTCGTCGAGCTTGGAGTGGCGATCGGAAAGCCGATCGAGCCGGTCTTCCCGTACAAGACGTCGCTACGCGTGCAGCGGCCGTTGTTGATCGCCGTGATGATCGTGGCTTTGCTTCTTCTGGCCGCGGGAGGCTACTCCGGCCTGACGCAGTAGGAGGAACGATGAAGGCAGCGAGACTCTGGACCTGGCACATGGCCGCGGGCGTGGTGCTGTTTTTCGTGCTCGGCCTGCACATGGGCATCATGCACCTGGGCGAGATCGGTCATTGGTTCGCACCCTACGGCAATCTCGCGGTGTCGATTGCGAATAGCCGGTTCAGGGATGGAATGCTCACCTTCACGGTCGGCTATATCGCCCTGCTGGCGATTGGGTTGTTCCACGGCCTCTACGGGCTTCGCACCATGTTGTTGGAGCTGACGCTCCGGCCGGCGATGGAAAAGGCCATTACCGTCTTCCTGCTGATCCTGGGGATCGGTCTGGTGGGCCTGGGAACGTGGGCGGCCGTCGCAGCGCACGGAGTTGCGTTAGCCGGGGTCAAGGGGTAGCCATGCAGAATACGCGTCCGGAGCAGCGCACCATCCGTTTCCACGTGAGCCGGTTTCATCCCGAGAACGAGCGTGGCCCCTACGTGCAGAGCTACGAAGTGCCGGTGCACGAGGGCATGACCGTGCTCGATGGGCTGCACTCCATCAAGGACAATCTCGATTCCACCCTGGTCTGGCGCTCCTCGTGCCGGATGGGGGTCTGCGGCTCGTGCGGGATGCTGCTGAATGGCCGTCCGGGGCTGGCCTGCACGACCCAGATCCTCAAGATCGCGAAGACCGATCTTAGCGTCGGTCCGCTGCCGAATTTCGCAATCATCCGCGACCTGGTGCCCGATCTGAGCAGCATGTTTGACAAGCACCGCCTCGTCCATCCCTATGTGATCCGCGCCGACGAAGCGGAGATCCATGACCCCAGCGGCGAGTTCTATCAGTCAGCCGAAGAATTGGAACATTACCTTCAATTCACTTACTGCATCAAGTGCGGCTGCTGCATGGCCGCATGTCCTACGCTGGCCACCGACGCACGCTATTTGGGACCGATGCCACTGACCGCGGCCGAGCGCTATAACGCGGACACGCGAGACGGAGGACAGCGGGAACGCGCGCAGGTGACAGGATCATCCCGTGGAGCCATCCGTTGCCATTATGCGGGCGAGTGCTCCCGGGTTTGCCCCAAGGGCGTAGACCCCGCCAAGGCGGTTCAACTGCTCAAACGGCGGCTGGTACTCGATTACCTGCATCTCGCGCGCAAGAGCGAGCCCTGCAAAAAGCTGAAAGGCGAAGGAAGCGGCAGCGTGATGCCGAAGATCGCCACAGCGCCTGCACACACGGTGGAGGCGCGCAAAGAACCTGAGAATCTTCTCCAACATTCAAGCAGTGCAACCATTCATCGACCATGATTCAGGCGCGAGCGAAATAAAAATCAATCAGCGGAGCGCGTCTTGCATCCGCACAACTTGAGCTTTCTACAGCAGGGGGATTCCATCATGCCATCAGACACCATCACGCTTACCGATGAACGCACCGGAAAGACCTATACGCTCCCGATTGAGGATGGCACCGTCCGCTCCATGGACCTCCGGAAGATCCGGACCGACGACGCGGATTTTGGACTCATGGCCTATGATCCGGCCTTCGTCAATACCGCATCCTGTCGCAGCAGCATCACCTATCTGGATGGAGAACGCGGCATCCTGGAGTATCGCGGCTATCCTATCGAGACCCTGGCGGAGCACTGCTCGTTCCTCGAGGTGGCTTACTTGCTGGTCTTCGGAGACCTGCCCAATGAAACCGAGCTAAAAGCCTGGGCGAACGAGATTACGTGTCGTACGATGCTGCATGAAAACATCGGCAAGTTTATGGAGGGCTTCCGTTATGATGCCCATCCGATGAGCATGCTGGTAAGTTCGATTGCGGCGCTCTCCACGCTCTATCCGGATGCAAAGGAGGTTCGTGATCCCGTCAATCGCCTGCATCAGACCAAACGGCTCATCGCCAAGGTACCGAGCATTGCCGCCATGTGTTATCGCCACGCTGTGGGGTTTCCGTATGTGTACCCGGACAACGATTTGAGTTATACGGAAAACCTCATGAACATGATGTGGAAGATGGTTGAGCCCAAGTACGCTGCAAACCCAGTGCTCGCGCGCGCGCTCGATGTGCTCTTTATCCTCCATGCCGACCATGAGCAAAATTGCAGCACCAATACCATGCGGTCCGTGGGCAGTTCGATGGCGGATCCCTATCTGGCCGTTTCCGCAGCCGCTGCGGCGCTCTCTGGCTCGTTGCATGGAGGCGCGAACGAGCAGGTCCTGCGGATGCTGGAGGAGATCGGCTCCAAGGACCGTGTGCCGGCCTACATCGAAAGAGTGAAAAACGGTGAGGTGAAGCTGATGGGCTTCGGGCACCGTGTCTACAAGAACTACGATCCGCGCGCCAAGATCATCAAGTGGACCGCCGAACAGGTCTTCCGGGTTACGGGCAGAAATCCCAAGCTGGACATTGCCCTCGAGCTGGAGCGGATTGCGCTCGAAGACGAGTACTTCATCGAACGCAAGCTGTACCCCAATGTCGATTTCTATTCGGGAATCATCTACCAGGCCATGGGCTTTAAGCCGGAGTTCTTCACTGTGCTCTTCGCGATTCCTCGCACCGTGGGTTGGCTAGCGCAATGGGACGAGATGCACCGCGATCCGGAGCAGAAGATCGCGCGGCCACGGCAGATCTACACCGGCGAGCGCCAACGCCCGTTCGTCCCGATGCAGGAACGTCACGCAGTCCTGACCGCGAAGCAATAGCGGAGCGCGGAGCCAGCATGAGAGCAGGCGGGCGGGTTATGCCAGCAACGGTGAACCGGCCCGCGCGAACTCCCGCGCTGCATTCACCAAGCCCGCGGCCCACTCCGGAGTGGCAAGGGCGTGCAGGTGCGTATATCCCGCCATGGTGTTGCGGGTGACGAGGGAATCGCGTCCGGCGCCGCATCCCATGCCCCGCCGCACCGCGCAGGCAGTGGTGGGCAGCGCTTGCGTTGGGACGATGCGCGAGTAGTGAAACTCGTGCCCGCGCAAGGCAAGGCCCTCCGCGAAAAATGGATTGACTGCATCCACGCGCAGCTCTGTGTATCCGTGGCCCTGCGGCTTTTCCAGCACCTCCACATCCACGGGAAAGACATCTGCCATTGGATAACGGACTCCCTTGCAGACGAGGCTCCGCGCCAGGAGCATGAGACCGCCGCACTCCGCATAGATGGGCATTCCGCTTCGGCTGGCGTCGCGCAAAGACTCCAGAAAGCTGAGGTTCGCCGCGAGCTGCCCGGCATGCGTCTCCGGGAAACCGCCGCCGATGTAGAGTGCGTCGAGATTGGCCGGCAGGGCAGCAGACTGCAATGCAGAGACGGGAACCATCTCCGCGCCAGCACGGTTCAGTTCCTCGAGATTCTCCGGGTAATAGAAGTTGAATGCGGAGTCCTTCACATAGCCGATTCGGATTCCGCCTGCATCGGGAAGCGGCGATCTCTCTACAGCACGCAGTTCCAGAGGCGGCGCGCTCCGCGCAATCGACAACACCGCTTCGATGTCGATGCGGCCGTCCACCAGCTTCAAAAGGTGTTGCTCCAACCTGTGCATGCCATCGTGTTCCTGCGGTGGCGTGAGGCCCAGGTTGCGCTCCGGCAGCGGGTTTACGGCGGCGCGCGACAGCACTCCTACAACCGGAATCGAGCAGGTGGATTCGATCGCAGCACGCAAAATCTGCTCGTGCCTGCGGCCGTTGACATTGTTGAGGATGACTCCGCGCAGGGCAACGCCGGCATCCATTTTCTGGCACCCCAGCACCAGCGCGGCGGCCGTGCGCGTCATCTTGGTGGCATCGAGGACAAGAAGCACAGGAGCGGCAAGCGTTTTGGCGAGTACGCCGCTTGAATGCGTACCCTCGGCATCGAATCCATCGAAGAGACCTCGATTGCCTTCGATCAAATTGATGCCGTCGCCGATGCCGTGGCGCATAAAGGAAGCGCGCGCTCCCTCCGGACCCATCAACCAGGTATCGAGGTCGCGCGCGGGATGCGCAGAGGCCCACGCGAGCCACGCCGGATCGATGTAGTCCGGTCCCTTTTTGAAGGCGCGCACGTCCACGCCGGCGCGGCGCAGGAGGAGCAGGAGCCCTGCGCAAGCGATGGTTTTCCCCGCGCCTCCGCAGAGGCCGGCGATCATCAGACGCGGCATGGCGCGCATGGAGGTCATGCGGAAGGAGCAGCCAGCATTCGGCTGCCGCTATCCTTTCTTGGGCGGAAGCTGAATGTAGGAGCCGCCCAAATAGCTGTAGATGCAGCGCCCCGAATCGATCAGGATGCGAATCGCCTTCTTGCAATCGTCCTTGGTGCACGCTGCTTCGCCGTGTTTTGCGATCATGGCCTTGTGGAGGTCGCCGGCCTTCAGATTCTTTTTGCCTTCGCATTCGGCGATCAGTTGGTACATCTCTTCGGCCAGGGTTTCAACAGGAACAGCCGTGGTGTCGCTCATACATATACCTCTTTCCGCTCCAGTTGCGAAGCCATGAGTTGAAGTAACTTGGTCCTGAGTCGGACCACCTCGCCAACAACCAGCGTTGCGGGAGGCTCGACTTCAGCGCGGCGCACTTCCGCGGCGATGTTCTCAAGCGTGCCCGTAACCACATGCTCGCCATCCCAGTAGGCCATCTGGATCATGGCAGCCGGAGTCGCCGGAGAACGGCCGGCTGCAATCAGCTTGCGCGCAATCGTCTCCACGTTGTGCACGCACATGAGGAAGACGGCGGTGTCGATCTTCGCTACTGCGTCCCATTCGATGCGATCCTCGTTGCCCAGAGCGTTGTGGCCGGTGACGATTACCACTGAAGAGGAGGCATCGCGGTGGGTGACGGCGATTCCCGCGCTGAGGGGGGCGGAAAGACAGGAGGAGACGCCGGGCACCACCTCGAAGGGGACGCCATGCTCGGCGAGATATTCGACCTCTTCGCCGCCACGGCCAAACAGAAACGGGTCGCCCCCCTTGAGACGGACCACGGTCTTTCCTTCATACGCCTTTTCGACCAGCAGGGCGTGGATCTGGTCCTGACGGGTGTGCAGGCCCGGCTCCTTGCCCATGTAGATTCTTTCCGCAGTGGGTCTGGCCAGCGCGAGCACGCCCTGTTGGATGAGGCGGTCGTACACCAGCACGTCGCCGATGCTGATGCGCTGCACCGCGCGAATGGTCAGAAGGTCAGGATCGCCCGGCCCTGCGCCCACCAGAATCACTTGCCCTATCTTCGCCATCTTCTTTTCACTTCCGTCGCCCGCGCATTGCTCAGCGATCTGCGGGGCCTGCCGGCACCGCGGGCACGTGCACATCTGCTTCCCCTATTTCTCCATGAACCGCCAGCGCGATCTTGTAAAACACGGTAATCATCACGGCGCCGATTGCGTAGATGCCTAGCACGATGCTCCACTCCGGCAGGGTGGGCGTGTAGGTAGTGACCGTGTCCAGCGGCGACGGCACAAAGCCGCCGACGATCAGGCCCAGCCCCTTGTCCAGCCACAGCGAAAAAAACACCGCCAGGCACGCAATCGGCAAGATCACCGGGTTCCTGCGCCACGACGGCACCAGCAGCAAAGCCAGCGCGACTGCCGCCAGCAGCACTGAGAGCCACATCCAGGGAACGAGGTGATAGTTGCCATCCAGCCCGAGATAGAGATATTGGAGATGTGCTACATCGGCGGGAATGCGACTGTAGAGCACCGTGAACGCCTCGACCAGGATAAAGAACACATTGATCACCATGGCGTAGGTCACGATGACCGAAAGCGCGTTGATGGCCTTCTGCCCTACATCGAAGCCAGTTGTCCTGCGCAGAATCAGGCAGAAGAGAATCAGCAATGCCGGTCCGGAGCAGAAGGCGCCGGCCAGAAAGCGGGGCGCCATGATGGCCGTCAACCAGGAGCTCCGTCCGGGGAGCCCGCTGTAGAGAAACGCCGTAACCGTGTGGATGCTGACCGCCCAGGGAATGGAGAGCACGATCACAGGCCGGATCCAGCGCGGCGGCGCAACCTCCTCGCGCTCGGCGGTCAGCGTGACCACCGTGATCATCGCGTTGAGCAAAAGATATCCGCTCAGCGAGATCATGTCCCAGAACATCAGGGACCAGGGAGTGGGATAGAGGATTATGTTGAAGACCCGCGCCGGCTGGCCCAGATCGACGAAGATAAACAGGCAGCACATGACAACAGCGGTGATAGCCAGAAATTCGCCAAGGACCGTGACCCGGCCGAATGCCTTGTAGTCGTGAAGATAATAGGGGAGCACGACCATGACGGCGGAGGCGGCCACGCCCACGAAAAATGTGAACTGCGCGATGTACATACCCCAGCTCACGTTGCGGCTCATCCCGGTGACGCCCAGGCCCAGATTGAGCTGATAGAGATAAAAGGCCAGGCCCGCAAGAATCACGCAGAGCAGGCAGAACAGCCAGATCCAGTACTGGCGGCTCCCTCGGATCGCTTTTTCGAACATGAACATGGCATCACACCAGGTAGTACACGGAGGGCCCGGTTCCCAACTCCGGCTCACGCTGCACCGCGAAGCGCTGGCGCAGCAACTGCCGCGGCTCAGAGTTCGGGTCCGCCAAGTTGCCAAAGACCAGCGCCTTCTGCGGGCAGGCGTCGACGCAGCTTGGCTTCAGGCCGTTTGCCAGACGCTCCTCGCAAAAGTTGCACTTCTCCACTACACCCTTGCTTCGCGTGGGGAAGTCCGGATTGATATGCGCGATAGCCGGACGCGGATCGACCCAGTTGAAGCTGCGCGAGCCGTACGGGCAGGCGGCCATGCAGTAGCGGCAGCCGATGCAGCGATGCCAGTCCATCATCACGATGCCGTCGGCCCGCTTCCACGTCGCCTGGGTGGGGCAGACATGCACGCAGGGCGGGCTGGCGCAGTGGTTGCATAGCAGCGGCACCGGAATGCCGGCATCACTCTGCTCGGCATAGCCGTTCTGAATGAAGGGAAATACCGTCTCATAAGGCTGCGTCCAGATCCAATTCACCTGGTGCTGCGGGTCGGCAAGCCGCGGAACATTGTGGGCCGCGTCGCAGGCGTCGGTGCAAGCCGTACAGCCCTTCTCCTTCTGGCATCTGCGCAGATCCACGACCATTCCCCAGCGCACGGATTGCGCAACCGGAGTTGACTGGGATTCCGTTGCGGCGGAGCTGCGACCGGCGATAGCCCGGGCAGCTTCCATGGCTCCGCCGGCCAGAAACGAGAGGCCGCTGAGCCGCAGAAAATCCTTTCGGGTGATCTTCATGGCCTGCTCCCGGGTAGGGACTGATTCGTCCTTGAGGCGAGTTCAGCGAGAATATGGGCCGGCAGATTCTCCGCAAGGTGAGCGCCTTCGGGCCTGGGCTCCGTTGTGTCCGCGGATGCGGCAACCGCTCTCGATGCGGAAGCATTGTGACAGTTCCAGCAGTAGGGCCCGGAGACACCGGCGTAGGTATGGCAGCGGTCGCAGAACTGCTCCTTGTTGTGGCAGCCGAGACAGGTTGCCGTAAGGCTCTTCTGGTACACGCTGCCGTTGAAGGCGACGTATTTGCGCTCACTCTCGCGGACCACCTGCTGACGCCAGTCCGTCAGCAAAACCATGTGGGAGGCGCGCATATAGCTTACCGGCGCGACGCACTGCTTTTGCTTCGCAGGAAGCGCAAGCTCAGGAAGCTTCGCCAGGTCCCGCGCAGGCGTGGGCCTGTACCAGAAGGGCGCCGTGATCGCGGCAACAAACAGCACCAGCCCGGCGGCGATCCAGAGACGGTCACGCATGGGCCGCCTCCGCTTCTGCCATGGCAGGTACGGGCTCCTCTGCCAGCGGCTCGCCGCGCAGGTCGGTGGTGCGCTGCTTCTCTCCGGTCATGACCAGCGCGTTGCCCAGCAGCTCGTGAACGCCGGCGACCTCGACCCCCGGGACCCAGTACTGGAGCAGCGTGGGCAGCGTGGCTTTATCGATGGCGCAGATACAGGTGAGCAGGTTGACTCCGTACTTCTCCTTCACGTGCCGCACCGCGTTGGCGCGGGGGAAGCCGCCGCGCAGGCGGGTTTCCAGGTTCTCGTCGGTACCCAGGCCCGCACCGCTGCCGCAGCAGAAGGTCTGCTCGCGTATCGTGTTCTCCGGCATCTCGTGGAAGTTGCGCGCCACACTTTTGAGAATGTAGCGCGGCTCTTCCAACAAACCCATTCCCCGCGCGGGATTGCAGGAATCGTGATAGGTGACGGTCCAATGATCGTTGCGGCGCGGATCGAGCTTGAGCTTGCCGTGATGAATCAGGTCGGCGGTGAACTCGCAGATATGCACCATCTTGGTGGAGCGCGCGTGCTCGAACACGGTGCCGGTAATGGGCGACCGTGGCACCTCGAGGAAGTCGGCGGGGCCGTTCATGGTGTCCATGTACTGATGGAGCACCCGCCACATGTGGCCGCACTCGCCGCCCAGGATCCA
>DAIDLI010000082.1 GCA_027449545.1 Acidobacteriaceae bacterium | reverse complement strand
GGGTGGGTCTATGTGCAGGGGGGATTCGAGATTGCAACCTTGAGCTTTCAGGTGCTGGCGTTTCTGGCCTTTCTGCGCATGGCAGTGGCGCGCTGGATCAAGGTGTGGCTGCTGATCGCAGCGACTGGAATCCTGCACTCGTCGCTGCAGACGGCGCAGGGGGCGGGCTCTGCGACCAGCCTGCTGGTGAGCGGACTTCCGGAGATGAGCCTGATCGCGGGCGCGATTCCGGTGCTGCTGCTTTTGCACTGGCGTCGCGGCAATCGCGAGGCGGGCATCCTGCTGGTGCCGGCGGTGGTCTACAGCCTGACCATTTACCTGCGGTTGGGAGTGTTCCTGGTGAGCACGGTGCCGGCAGCGGCGCCGGCGGCGATGCGCTTTCAGAGCGCGGTGCTGACGCGGATGATGGGTCCGCTTGTCGTGGACGCGGGCAGTCTGGTGGGCTGCCTGTTTGTGCTTTCGCTGACTTTGATTATTGTGCTGCGGTCCACGCGCATCGCCCACCAGCAGGCGCGGATGGAGGCGGAGCTGGCGGCGGCGCGCGAGGTGCAGCACATTCTGCTGCCGGAGCGGGTGGAGTCGGTGCCCGGGTTTGTGATTGAAAGCGCATACGAGCCGGCGCGGGAGATCGGCGGAGACTTCTACCAGATCCTGCCGGACGGCAATGGCTCGCTGCTGCTGGTGATTGGCGATGTGGAGGGCAAGGGCCTGCCGGCGGCGATGCTGGTGAGCGTACTGGTGGGCGCGATCCGCGGCGTGGCGGAGTACACCTCGGAGCCGGCGGAGCTGCTGGCGAACCTGAACCAGCGGCTGGTGGGCCGGGCGGGCGGCAATCTGGCCACGGCGCTGGCCGCGCGCATCGCGGCGAATGGGACGGTGGAGTTGGCCAATGCGGGCCATCTTGCGCCTTATCTGGATGGGCGCGAGGTCGAGATTGCCGGAGCCTTGCCGCTGGGCGTCCGGGAGGGCACGCAGTACGAGACCGCGCGATTCGAGCTGGCGCGAGGCAGCCGGATGACTTTCTTCAGCGATGGAGTGGTGGAGGCGCGTAACGCCCACGGCGAGCTGTTCGGGTTTGAGCGCTGCTGCCGTCTCTCCGCCGAGCCGGTGGCTCGCATCGTGGAGACGGCCAAGGGCTTCGGGCAGCATGACGACATCACCGCGATCGCGATCACCCGTCGCGCGGATGACGAGGCGCAGGCGTGGGAGACCGCGGCGCCGGCCCTGCACGCGCTGCCGACATGAGACGGAGCGCCCTCCCTGCGCTCCGCTCCCTCGATCTCGAAACAAATTGGCCTGTGGATCTGCACCTGTCTGAAAAAAGATCGCCATCGTGGCACCGGCGTGCTAGCGTGGAGGGGCCTATCTGGGGGTCGAAAAATGCAATATGGCACCGGGATGCGTCCGCGCCTGCGGGCGCTGTTTGTCATTGTTGCCGTTTCTGTGGGCGTGGGAAGCGCCTTGGCCGGCAGCAGCGCGCACGCGCAGAGCTTTGACGCCAGCGGACTGCGCGCTCCCGCACAGCTAGGAGCAAAATGGCGAGTTCTGGCCGGCGACAATCCTGCCTACGCGCAGCCAAACTTTGATGATTCGCACTGGCTGCTGGTGGATTCCAGCAAATCGCTGAAGACGTATTTCCCCGACGCGCACCCCCGCATTCTCTGGTACCGGCTCCATGTCAAGGTCGCGCCGCAAAGCACTGGACTGGCTCTGGAGGAGTGGAACCTGGGGAGCGCGTTCGACATTTACGTGAACGGCGAGAAGTTGATTGCGTCGGGCAGCATCCATCCCTATCGGGCTGCCACCTTCAATGCGCACCTGTTGGCGCGGATTCCGGACGCTGCCATCCGCGCCGGGTTTCTGACCATCGCCATGCGCGTCTATATCTCTGCGAATGACTGGGTGGACGCGTTCCCCGGCTACTATCCGGAAAACCTGGTGATTGGGCAGGAGCAGGCGCTGCACGACAGCATGTGGCTGAGTGTGATCGGCCAGAATGCAGTCGAATGGTTTTTCGAATTGAGCGGGCTGGGACTGGCGGCGATCGCGCTGGCGCTGTACCTGGCGCAGCGCAAGTATCGCGAGTACCTGTGGATCGTGCTGGGATTTGCCTGCCAGGCGGCAACCGCCCCGCAGGCCGTCTATCAGCTTTTCCATAACCTGCCGGTGGGATGGCTCTACTGGCGCGGCTGTCTTCTCGGCGCGTCGCTGGTCTTCCAGGTGCTGATGTATCTCGCCTTCCTGCGTCTTCCCGTCTGGCGCTGGATGCAGATTTTCATGGCGCTGGCGGTGGCGGGGATTCTGTGGAGCGAGGTGCAGGCGGCCACCGGAAGCGGTTCTGCCCTGACGGCGCTGTTGAGCGTCACGCCGGAGATGGCGCTGGTGGCCACCGAGATTCCGGCGCTGCTGATCGTCCATTGGCGGCGGGGAAATCGCGAAGCCGGCATCTTACTGGTGCCCGCAGTGGCCGGCAGCCTGTTCATTTATGCCGAGCTGGCGGTGTTCCTGATGTCGCTGGTTCCCAGTCTGGCGACCGCGTCGGTGCGAGCCAGCAAGATCCTTTTCACCCCGGCGATAGGGCCTTTCACGGTGAACCTGCAATACCTGAGCGGGTGCCTGTCCGTATTGGCGCTGGGCATCATCCTGGTGCGGCGGTCGACGCGGATCGCGCAGCAGCAGGCGCAGATCGACGCGGAGCTGGCGGCGGCGCGCGAGGTGCAGCAGATCCTGCTGCCGGAGCGGACGGAGACCATGCCAGGGTTCGCGGTCGAGAGTGCCTACGAGCCGGTGCGCGAGATTGGCGGGGATTTCTACCAGATGCTGCCGCAGGCGGATGGTTCGCTGCTGCTGGTGATCGGCGACGTGGAGGGCAAGGGCCTGCCGGCGGCGATGCTGGTGAGCGTGCTGGTGGGCGCGATCCGGGGCGCGGCAGAGTACACCACGGAGCCAGCCGAACTGCTGGCGAACCTCAATCAGAGGCTGGTGGGCCGTGTGGGCGGCAGCCTGGCCACCGCGCTAGCCGCGCGCATCTCCCCCGATGGAGCTGTCGTGCTCGCCAATGCCGGTCACCTGGCGCCCTATCTCGACGGCAAAGAGGTGCTGATCGCCGGGGCCCTGCCGCTGGGAGCGAAGGCGGGCACGGAGTACGAGACGGAGCACTTTCAACTGGCCCGTGGCAGCCGCCTTCTATTTGTGAGCGATGGGGTGGTGGAGGCGCGCAATGGACAGGGCGAGTTGTTCGGCTTCGAGCGCAGCCGCGGCCTCTCTGCCGAGCCGGTGGCGCGAATTGTGGAGACGGCCAAGAGCTTCGGGCAGAACGACGACATCACCGCAATCGCGATCACGCGGTGCAGCGCGGCGGAGACAAGCGTATGGGCGGTCTCGATGCCGGTGTTGGACCCGCTGCCATCGTAATCATGGTGGCTGTGGCTGGAAATCCGAGATGCCGGAAACTGGGGCCTTTCGGCCTCTGTCAGGGCTGGCTCTGGGGCACCCGTCCTACACTGGCTGCATGCGGCTGTTTGTGGGAATTGCACTGGAAGAGAAGGTGACGGCGCAACTGGAGCGCGCCTGCGCGCGGCTGCGGGCGCATGGCGACGGGCTGCGCTGGTCAGCGCCGGAGTCGTGGCACATCACGCTGCAATTTCTGGGCGAGGCGAACGAGGAGCAGTTTGACTGCCTGCTGGCGCGGCTGGCGGAGGTTCACGCCGCGGTGGTCCCGGTGCGATTGGGTGACCTGGGCATCTTCGAGCGGCCGGGCGTGCTGCTGTTGAAGGTGGATGCGACGGCGGAGCTTGTGGCGCTTCAGCGGCGGGTGGTGGAGGCGTCCGGCAAGTGCGGGTTTCTGCCGGAGGACCGGCCTTATCAGCCGCACATCACGCTGGCGCGGGCCAAGGGCGAGGGCGGGCGGCGGCATCTGAAGACGCTGAAGGCACGGACGGCCGAGCAGCCGGAGTTCGCGGCGTTCACCGCGCGCGAATTCCTGCTCTACCAGAGCCACCTGGGGCCGGGGGGATCGCGCTACGAGGTGCGGGGCAGCGTGGAGCTCAGGTAGCGAGTCAGCTAGTCAGCGGGTCGGCGAGTTGGCGGGTCGGCTAGTCAGCTCCGCCGGGAAAGCTGACTTGCCGACCTGGTGATGTTGCTTAGCGCAGCAGATCTTCCAGGGTGGTGCTGAGGTCGGTCTTCTCGTCGCGATACTTGACGATGACGGGAGCATAGACGCTGAGGCCCCAGGCTTCACTCGCGGGATGGGCCTTGCCTTTGTTCACCGCGCGGGAGCCGGGAACCACGACGGCGGCTTCGGGAATGATGAGCGGCTGCTCGGGGGTGGCGCGCAGCACTTCGCCACGGACCAGGTCGTAGACCGGCGTGCCGCGGGTGAGGATGGTTCCGGCGGCGAGGACCGCATTCTTGCGGACGATGGTGCCTTCATAGACGCCGCAGTTGCCGCCCACCAGGACGTCGTCTTCAATGACCACGGGGCTGGCGTTGACCGGCTCGAGGACGCCGCCGATCTGGGCGGCGGCGCTCAGGTGCACGTGCTTGCCGATCTGGGCGCAGGAGCCGACCAGGGCGTGGGAATCGACCATAGTGCCTTCATCGACGTAGGCACCCACGTTCACGTACATGGGGGGCATGCAGACCACGCTGCGGGCCAGGTAGGCTCCGGCGCGGACGGAGGAGCCGCCGGGGACGATGCGCACCCCGTCCGCAGCAGCGAAGTGGCGGGCTGGATAGGTGTGCTTGTCCACAAAGGAGAGGCCGCGGACGGGCAACTCCTGGAGAGTGCCGAGGCGGAAGCCCAGCAGGATGCCGCGCTTGACCCAGGCGTTCACCCGCCAGCCGGTAGGCGCGGAGGGATCGGGCTCAGCGGCGCGCAGTGTGCCGGTTTCGAGCTGGGTGCGGAGGCGCAGAAATGCGTCCATGGCGGCCTGGTCGCCGACCGCGGCCGGTCCTGCGGCAAAGTGCCGCTCGATCTGTTCGTGAAGTTGTTCGCTCATTGCCTCCGAGTTTATCAATCCGGAGGAGAGGAACACTGGAAAAGCCAGGAACGGCGGGAGGAGCGAGAGCTCTTCCAGGCAAAGAAAAACGCGGTGCGAGCCATGGCTCTGCACCGCGTTCACGTTGGGGGAGGGCCAACGGAAAACTTAATCAGGCGGCATTCAGCGGCGGACGGCCGGATTGGTGGGGCGTCCGGGGGCGGTGGCCGCGCAGCGCGATGGGCTGCAGGCGGAACGAATTGGGGCCGGCCGGGATCATGGCCAGGGGCACCGGGGAATCGCCGACCTTGCCGTTAAAGTTCTTGAGCTTGAGCCAGGCGCAGAGCCGGGGGTCGCGAATCTCCGGCTGGCCGTCCCAGAACTCCGGCGTGAGGCCGCACTGGATGCGGAGATGATCGAGCTCCAGCTCGATGATGGAGGCTTCCTTGGGGAAATAGCGCCGGGCATTGGATGCGCCGACTTCCAGGCCGAGGACCTCGCGGCCCTTGTTATGGGTTTTCACAACCATGCTTTCCTGCCGGTCGAAGATACCGGCCTTCCGATCGATGTGGGATGTGGGTAGTGTAAGGAGTTGGTTCACGGGGGGCCGCCAGTCTGTGGAGCAAATCCACCATTCAGTTCGTTTTTGGAAAACAATTCTCCGCGCTCCCAAAGGGGGAGCTGTGGAGTTCACTCTCTTTCGGCTACGCAGATCGTGCGGAAATTACCGTCGGGGTAAATGGTGCGGAGCACTACTGTGAAATTGTTCGCCACTCCCTACGATGGCTGGGGGCGGGGGAAGGTTATCCCGAATTGAAAAAGATTTGCAGGGTTTTTCCACAGGGCCTGCGTGGGACGGCAAAATCGCACTCTTTCTATACTCGAACTATGGCGAAATCCCCGGTATGCGGCTGGAAGCTGGAGCGTGCTGCGCGCGCTCTGGGTTTCTTGCGCATTGCCGGACTGGACGAAGTGGGCCGAGGGCCGATGTTTGGGCCGGTGGTGGCGGCGGCGGTGATTCTGCCGCTGGGCGTCCGGCTGCCGGGACTCACCGATTCCAAACAGCTCAGCGAGAAGCTGCGCAACGAGTTTGAGGCCGAGATCAAGGCCAGCGCCATCGCGTGGTCGGTTGCCGCCATTGATGTAGAGACGATTGATCGCATCAACATTCGGCAGGCATCCCTGCTGGCCATGCGCACGGCCGTGGAGCGGCTGGCGCTGAGTCCCGACTACCTGCTGATCGATGGATCTGACACCATCGACTGGCCTTGTCCGCAGCAGTCGGTGGTGCAGGGCGACGCGACCAGCAAGTCGATTGCGGCGGCGAGCGTGCTGGCCAAGGTATATCGCGACCGGATGCTGGTGGAACTGGATGCGGTGTATCCGGGCTACGGGCTGGCGCGGCACAAGGGCTACTGCTCACAGGAGCACCTGGAGGCGCTGGCGCGGCTGGGTCCGACGCCGCTGCACCGCAAGAGCTTCGCTCCGGTGGCGCAGACGGTGCTGCAGTTCGATGAGGCAGCGAGTTAGCGAGTTAGCGAGTCAGCGAGTCAGCGAGTCAGCGAGTTAGCAGGTCAGCGAGTTAGCGCGTTCTGAGCTGGCGGCTTGCTGCTTACCCGCGCACCGGTGCGGGCGAAGCGGCGGCGCGGGCGGAGGCTTTGCGGCGCTGGAGCCAGACCTGAACGGGGCGGGCGATCAGAAGCGCGGCCAGGATCAGCGTCTCGTCCAGGGGCTTGAGAACGCCGGGCTTTACCTGCCACCAGTAGTGAATGATTCCCACAACCGCTGCGATGTACACCAGGCGGTGCAGGCGCGCCCACTTTTTGCCGCCCATCTTGCGGATGGCCCAATTGGTGGAGGTTGCGGCCAGCGGCAGCATCAGCACCCAGGCGGCCATGCCCGCGGTCACGTAGCGGCGCTTGACCACGTCGCCGAGCATGGCGTCAGGCTGGAAGCCGCAGTAGAGCCCCATCCAGGTGAGCAGGTGCAGCGAGGCGTAGAAGAAGGCGAAGAGGCCGAGCAGGCGGCGGAACTTGATGAGCCAGCCGAGGCGCGGGGAGAGCCGCCGCACCGGGGTGATGGCCAGCGAGATGAGCAGAATCTCCAGCGTGGCCGTGCCGGTGGTGAAGGTGATGGTCTTGGTGGGATCGGGGCCGAGGGTATTGGTGGCGGCGCACCACAGCAGCCACAGGAAGGGCGAGAGGCAGGCGATCCAGGTGGCGGTTTTGAGCAGGATGAGGGCTTTACGATTCATGCGTGGCAGGTCAGCGGGTCAGCAAGTCAGCGAGCCGGCAGCGTGCAATGGCCGACTCGGCTGATTGCGCGGACGAGCTTCAGAAGTTCTTCCTGAGATCCATTCCTTTGTAGAGATAGGCCACCTGGTCGGTGTAGCCGTTGAACATCAGCGTCTTGCGGCGCTGCTCGTAAAAGGGCAGGCCGATGCGGCGCTCGTACTCCTGGCTCCAGCGCGGGTGCGGCACGTTGGGATTGACGTTGGCATAGAAGCCGTACTCGAACGAGGATTCGTCGTTCCAGGTGGTGTGCGGCATCTTCTTGACAAAGCGGATGGTGACCAGCGATTTGGCGGATTTGAAGCCGTACTTCCAGGGCAGCACGATGCGCACCGGTGCACCGTCCTGGTTGGGCAGGGTTTCGCCGTAGAGGCCGAAGGTGAGCAGGGCGAGCTCGTTCATGGCCTCGTCCATGCGCAGGCCTTCGGAGTAGGGCCAGCGAATGTCGGTCTCGCGGGTGGCCCATGGTTCCACGCCGCGGTTGTAGTAGGAGAGGAACTGCACGTAATTGGCGCTGGAGAGCGGCTGGCACTGCTTGATGAACTCGGAGAGCGAGTAGCCGACCCAGGGAATCACCATGCTCCAGGCCTCGACGCAGCGATGGCGGTAGGTGCGGTCTTCGAGCGGGCGCAGCTTGAGCAGGTCCTCGATGTCAAAGGTGCGCGGCTTGGCCACCAGGCCCTCCACCTTCACCGACCAGGGCCGGGTAGGCAGCGCGCCGGCGTTCTTGGCGGGCTGGTCCTTGTCCACGCCGAACTCGTAGAAGTTGTTGTAGGTGGTGATGTCCTGGTAGCTGGTGAGCTGCTCGCCGGTGGTGGTGAGCGGACTGTAGACCGTCTTCAGCTTGGTGACGGCGGCGTCTGCGCGGGTGCGGGGTTCGAGCACCTCGGCCAGGCGGTCCGCGCCGAGCATGGATGCGCCGGTGATGGCCGCGGCTTTGAGGAAGCGCCGGCGGTTGAGGAACTCCCGGTAGGCAGACTTCGAGGTGATCTCCGAGGACGGAATATCCGACGGTTTGCCGATGAGCATGATGGACCTCGCGCGGGGGGAAGACCGCTGTTGTCCATTAGACACTCCGGGATGGCGGGTGGTCACCTTTTCTGTTGGCCGATCGGCCGGCTCGGATTGGAGGTTTGTGGCGGGGTTGCGTCGCCCCTCCGGGGCTTACGACGGGTTTGTGCGGTTTCCCAGGACTGCGGCCGCGCTCTGGCGCGACCTTGTCCTGGGCTATTTTCGAGGGCTCCCTCCGGGAGCTGTTTCCGCTCGCTCGTTCGCCGGTGCGCGGGACTCTCTTTCTGTTGGCCGATCGGCCGG
>DAIDLI010000081.1 GCA_027449545.1 Acidobacteriaceae bacterium | reverse complement strand
AACGCGTTCTCCGCCGGGTTCTGGAAGTTCGGGTGGTTAAGAGCATTGAAGGCATCGGCGCGGAACTTGAGGTTGACGCCCTCACCATAGACCGGGAAGTTTTTGGCCAACCCAAGGTCCGCGTTGAAGAAGCTCGGGCCGCGGAAGCTGTTGCGAGGCCCAATCTGGAAGCCCACAGGCCCCTCGAACTGCTGCGAGGCAAGGGACGCATCCTTAAATTCACTCACGCCACCGCCGGCCAGCTTGTGCACGCCGGTCTTGATGGCTGCGCGATTGTTGCCGACGAAGATCGGAGGAGCATCGTTGGAGTAGCTGGCCACAAAAGCATTGGAGGCGCCAGACCAGGGGAAGCCGCCGTGCCATTCGCCAATGCCGCTGATATCCCAGCTACCGATGAGTTCATCCACCCAGCGAGGATCGGATGCCAGGAACGTCCTGCCCCTGCCGAACGGCAGCTGGTAGGTGGCATCCGTGGTGATGTAGTTGCGGACGTCGAAATCGGAACTGGCGCGGCATTCGCGCGGCCGGATGGCATCGCAAACCAGGCCGATGCCGCCGATACCCGTATCACCCGCCGAGTTTGCGAAAAACGACACGTTGTCGATGGAGTGTGACCAGGTGTAGTTGAAGTCGAAATGCAAGCCGTTGGACATGTTCTTCTGCAAAGTGAAGAGCAGGCCATCGTAGTTGGAGAAACCGGCGTTATCGTAGAACGTGTTTTCAGAGAACTGCGCGGCCGATCCAACGTTGGGCGGCACGATCGTCGACAGTGCTTCCACAAAGTCGCCAAAGTCGCCGTTGTAGACCAGGCCGCTGACCGCCGATGCGATAAACGCCGTGTTGCTGGAATAGCCAAGTTGCTGCCCCAGCCCAGGGATGATGACGTTTTCAAACCAAGGCTGTACGGTCAGATTCTGCGGCGCGACTCCTTGCCGGGTTTGCTGGGTGATGGAGGCAAACGCCTGCGACATGAGCTCTCCCGACTGCGGATCCGGGAATTCAAGCACCTGGTTGGCGTCTTCCTGGGCCAGCAGCTTGCGCGAGAGCCGGGCGACATAGTTGACCTTGAGAACCATGTGCCAGGGCATCTCCCGCTGCACGCCAAAGTTGAACATCATGTTGTATGGCGTCTGCAGCGAAGGATCGATGGTGGCGTTGAAGGCCAGCCCGTTCTGCAGGCCGCAGGGAGAGTACGAATAGGTCCCCGCTGCGATTCCGGCTGCGCAATAGGCTCCGGTGAAGGGCTGGTAAGGCGGCTTCGGGGTGGCGGGAGGAGTCAATGTCACGGTCGAGATCTGATTGTTTGCATCCAGACGCGCATCATTCTTGATCGAGTCGTAAGGATCGTGAGGGATGCCGTAGGAATTTCCCTTGGTCTGCTGGAAGAGGTAGGAATAGCCGTCCTGGATGAACTGAATGGCATTGATGACGGTCCGGTCGTAGACAATGCCGGCGCTGCCATTGATGACCATCTTCTTGTCGAAGCCAGGATTCCAGACAAAGCCCACCCGCGGGGCGATGTTTCTGTACTCGGGCTTATAGAGCGGCGGCGCGCTGGCTCCATTCGCCTTGCCACCCAGCAGGTAGGAGATGAGGGGCACGGCGCCTGGTCCGGTCTCGCCCAGCGTGCTTTGCTGCACACGGGCGCCAAAGTACTGGTTAAAGGTAAAGGGCTCCACACTCTCCAGTCCGCGCGTCTCATAGGGGACCGAGAACCACTGGTAGTTGATCCCGTAGTTGATGGTCAGGCTGGGCAGCAGCTTCCAGGAGTCGCTGAAGTAATACTGGGTCTGATAGTAGCGATAGAAGCGTTGATCGCCGGTGAGCTGTTGCAGTACGTTGCCCTGAGCGTTGTAGTTGTAGTCGCTGGAGATGCTGGCGATGCGGCCCAGCAGGAAGGCGAAGGGTTCGTCCCAGGTGAACTTGTTGGCCAGGCTCAGATCGGAAGGGCGCAGGCTGGGATTATTCGCGCCGCAGGCGCCGACTGAGGGACCGCAAAGGGATAGAATCTGACCGCCGAGACCGATCTCGGTAGTGTTGTAGTCGCCCACATTGGTGCTGTGGGCCAGGATATCTTCAATCCTGCCGCCGAACTGCACGGTGTGCTTGCCCTTGATCATCGTGAAGTCGTCGCCGAGCTGTTCGATGGGGACCCGGCGCGCCTGCGAAGAGGGCCAGATGTAGGGATTGGAGGTAAGGGCCTGGTCAGCGCCGTCGCCGAACGTGAAAGCGGTCGTACCGGTGGGGTTGTAATTGATAGGGAAACCCACCTTTTGGACGACCTCTCCGATGTACAGGTTGTTGGTCTTGTTTGGACCAAGAACCCAGGTGTGGCCGACCACGAAGTCGTAGGAGCGATCGATAAACGGAGAGGTGATCGGGTCGCCGGGGAACTGATTCGGCTGATTGATCGAGTTCTCCCGGGTGATGGTGAACTTGGCAAACATCTTCATCGAGTCGTTCAGCGTGTAATCGACTCGGGTAACGTAGTTGACCAGGTTGTCATCCGCAGGCGCATTGAACGCATAGCCGAGGGAATTCAGCCCATCGCCGCCGGAATTGAGGTTGGGAGTTGGAAACCGCTTGTCGATGTACTGCAGCCAGTTCTGGTCCACGCCGAGGCCTGCGGGGTCGTAGGAGCTAACCTGCGCCATCGTCAACGTGTTGGTGGTATCGCAAGCCGCATCCGTGCAGTAGGCGATGCTGCCGGCACGCAGCGAAGGACTCGGCACAACTCGGTTTTCGACCGATCCCGCAACGATTCTGGATTCGTTCAGATCGAAGAAGAAGAACAGCTTGTCGTGCAGGATGGGGCCGCCGAGGGCGCCGCCGAACTGGTTGTGAATGAAGTGCTGACGGGGAACAATGGGGGCGGCGTTGTTGCTGAACCAGCTATTCGCCACCAGGGAGGTATCGCGGTGGTATTCGTTCAGGTCGCCATGGAAGTGGTTGGTGCCGCTCTTTGTAACCAGGGCAAACTGGCCGCCTGCGGCCAGACCGGAGGTGGCATCGTTACCCGCTACGTCCCCCTTGAACTCTTCCACCGAGTCCACCGGCGCATGGCCGACGATGGTTCCGAGCGTGGTGGAGATACCGGAGCCAGCGTTGCCCTGCGACGCGCCGCCGGTGGCAAAGTCGTTCACGTCGAGACCGTCGACGGTAACGTTGTTCTGGTCCACGCGCGCTCCCGTGACGGCGCCGGTATCGGTGGCGCCCGGCTGCAGCGCGAACAGGGCGAGCGGATCACTCCGCTGCTGTACCGGCAGGCTCTGGAGCTGCTGCACATCGATATTGTTGCCAACCAGAGCATCTGTCGTGTCGATCGTAACGACCGCGTTCGATGCGGTCACTTCGACCGTCGAGACCTGCGAGCCGACACTCAAAGAGCCGTTCTGCGTGCGGACAGTGTTGACCGTCAGATAAATGCTCTTGACCTGCAACTGCGCAAATCCCGTAGCGCTAAACGTCGCAATATAGCCCTGGCCCGGGGGGAGATTCGTAAACCGGTAGAAGCCGGTAGCGTCCGATTTCGCCGTGTATTTCAGGCCCAGGGACGGATTGGTCAAGGTGACCATGGCATTGGGAACGGCAGCACCGGACTGATCGGTAACTTGACCAGCCATGCCCGAGACATCCTGGGCAAAACAGGCGGGAAGGAAGGTGATGGCGAAAAGCGCCAGCACGCACCAGATCAACCTGGTACTTCTCCTCGTAGATAGCATCGCAACCCCTCCAAGGACTTCCGCGCCGTTGGCTCCTCGAGTAAGGGCGTTGGCACGCGGAGATCGTGTGATTGTTCAATCAAGGTCTTACGTGACGTACAACGACAAAAGCGAACCGACCAACGTTCGGGTGCGGGGAACTTTGTCTAGGTAGAAAGCCAAATACAGGAAATCCGACCTCTTCTATTGCATGAGGCGTGCCATTCTGGAACCGCCGCACCAGAATCGGAAAACAGCAACAAAGGAAAGGATTTGCGGAGATGTGGTCCGCCGCCTGAATCGGTTAACCGCAGATAAATACCAAAATCTGTATTTAAATCTACGTGAAAAGAGATTGCCTCTTCCCAAATATGGAATTTGGAAAGAGGGAGACCTACCCAATTCGCAACCGGCGAGGACTTTCTGGATCCGCTCCCCTCGAGGGCATCTTTCCCGGGAATGTCGTGGCCGCCGGGCCAGGGCCTGTTCACACTACCCGATCGGATGGCGTTGCGCGGGAAAATTGCCTCAGACGAGGCGGAGGACGAAGGCTTTGGTGATTCCAAGGCGAGGACGACAACAAAGGATGAGGCGATTTTCCCCGCAACCCGAAGGGCCGGGGCCGATTTTCCCGATTTCTGTGTCGGTCGTCGCTAGCAGACACCCGGTATCCACCCCGCAGACAAAAAAACGTCCGCAGGGACCCCGGTATGCGTCGCTCCTTCCTTCTTGAACTCAAAAAAGTCGGCTCCCGGCGCCGCCGTCCGCGTAGTGTGAACAGGCCCTAAGGCTTCAGGCTGGCGGCGCGCGCACGCAGTTCGCTGGCCCGGCGGCTGTCGCCCGAGTCCTCACAGGCATTCGCCAGGGCCGCATAGAGCGCGGCGTTGGGCGGCTGAAGCTTGAGTTGGCCGTCGAGCAGGCGCACCGCTGCCTTGGGATCGCCGTTCTCCTCGAGCGCCGAGGCAATGGCCAGCAGCACCGCCGGAGGGGCGGCTGTCTGAGCCAGCGCCGGATTCTGGCTCAGGGCTGCCAGGTCGGTGCTCATGCCCTTGCGCTGGAGCAGCGCCGCCAGATGCAGGAGGGCGCGCAGGTCGCCGGAGCCTTCCGTGAGCGCCAGGCGATAGGAGCCGAGCGCCGCGGCGTCCTCGCCCTGTGCCTCGGCGGAGAGACCCCGCTTGAGGTCATCGACTGCCTCGCCGCCCTCCTGCGCCGGCCCGTAGGCGGTCCACAGGTCGGTGAATCCCTCCTCCGGCGAAACGTGCAGGTTGAGCGTGGCGTAGGCGGTATGGACGTCGCCTTCGCGGGTGGCGCTGATCACTACCTGATAGCTGCCCGCGGGCAGCGCGGAGGTGTCGAGCGTGTGTCCGGTGACCAGATCGCCGGCCTTGTCGCGGTTGCCGGCCTCGATCTCCTCGTCGTCGCGGGTAGGATCGGCGCGCATGGCGGCCACCGACCCGAAGAGGTAATGGAGGCGGACCTTGTCTGTGGAGGAGGTCCCCGCCGCGGGATTGAGCCACAACTGAAAGACCAGCGGCAGCTTCTCGCCCTGGCGGATAAAGACGTTCTGGGCCCCGCGCGGGGCAAACCGCATATGCGAGGCGCTGAAGGGCAGCACGCCCTGGGGGTCGGGCACGCCTGCCGGCTCTCCGTAGGCCAGCAGCCCTGCGATTCCGATGCGATCCGGGTTCGCGGCGGGAACCGTCACGGTGTCCTGCTGCTTGGTGGCCACCTGGTTGACGTTGTTGGTGAGGGTGGCCTCGACGATATAGGTGCCGGGCGCCAGCGGCAGGCGGGCCTCCGCGCCAAAGCGCTTCTTGCGCGCCGCCTCGGCGGCGGCGGCCGTCAGCTCCCCGGTCATCCGGTCTTCCTGCACGTAGACCTGTTTGCCCGCGGCGGTCCGCACGTTGGTGCGCAGCGTGACGTCGTAGTAGTTGGAGCCGCTGGGGCGCGTGCCCACCAGCCGGGGATCGGCAACCTGCATGGCCATCAGGTAGCTGAGGGTCATCCGGCCGCGCTCGTCGCGGTAGGCGGCATAGGAGATCTCGGCCTCGTGACCGCCCAGGTAGATGCTGGTGGTGACCCGCTCGCGCAGACGGCGGTCGTTGAGCAGCTCCTGGGTCAGGGGATTATCGGGTAGCCCTTCGATGCTGCTCAGCAGCATGTCGGAGGTCAGGCCGGGCTCGAATTTGTCCAGGTCCGCCGGGCCGGTGGGAAGCAGCGTGACCGCCGTGCGCGCCACCTCATCGCCGAGCGATTTGCGCAGGATCTTCAGGCTCCGGTCCTGATCGTTCAGCGCCTCCAGGGTGGACACAAGGTGCGCCGGGCCGTCCGTGTTGGGCGAGTAGAGCTTGTAGTCCTCGCCGATGCTGGGCTTGAAGAAGAGAAGGCTGAAGTAGGGCGGCAGCACCGACGTAGGGGACTGGTAAAACCAGATCTCCAGCGGCCGCACGTTGCGCGCCGAGGGATAGGTGACGATCTGCTTGGGAGCGCCGAGGATGATGTAGATGTGCCCGCGGTCGCTGCGCCAGCCGTCCTGAATCCCGAAGTGGCCGTAGTGCTCGTTGGCATAGGCCAGACGGCGGTAGTGCTCATCCTTATAACTGTTGGACGGGGAGCCGGGGTCGGGATTGCGCACCCGCCAGAAGGCCTCGATGAAGCTGTCACGCTGTGCATCGCTGGTGAGCGAGAGGAATTCCTTCCGCTCATGGCTATCAATAATGTAGCTAACCTCCGCATCCAGCCAGTGCCGGTAACGCGCGGGGAGGTCCCGGGCGCGATTTGCGGCGTGCACGAGCGGGGCAAGACAAGCCAGAAGCAGAAATCCGACGAGAGCGCGAGAGAGTGTCGATTTCAAACAGCGGTACTCCAAATAGAAGACGAGAGGGGAGAGAGCGCAGCTCTCTCCCCGCCCGGTTGGTGACGGTTAGAACTCCAGTCGGATGGTGCCGCGGGCATAGAACGGTCCCTGGAACGCGGTCGGCCGTCCGTAGTCGCGGTTGAGGTTAGGCGTGTTGCCGATCACCGGATACCCGGTGGCGGGCTGCTGGGTGTACTGGACCTTGCTGGAGATGGGCTGCGAGTTGGTCACGTTCATGGCATCCAGAGCCAACTTCAGCACCCGGCCCTCTTTCCACAGCGGAATGGAGTACTCGCCCTTGAGGTCGAGTTGCACCGCTGCCGGGCTGCGGCCCGCGGCGCCACGGCCGCCAATCGGCACCTCGCCCTGGTTCCAGTAGGCAGGGTGATCGCCCAGGTAGCTGAGCGGAATGCCCGACTGGCCGCGGAGTCCGAGACCGGTGGTCAGGCCCTTCAGGAAGTGGATGCCCGGGCTGTCTTCGCCCACCGTGTAGCTCAGGTACATGTTGCTGACCACGCGGCGGTCGGTGCTCAGGTAGCCGGGACGGAACTGGTCGCCCAGCAGGTTCAGTTTGCCGGCGGTGAAATCGAACAAGGAACTGATGCCGGGGTCCGACTGGCCGTTGTCGTTGCGGTAGGCGCCCTCGTAGTTGCCCCACAGGTTGGCAAAGCGGAAGTTCACCACCGCCAGCCAGTGGTTGCTGTAGCGCTTGTTGAACTCGACTTCCAGGGCCTGGTACTTGCGCTGCGGATTGGCGAAGCCGTCCGGCTTGCCGTCGCCCGGACCCGCGTCCATGGTGGCCAGGTTCAGGAAGCAGGCGCCGCCAAGCGGCGTGTTGTTGCCGTCGACCCAGATGCCGCCAACCGCGAAGTAGGTGTCGTTGCCTTCGGTGCAGCCGGGCACCGGCGGCTTATAGGGATTTTGGTCGGTCAGCCATAAGGCCTTGCCGGCGTTGGGGTTGGCCGCATTCCATTGCGCCTGGGTGTAGGTCACTTCCTGCTCGTTCACAGCGATATCGGTATTGGCCGTGGGATTGGCGATGCCGCCAACATAGTTAACGCCGACGGTAGAGCCCTCCGGCGACCATGACCCGATGTCCTCAATGATGCGATCGAGGCGCCGGTCGATGTAACGCATCTTGAAGACCAACCCGGCCTTGATCTCGCGCTCGAACCCAAACACCCACTCGTTTTCATACTCGGACTTGGTGCCGGGGATGATTCCCTCACCCGTTGAAGAACCGAAGTTCGGGCCACCGAATTTCGTAACGGCTCCAGTCGCCGGGTCCGTCGATCGATTCATGCCGTTCAGGTTGTGCGCGTTGTCAGGGATGATAACCAGGGCATTGTTCTGAATCTCCGGAGCGAAGGAGTAGCCGGTATCGTCCTGCTCGTTGCCCAGTTGCCGGTTGGCTGCATCCAGCGGCATGGCCCAGAAGTTGCGGCCATAGTTCAGGAAGACCTTGCCCTTGCGATCGCCAAAGGGATCGACGTTGATGCCCAGGCGCGGCGACCAGTTGCCGGTGAAGGCGTAGTTCATGACGGTGCCGCCGATGCGCTGCTGCTCCCAGCGCACGCCGCCGTTGATGGTGATGAAACGGTTCATGGCCCAGGTGTCGTCGCCGTAGGCGGCATGGTAGCGGCCAATGGAGTTCACGTTCAGGCCCACATAGGTACCGCGAAGCTGGGATGCGAAGACGCGCATGCCATTCCACACCGGACAAAGCGAACAGGTATTGTCGCCCAAGTCCAACTTATTGATGGCCGTGACCGTAAACTGGGCGTTGGTCTTGGCGCCCACCGTACCCGCCGGGATGTTCGTGAACAGCGAGTTCAGAGCCGTGCCTTCCGCATTCGCTGTGGGAATGGTAAACAGCGGACCAGACCGCGAAGGCTGATAGAGGAACTTGGTGTGGTCGTAGCTGTAACCCACCGACAGCGCATGCTCGCCCAGGAAGTGCACCGTCTTCTGGGTGTTGAAGAGCAGGCTGTAGGTGCCCTCGCGCGAAGGCGCGTACGCGCCGAAGCCGGTGTTCACCGCTCCGCCCGCGCCCGATACCTGGAGCGACTGATCCGAGATCTGATATTGGTTGACTGAGGGAATTTCCATGAAGTGGTCGTAGTTGTAGGTGTAGGAAGCATCGGCGACCCAGGTCGGAGTCAGCGTGAAGGTGAAGCGGATCAGCGAATCGCGGGTGCCGTAGTACCAGCTGCTCAGGGCCGACTGGATGTTGGTGGTGGCCAGAGTCGTGGGAACGGAGTTGTGCCGCGACGGATCACCGAAGCTGGCCGCCTCGATCTGAATCTTGGAGTTCAGATTGAGGTTCAGCTTGCCCGCCCAGCTCCGCGCCGTGTTGCTGTAGGCGAAGGGCCCGTGGTCGATGATGGGAGCATACGGGAAGAAGGGGTTGGCGAAGGCCATGGTCTGATCGAGCGTCGGATTGAAGGCGCCGAAGAAGAAGATCTTGTCCCGGAAGCGCGGAATATAACCGCCGAACTCCGCCGCGAGATCGTAGTGGGGTTG
>DAIDLI010000080.1 GCA_027449545.1 Acidobacteriaceae bacterium | reverse complement strand
TTTGTGTAAGGTCAGCATTGCCGACCAACCGGGCGCGCCGCCGCTGATGGGCGCCTAAGTTTATCCTTTCGAAATATTTGCACGGCTTTCCGGTCACTTGCCAACATAGGGAGTTATATCGTTGCGGCTATCAAGAACGGGACCGAAGATATCCGTCCCCCGGCCCCCAAAAGCGAGGGGCATCCTCAGTTGAATAATTATCCCTTGAGATCGTGACCACTCGCCGGTTGTAACGCTCATCGCGAGGTTTTTTCCTTGCACCGGTCATAACTCCTACGTCACAATCAGCTAATGCTGGCGAACAAGTGGTTGCAAATTGCACTCGGCTCAATCGCGTGGCTAATGTGGCTCGGTCTTTATATCCCGGCCCGATTCGGCAGGCACGATGTTCGAGCGTGGAGGATACCTGTTATCTACGCCACGTTTGGTGCCTTAGTGGCCTGGCTGGGTTGTTGGATCACGGACCAGAGGGGGGTTGAAAGCGTTTTTCAGCTCAATTTCTTCGGAATGCTTTTCGCGTACCATTGGCTTTCCCGACGCTACCCTTACGCAACTGCACCTTTCACATCTCTGGGCTTGTCAGCTCGCAATGAGCGAGATTAATAGATCTTGGTCGAATAGCCGCCAAGGGCCTGGTTAACCGGCAAACCGGAGATGACTTTCCTCGCGGCTAATGCCCAGGCAGGTGGCCCTGCTCCCCAACCTTTTTCAAAGCACAAGTGACCGTGCCCGGTCCCTCGCTTTTGGGGACCGGGGAAAAAGAACACCTGTCCCGCCCAAGGTTCACCGCTCCCGCTGCGATCTCCCACCGCTCGCGAGGAATTTCCCGGTTTTGTGCATACTCATTGCAGGGTGGTGCTTCCGAGCCTCAGCCGGCCCTGTCCCTGCTCTCTGCCGAACCTCCCGTGCCCCCAGCATGGCCGGACAGGTCCGCAACTTGCTGAAATGAACGCACTTGTAAACAAACCCCCAGGATTCACGAACTTGCGCGGCATGGGCCACTGCAACCCCTTGATTCCGGCGAACTTCTTTGCAGGCGTAGGGGAGGGGGTGCTGGCCTCTGGGGGGGTACGGACCGGGCACATGCCTGACAGAATGAACCGGGCACATGTCTGACACTGCCGAGCGAGACGTGGCGACAGGTACAACGTCGTCATGGTCTGGAAAACGAGCAGTGAAATGGACGAGAAGTTCCGTTTCGTCTTGGGTTGTGCCTTTCCCAGGTGTCCAAAAGCGAGGGCAGCCGGCGGTAATGCTTTCGCTTGTTAGAATCAGAAGGTGCACATTTCGGGGAAGTTGAGCACTTTTTGCGAGCAATGACGCTTCGTCTTTTTAACACCCTCACCGGACAAGTCGAGCCGCTTACCCCTTCGGAGGGTGGCGTGCTGCGCATGTACGCCTGCGGGCCCACGGTCTACGACTACGGCCACATCGGCAACTTCCGGACGTTTCTTGAAGTGGATGTGCTGCGCCGCTTCCTGCGGCTGACCGGGGTGCCGGTGCGCCACGTCATGAACATCACCGACGTGGACGACAAGATCATCCGCAACGCCGCGGCGGCGGGCATGGCGATCGGCGCGTACACGGCCAAGTACGAGCAGGCCTTCTTTGAGGACCTGGACGCGCTGAAGGTGGAGCGGCCGGAGGTGCTGCCGCACGCCACCGAGCACATCGGCAAGATGGTGGAGCTGGTGCAGAAGCTGGAAGCCGCCGGCGCGGCCTACAAGACCGAGGACGGGAGCTGGTACTTCCGGCTTTCCGCCTTTCCCAGTTACGGCAAGCTGAGCAAGAAGGACCTGAGCGGCATGGAAGATGGCGCGCGGGTGGACGTGGACGAGTACGAGAAGGATTCGGCGCGCGATTTTGCGGTGTGGAAGTCGGCCAAGCCCGGGGAGATGGCCTGGGATACGGCGATCGGCCGGGGGCGGCCGGGCTGGCACCTGGAGTGCTCGGCGATGTCGATGGAGTACCTGGGGGAGAGCTTCGACCTGCATGCGGGCGGCGAAGACCTGATGTTCCCGCACCACGAGAACGAGATCGCACAGAGCGAGACGGCCACGCACAAGCCCTTCGCGCGGCACTGGATGCACGTGCGCTTTCTGCTGGTGGAAGGCAAGAAGATGTCGAAGAGCGAGGGCAACTTCTTCACGCTGCGCGACCTGCTGCTGAAGGGCTACAAGGCTTCGGCGATCCGCCTGGCGCTGATCTCGGTTCCCTACCGGCACCAGCTCAACTTCACCTTCGACGGCCTTACCGAGGCCACCAGCGCGATCAACCGGCTGCGCACCTTCCACGAGCGGCTGAAGAATACAGCATGGCCGAAGAGCGCCATGCGTGGAAGTGTTGGTGCAGACGAAGAGATTTCGCAGATCATAGCGACCGCGAAGAGCGATTTCTTTAACGCTCTGTCAAACGACCTGAATACAGCAGAAGCTCGTGCAGCAGTTTTCGAAATGGTCCGGAAGATAAATACCATTGCGGATTCGGGAAGACTTTTTGAATCGGACGCTCGCGCCGCCCTCGCTGTTTTGGCTGATTTTGATGCCGTTTTCGATGTGATCCGCGACGATGATCGCGAATGCACCCGCCGCGCCCTGGATTGGGCGCAGGCATCAGGTCGGATGGACCTGATCGACGAGGGCGTGCTCGCCGCTGCGCACTTGTCGGATGAGGCGATTGAGACGCTGGTGGCGGAGCGCACGCAGGCTAAAAGGCAGCGTAACTTCGCCCGTGCCGACGAGATCCGCAACCAGCTCGCATCCAAAGGGGTGGTGCTCGAAGACTCCAAGGATGGGGTACGCTGGAAACGGAAGTAGGCGGAAACGCGTAGAATCGGCAGTACGGGGCTCCCAACTACCGCCCGAGGTGGCCGTATGGATTTCAGGATTGATTTTGATCGTGAAGACGATGGCAGGTGGGTTGCGGAGATCGAGAGCCTGCCCGGGGTGCTGGCCTACGGCGCAACGAAGGAAGAGGCACAGTCCAAGGTCGAAGCTCTGGCTTTGCGTGTCGTGGCGGACAAGATCGAGGTTGAAAAGACCGCGCCTGAGCAGGTGCGGTTTGCCGTTGCCTAGTCGCGTTGCATCCCATGTTGTCTCGTGATCGATTACGGGCATGAGCAAGTTCCCATCCACGAGTGCCAAGAGGGTTTACCGGGCATTGTTGCGGATCGGATGGCGCGAAAAGCCGCGCATCAGCAGCAGCGGCTCGCACAGGCAACTGGAAAATCCTGATTACGCATACGAATACACGTGGGCCTTTCACGATCATGAAGAGATTGGGCCGGTTATGCTTGCTAAGATCGCCAAGCGCACAGGACTGAAACCCGAAGATCTTTGAGCGTCGGATAGCAGCGAACTCGAGGAGCCAACCTGGCATGCATCTCCCCTCTCTTTCTGCGTTGCTGATCCTGATGGCGACGCCGGTGCCGCCGCAGGCCGCAGCACCCCCACCCGCTGCCCATGCTCCAACCGACGCCCATGGGCTTGGTTTTCAGTATGTGCTGCCGGACGATTGGCAGATTGTGACCACGCCGGGACTGTCCACCTCTTCCGAGGAGAAAAAGGCGGCGCAGCAGACGCCGGATGCGGAGGAGAAGAAGGGGATTGGCTGTTTGCAGGTGGTTCTGACAGCGCGGCATGGCACGCCGCCCAGCGTTGTGGTTGTGGATGCATTGCCGTTTGATTGCTATGGGCAGACGCTGACCAACCGCGACCTGCCGGGCTTCGGCTCCGGAGCCGCCGAGGGGCTGAAACAGGCCTTCGACATCTCCAGCCCGATCGAGGCCTCCTACACGGTGGCCGGACACAAGATGTGGATTGAGCGGGCGCGGGCGCTGCCCAAGGGGAAGACGGCGCCGCGGTATACGGTGGAAATTGCCTGCACGCTGTTGAAGAAAGGCGTGGTGTGCTGGATGGCGCAGGCCGCCGACGAGGCGGGCTTGCATGTCTTCGAAGAGAGCTCGGTGATTCTGGACGGCATGCCGGCGCCGGCTCTGGTGCCGCCCGACATCTTCGTCAACTCGCATTGAGCCGCGCCGCACCCAGCGACGTGCAGCGATTATGGATTAGCCCTTGGCGTCCTCGAACTCTTCATGCCAGGCCATCTGGATGGCCTCGAGCCGGGCTTCATTCGACTTGGAGGGATCGTCCGCGAAGCCCTGCAACTCGGTGACGTAGCGGTGCAGGTCAGTGAAGCGCACCGTCAGGGGATCGAGGTCGGGGAACTTTTCCTGCAGGCGAATGCCGATCTCTTCGGCGTCGGTCCAGTGAATCTCCTGCGGCATTGCGGCTCTCCTTGCTGGGTCAAGATTCGATCTCTCCCAGGTCCGAAAATCCGGACCTGGGGCACCCGGCCGTGTTGAGGGTCAGTCTTTCCCCGGTCCCAGAATCGGGACCGGGGGCACCCGAGGTTTTGTGGCGGGTGCTGAGGTGAAGGTTACTTTTGGTCGGCGAGAGCCAGGGGCTTGCCTTCCGAGACGTAGTTGCGATTCCACTTGGGAATCTCGACCACGTAGTTGCCGGGCTTGGTGATGACGGCCTGGCATCCGAGCCGGGAGTTGAGCTGCACGTCCGCGGCCTGATCCAGGCGGTCGAGCTCGTCGTCGTCGGCTTCGGAGACGCCTTCGGCGCCCTCCTTGACCCACACGTGACAGGTGGTGCAGGCGCAGGAGCCGCCGCAGGCGTGATCGAGAAAGATGTTGAAGTTCTCGGCCACGTCGAGAAACGACATGGGCTTGCCGTGGCGGTCATAGGGCATGGTGCCGAACTCAAACTCCACCGTGCGTCCCTCGGGTTCAAAGGTGACACGCACCAGCTTGTCGGCGGGAATGTTTTTGTTGGTCTCGGTCATAGTCTTTCCTTTAGCGATGCTCGCCGGGTGAGCGCTGCCTATTTGAACTCCGCCGCGGCCATGGGATGGGGCGCGGTCACCTTGTCGTCGAGCTCGTTGCCGGCCGCGTCCATGGTCTTGCCGCGGATGGCGGTGGTTACGGCCGCGTCCATCATCATCTCGGCGAAACGGCGCGTGGTTTGATCGAGGGCGACCACGGCCTGGCTGATGGCAGTCACGTCGGTGCCCTGCCTGGCCTCGATGAGGCGCTCGCGGGCGGTGGCGATTGCGCTGCGCTCCTCGACGGTCAACTGCATCCACGCGGGGTTCTGCGGGGCATGCTCGACGGCGCGGAGGATGTTGTCGGCCTCGTTGCGCGCCTCGATCAGCAGGCGGTTGGCGAAATCCTCCTCGGCGTGGTCGTAGGAGTCGATGATCATGTTCTCGACCTGTTCGTCGGTGAGTCCGTAGGTCGGCTTTACTTCGATCTGCGCCTCTTTGCCGGAGCGCTGCTCGCGCGCGGTCACTTGCAGAATGCCGTCGGCATCGATGAGGAACTTGACTTCAATGCGGGGCAGGCCGGCCGACATGGGGGGAATGCCCTTGAGGTCGAAGCGAGCCAGCGAGCGGCAGTCGCTTGCCAGCTCACGCTCGCCCTGCACCACGTGAATGGCGACGTTGGTCTGGCCGTCGACACCGGTGGTGAAGTACTCCACGGCCGAAGCGGGAATGGTGGAGTTGCGCTGGATGATCTTGGCCACCACGCCGCCCAGGGCCTCAATGCCCAGCGAGAGCGGAGTGACGTCGAGCAGCAGCAGGTCGCGGGTCTTCTCCGACGAGTCAGCCAGAATGCCGGCCTGCACGGCGGCGCCCAGGGCGACCACTTCATCGGGGTTGAGGTCGGTGTGCGGTTTTTTGCCGCGCTCGCCCAGCTTGAAGAGCCGGTCCACAAGCTGGCGCACCGCGGGGATACGCGTGGAGCCGCCGACCAAGACGACTTCGTCAATCTGCTCGGGGGTGAGGCCGGCATCCGCGATGGCCTGCTTGCAGGGGCCGGCGGTGCGCTCGAGAATCGGCTCGATCATCACCTCGAAGACATTGCGCGGAATCTCGCGCTGATAGCGGTCGCCGTTGGGCAGCTCAATATCGAAGTAGGCCGACTGATCACCGGAGAGGCGGACCTTGGCATCGATGGCCGCCTTGCGCAGGGCCTGCACGGCGCCGGGATGGGCGCGCAGATCCACGCCGTGCTCGGCATGAATCTCGTCGAGGGCAATGGTCAGCAGCAGATTATCGATATCGTCGCCGCCGAGATGGGTGTCGCCATTGGTGGACTGCACCTCGAAGATGCCGTCGCGCAGCTTGAGGATGGAGATATCGAAGGTGCCGCCGCCGAGATCGTAGACGGCGATGGTGCCTTCCTTGGCGCGATCGAGACCGTAGGCCAGCGAAGCGGCGGTGGGCTCGTTGACCAGGCGCAGAACCTCGAGACCGGCCATGCGGCCCGCGTCCTTAGTCGCCTGACGCTGCGCGTCGTTGAAGTAGGCGGGCACGGTGATGACGGCTTGGTTGACGGGCACGCCGAAGAAGCGCTCCGCGTTGCGCTTGAGCTGGCGCAGCACGTAGGCGGAGATCTCCGGCGGGGTAAAGCGGAGTTCGCCGATCTGCAGGCGCGGCACTTCGCCGGCCTCCACATCGTCGGCCAGGCGGAAGGGGAAGAACCTCAACTCATTCTTGACTTCCTCGAGGCCGCGGCCCATCAGCCGCTTCACGGAGTAGATGACACGCCCCGGGTTCTCGATGAGGGACTTGCGGGCGCTATTGCCCACCGTTACGGTGGGGCGGCCGCCATTGGCGGGGATGGGGTCGAGCGCCACCACGGAGGGCACCAGGTTCGAGCCATCCACGCCGGGGATCACCACCGGCTTGTCGCCTTCCATGTAAGCGACCAGGGAGTTCGTGGTTCCCAGATCGATTCCGACTACAGGTGCTTGCGGCATTTCTCGTTAAGCTCCAAGCGTCTCGGTCACATCGCGGACCAGGTTACGGAGATAGCGGCGGCGGTCGAGCAGGGCCACCATCTGCTTTTGCGCGGCCTGCCGCTGGGCGTCGCCGCCCTCTTCCCACGCGGTCCACTGGACGCGCAGGTCGCGGTCCACTTCTTCGAGCAGGCCTTCAAACTTTTGCTTTGCCTCGCTGAGGCTTTTGGCCGCTTCGGGGTCGTCGTCGCCCATCTGGCGGGCCATGCGCATCTCTTCGAGCTGCATGTTCAGCTCGAAGACCTCTTCCAGCAGGTCAGCGGGCGCGCGGGATGGATCCTGGCGGTTGCCGCTGTGCTCCTCGCCGATTTCAGCGCCGTGCAGCTTGAGGACGTACTCGGTGCGCTTGAGCGGATCTTTGAGCGTGCGATAGGCATCGTTGAGCAGAGCGGTATCGGCCAGGCTCCACTCCTTCTCGCTGTCGCTGGCGCGGGCAAAGCGATCCGGATGCAGACGGCGGCTGAGGCGGTGAAACTCGCGCTCCAGAGCGTCGAGGTCGAGGTTGAGGCGCGGCTGGAGCCCAAAGACAGCGAAGTAGTCGCCCGTCGCCGGCGGCTGGATCTTGCTGCAGTTGGGACAGAAGAGGGTGGAGGCGTTGCGGGCAACGGAGCAGGACCAGCAGGCGACGGGAACAGCGGAATCGACGATCTTCAGCATGATTGCGTCCCTTGAGCTCTCGTGGTTCCTACACCGTGAAGGATGAACCGCAGCCGCAGGAGCGCGAGGAGTTCGGATTGACGAAGTTGAAGCCCTGGCGCATGAGGGTCTCCTCGTAGTCGAGGGTCATGCCGTGCAGATAGACGAACGACTTGGGATCGACAAACACGCGCACTCCGTCGAAGTTGTAAATGCGGTCGCGCTCGCGGGGATGGGTATCGAAGGTGATGGAGTAGGACAGGCCCGAGCAACCGCCGCCCTTCACGCCCAGGCGCAGCCCGCCCTCTTCAGGGGAGATGCCTTCCTTGACCATGGCGGAGCGAATCTTGGCGATGGCGCGGTCCGTCACCTGCAGACCCTGCTTGGGCGGCCCGGGAGGCGCGATGCCGGGCTGCCCTGCAATGGCGCCTTCCGCCGGCTTGGCTCCAATTGTGACGATGTTGGTCATAATCGTTCTTCCGTGTTCCTGCGGGGGCACGGGCTCAAGCCCGCCCCCGATGTGCAAGCGCCCTAACGGGCTGCGTTCGATGGCTTACTTCGCGCTCTCGACTGCAGCCGGGGCATTCTCGGCCACGCCATTCTTTTTCTTCCAGTCGCCGATGGCGGCGCGAATGGCATCCTCGGCCAGCACCGAGCAGTGGATCTTCACCGGAGGCAGCGCGAGTTCCTTGACGATGTCGGTGTTCTTGATGGCCAGCGCATCTTCAACGGTGCGCCCCTTGATCCACTCGGTGGCCAGCGAGGAGCTGGCGATGGCCGAACCGCAGCCAAAGGTCTTGAACTTGGCCTCCTCGATGACCTGGGTCTCGGGGTTGACCTTGATCTGCAGGCGCATCACGTCGCCGCACTCGGGGGCGCCGACCAGGCCAGTGCCGACCTCCTGCGAACTCTTGTCGAGGGTGCCCACGTTGCGCGGGTTGTTGTAGTGATCCACAACCTTGTCGCTATATGCCATGTTCCGTCTCTCCTTCGCGGGGAAGCCGCGTCATCACGTTTCGGGGTTCAGGGTTTGGTCTTCGGTAGTTCGATGCCTCAGACCACTCGCAAGGACGCATTTGCGGATCCCTGCCCCTATCCCTGGTCTTTAATGGGCCTGCCACTCGATCTTGGTCAGGTCAATGCCTTCTTTCACCATCTCGTAAAGCGGCGACAGCTCGCGCAGCTTTTTCACGATATCGATCACCTTGGCCGCCACGTAGTCCACCTCTGCCTGGGTGTTGAAGCGGCCCAAGCCGAAGCGGATGGAGCTGTGCGCGACATCGTCGCCGAGCCCGAGCGCCTTCAGCACATACGAGGGTTCCAGTGTGGCCGAGGTGCAGGCCGAACCGCTGGAAACGGCGACGTCGTTGATGCCCATGAGCAGCGACTCGCCTTCCACGTACACAAAGCTCATGTTCAGATTGCCGGGCAGGCGATGTTCCCACGAGCCGTTCACGTGCACGTAGTCGAGCGCCGACTCCAGCTTCTCTTTCAGGCGGTCGCGCAGGCCGCGCAGATAGGCTGCTTCGGTGTCCATCTCCTGCATGGCGATCTCGCAGGCCTTGCCCATACCCACGATGCCGGGCACGTTGAGCGTGCCGGAACGCATGCCGCGCTCGTGGCCGCCGCCGTCAATCTGGGCTGCGATCTGCACGCGCGGGTTACGCCGGCGCACGTAAAGAGCGCCCACGCCCTTGGGGCCGTAGATCTTGTGGCCGGAGAGCGAAGCCACATCGACGTTGTCCTGGATCACGTTGAACGGCGCCTTGCCGATGATCTGGACCGCGTCGGTATGGAAGATGACGCCCTTCTCGTGGCAGATCTTGCCGATTTCGCGGACCGGCTGGATGACGCCAATCTCGTTGTTGGCGGCCATGATGGTCACGAGGATGGTCTTGTCGTCGATGGCCCGCTTGAGGTCTTCGAGATCGATCAAGCCGTCGGCCTTCACGGGCAGATAGGTGACGCGATAGCCGTACTTCTCCAGGCGCTTGCAGGTATCGAGCACCGCCTTGTGCTCGGTGACCTGGGTGATGATGTGATTGCCGCGCTCGCGGTACATCTCCGCGATGCCCTTGATGGCGAGGTTATCGCTCTCGGTGGCGCCGGAGGTGAAGATGATCTCCTTGGCGCTGGCGCCGATGAGTTTGGCAATCTGCTCGCGCGCAGTCTCGACCGCCTGCTCCGCCTCCCACCCGAAGGAGTGGTTGCGGCTGGCGGCGTTGCCGAACTTGTTGGTGAAGAACGGCATCATCGCCTCCAGCACCCGGGGATCGAGTGGGCTGGTGGCGTGATTATCCATATAAATCGGCAGTGTGACCCCCGCCGGAACTTCCACTTGGCTCGTAACTGTTGCCATCGTCGTCTCTCCGCTTCGTCTCAAACCGTGAGTGAAACCAAACCCTTTTTGTCGCCGCCCTGGGGCGGGTGCTCCTGCTCGACCAGGTCGTGAATGCTGATGCTCTTCAACACGCCGGCGATGGTCTCATTGACCCGCGCCAGCGGCTCCTTGATGGTGCAACTCGGGGTCAGCTCGCAGCCATGCGCCCCCTTGGTGCAGGAGGTGATGAAGAACGGTCCGTCGATGGCCAGAATCACCTCGTAGGCCGAGATCTGGCGCGCGTCACGGGCCAGGGCATAGCCGCCGTTGATGCCGGCCTGCGATCGCAGCAGCCCGGTCTTGGTAAGCCGCTGCAAAATCTTGGCCAAGAGCTGCGCCGGAATTCCGTAAGCGTCGGCCACATCCTTGGCGCTAAGCGCCGGCGTCTCGGGGTGTTCGGCCAGGTACTTGAGGGCCATCAACCCGTAATCCGCCTTTTTGGTGAGCTTGAGCACAAATATCCGACCCTTCCGGTCCTCGTTCAGTATACGACTAATTTGGTCGCCCTTACAAGGCTAGTCAGGGGAATGCCCGATAGGCGCCGCACGAGGTGGGAAACGCTGGCAAATTTCGGCGCAAAATTCAATTTCAAATTGACCCAAAGACGGCTACAATCGGGCGGAAAGAGAGGGCAAATTTTAGCCCAATGTCCCTGAAGAAGATGGTTACCGCCTGTCGACATCCCCGGGTACGCATCGTCTCCCGCCACGAGGACACTGAGTTCGTCGAGTGCCTAGAGTGTGGCGAAGTGTTTGATTCCGAAGAGTTCCGTGACATGGAGATCGAGGATACGGCCGAGACCGAGAGCGTCTCGGACGATTCTTAGCGTCCGCGGGCTCTAAACGGCCGTACCGGGACCGTTCGAGCGGGTGTGTGTGCCGGTGGGCGAGCTCGCGCCGCGCCGGGAAACCAGCCACGCATAGTGCAGGCCCGAGGCTACGGTGAGGACCATGGTCGCGGTGAGCATGAAGGCGCGCAGGTCACGGACCCAGGCGTCGGTAATCAGTTGGTGCAGCAAAACGGCGGCGACGGCGCCCACCTGGACCAGGGTGTTGGCCTTGCCGACGATACTGGGCGGGAACTCGCGACGCCCTACCGCCGCGTAGAGAATAGCGGCCACCAGCAGGATGCCTACATCGCGGCCAAAGACCAGCACCGTGACGGTCATGGGCATGAGGCCTTTGTGGAGCAGCACCAGGAAGAGCGTGCTGAGCAGCAGCTTGTCGGCCACGGGATCAAGATAATGGCCGAGCACGGAGCGCTGGTGGAGCCAGCGAGCCAGCAGACCATCGAGCGCATCTGTCAGTCCGGCACCGATGAAGAGCCAGAAGCCCACCGCGTAGTGCCCGCCGAGAATAGCCGCAACCAGAAACGGAGCCATGCAGATGCGCAGCAGCGTGAGCAGATTGGGGGCGGTGCGGAGAGGATTGGGCCGGTGATTTGGATCGCTCATCGTAGATCGGGGCCGCCTCCCTGGGCGAGGCCTTTGCCGCACAGCGCGCGACCGGGCCGCGGTCTGCGCGAGCGAGGGAGGCGCGCAGCCACAGAGGCGGGAGTTAGCGGCTCGTCAACGATAGTACAGCATTGGCTCGGATGGGCCGCTGCAGCAGGTGGGAGATTTGGGCTCAGCGGGCGGCCCTGGGGGGCGTCTTTGCGCTCCCTGCCGATCCTGCTAAACTACGTCTATAGTTTGCGCAGGCGCGTAGCTCAGTTGGTTAGAGCGCTTCCTTGACACGGAAGAGGTCGTTGGTTCGAATCCAATCGTGCCTACCATTATTTTCAATAACTTACAGTCAGTTCGACGGTCATCCCCAACCCGTTGCCCAACCCGTTGTCATTTTCCACCGCGAAGAGATCTCGTTATTAATATAGAGCCACAACGCCGCACGGCGCTGAGGTCCAGGGCCGCTCCGTGAACCTCCATAGTTGCCGTGAAATCGGGAGATGGGAGGCCATCTCAGGCACAGGGCTATGAATCAAGGTGGCCGCTGCTCAAAGAAGTATTGGCTCACTATCATCCTATGTGATCTGAATCACCAGGAATATAGCGGATCTCGGCCGGGGGACTGCCTCGGGCCTCCCTCACGACACTGTGGATCATACGAACTTCTGAGCTTTCCGCCAGCTCATGTAGTCAGTGTAGAGCTTGGTAGAAGTTGGCGAGCCAGCGAATGCCTCCGAGCCTGGCTTGTTCATCATGCCCTGATATTGATAGCCGAGAATCTTATCAACCCAGGGCGAGACCGCTTCAATCTGTTTCTGCACGCGGCTAAAGGGAGCCGGCAGGAGAGCGCTGTTATACACTTCGCCTTCAAATTGGAATAGCTCGATATCCGCCCATATCTTCGCCCGCTGCGCGCGATCATGCGCCCTGCGCAGGCCCTCATAAAATGCCGAAGTTTCAGTCACCTTCGATTTGCGCACGCCCACTTCATCCTGGTACGCGACGATATCCACGTCCATTGCTTCCAGTTGGCGAACGTATGCGTCGTCCGGAATGGCTTTGCGTGTTCCGTAGGGGGCTATCAGGATTTGCGCACGGGGCTTAAGTTGCCGCGCCAGCTTCGACGAAGCATTCACGTAGCGAATGAATTCGTCGGAGTAATGGCCGTTAATGTAGGCCTCGTGCGGCCAGTACCAGCCATAGAAACTGCGATGATGCCCGTAGAGATTAGTAACTTCTTCCATCGCCTGCATGCGCCTCTTACTGGTCGCGGGATCGGCAAGGGCAATGCTGCTCCTCCAGTTACTATAAAAGCCATTGCTGATGAAGAATCTGATTCCGTGTTTGTCCGCGGAAGAAAGCACAGCTTCGAGAGGATCGGTGCAGGCCAGGTCCCACTTGGCAAAGATTTTGCTGTCGTAGAAGCTGCGATCGTAGAGCGCGGTCGACATCAGAACCAGGTATTCCATTCCCGCTTCGGCGATTTCCCTGATTTTCGCTTCCCATTGCGCTGTGGTAAACCGGACGCACGCTGGGTTCCAGTCGACCCCTTCCGCGGTGCTCGCGTGCTGGAACTCAAACCAACTACCGACGATTGGCTTCGCCGTGCTGGCTGCGATTTCAGCCTGTGTCCTCGCCGGATCGAGAAGCAGAGCAGACGCCCCCATCGCCAGTGCAGCCAGAAGTTCCCGTCGATTCACTTCGGTCATGTAAGCGCTCCTTCCAGAGTCCACAAATGTTGATTCCATTGAGGCATCCTCGGAAAAATGATTTGATCAGCCGAGGGTGCTGGCCCGGGCCAGAATCAGGATTGCCATGACCAGCACGGCGAGCCCCACCATCATCAGGCGCCTGTCCCGGGCGCGTGTTTGTTTCCACTCGCCAATGAAATAGCCGATCACATTGGCGGTAATCAGTCCCGCAATCAGCTTGAGCGGCCAGGCAATTGCCGGGCCGAGCTTGCCTATCTGCGGTGAGGCAAAGCCGTAAAGAAAGATGTCGCCACCCCAGAAGATCCCCATCAGAATGGCGAGGGCGTACAAGATGGTCACCTGAGGCATTGCAAACTTCTTCCACGATGCATTCTTCTTGAGCAGATACCCGCAGAAGCACAGATTAGGCACAGCGCCGCTGGTGAGCAGAAGCAACCAGATCAGGTTGGAACCTGAAAATGGGCTATACCCGGCGCGCGTGGCGGCGGCGAGTACAGGTTGGGCAGCGGTGTAGCCAATATTCAGCACGGCCGAAAGCAGTCCTGCGCCGAAACAAAGCGCAAGACCAATCGTGATGGGCCGGGACGCGCCGACCATATTGCCGCGCAGTTTTTCCTTGTCGCTTCCCTGGCTCTTTTCGCGCAACAGGCCCGCGTATCCGCAACATGCAATGCCGGCGATGCCCACCGCAGCGCCGAGGATAATCGCGTGGCCCTGTGGTTGGCGGAGTCTTTCCGGGGCGAGCAGGCCGATCGGCAAGAAGGAGCCGAGCGAGGCGCTTATGGCCAGGACCAACGTGTTCGCCATCGACACTCCGACCGCGCTCACGCTCTGGCCAAACATAATGGCGCCAAAGCCCCACGCAAATCCGCTCAGGGCTGCCGCAGCCACCGCGGAGAGTGGCGCACTCAAGAGTACCTGCCGCCAGGTGGGCACCGTTGCCCATGCAACCAGCGCGGGCATGAGAACGCATGAGACCAGGATGAAAATCGCCCAGACGTTCTCCCACGACCAGCGGCCCAGGTATTTCATGGGCAAAGCAAAGGATCCACCCATAATCCCCGCGACAATGGCGAACGAAACGCCCAGAGTCAGCGCGGGGTCGGCAAGGATCACGCGCGCTCTTCCCTGCCGGTCGGGTTCCCCGGCAGCACTCCACCATTCCCGTACAAGAGCGCGGCGGATGCAGTGTCTAAAAAGAGGGTGGCGTCAGGATGGTTGCGAAGAATCGTCGCCGGACATTCTTCCGAGATGCAGTCCTGCAGCGTCCGCTTCACGATCTCCGCCTTGCGTTTGCCGGGCGCCGAAGCGATGAGTTTGGGAATCCGCATCACGGTGGGAATCGTCAGCGTGAGCGCGCGTTCCGGCACATCGTGGAGCGAGGGGAACCAACCTTCTGACGCCTGTTGCTGGCGGCATACGGCGTCGAGCTGCACGACCTTCATTGCCTTTGGATCGGCGAAATCGGCTTCTCCCGGATCGTTAAAGGCCAAGTGTCCGTTTTCTCCGATGCCCAGCAAACACAGTTGAGGGGCGAATTGCCGAAGCTGCTCAGCGTATTCCCGGCAGAATCCTTCGAGATCGTGTGCATTCCCATCGATCTCGAAAAACGCGTCCATCGGAACACGCGAAGTGAGATGTTCGCGAAGATATCTGCGGAACGAGGCACGATGATTCACATCGATGCCCACATATTCATCGAGGTGAAAGCCAGTAATCCGACTCCAGGGCAGATCGTCCTGGCTGACGAGCGTATGCAAAGTGTTCAACTGCGAGGCGCCTGTGGCAAACACTACGGCAAGGGTCTTGCGTGTGTTGGCCAATTCGCGCATCGCATCCGCGGCAGCCTGTGCGGCGGCGTGCCCGCAGGCCTCGCGATCGGGGTAGATTTCCACTTTAAGCTTGTTGACTTGGCACTGAATCCTATCCATAAAGACGAACCGATCTCCTTGATTTTGGATCACAGTCGCGCAGATGCTTACGGCGTGGTGGAGCGCGTTTGATGTGGGCCGATCTTTCTGGTACGCCCAATCCGCCTTCGTTTACGCCTCAAATACCAATGTGGCAGCGCCCTGGAGCCCGGCGAAACGGCCAGCGGTGGCCGATTGCACGCGGGGATGACGGCGCGCCCCGAAGGGCAGCAGCGCCCGCACACGCGACTCAACTTCCCCTACAAAATTCGGCTGCCCCTCGATGAGCCCGCCGCCCAGCAAGACCGCCTGCGGATCGAGCACGTTGAATACGTTGGCAATTCCCTCGGCCAGATAGCCGGACAAAGCTGCATACGCCTTCCGCGCCGCAGCGTCACCCTGCTTTGCAAGCTGGTTGATCAGCAGAACCTGAGCGGCATCGTCGACTTCGCCGTCCAGAACCCCGCCATTATCGCGGTATTCGCGAATCAGGGCCGCCGTGGAAACATACGCCTCCAGGCATCCGCGCCTGCCGCAGTTGCAGGGCCGCCCTCCAGCCACAAGAACATGGTGCCCGACGGTACCCGCAAAACCGTGTTCGCCTTTGAGCAGCTTCCCGTCGCACACGATGCCCGCGCCAACGCCGGTACCGATCGTGATGGCAACGAAATTCTCAAGCCCTCGGCCTACCCCGAAGTACAGTTCAGATAAAGCAGCAGCCTGTGCGTCGTTCACCACTGCAGTCGGCAGATGAAAGCGCTCCCGGGCAAAGGCGGCTAATGGAAAGCCCGTCCACCCAGGCAGATTTTCGGTGGCGGCAAAGATGCTGCCATTGTGCGAGTCGACTGCGCCCGCAGTGGCAATGCCTATGCCTGCCGGCTCCAGCCGCGCGGCCCGCGCTGCTTCCAATACCTGCTCGACAGCCGCCGCAAATCCTGCGGTAATAGCCTCGCGCCCAGCGCCGGCTGCTGTAGCGACCTGCACGGGGCAGGAGATCTCTCCGCTGGACGCCACTATTCCCGCCTTAATCGACGTACCGCCAATATCGACACCGATAATGGGTCCGGGAGTACGCCAGCGCTCGATGGCACGCGCAAAGCGAGCGGCAATCACACCAGGCCGCGTAATCGCCGAACCCACGATCACGCACCACGCGCCGCCTGCCAGGGCACGACGCGCTTCGGCAGGCGTAATGATATGGCCTTCGGCCATAATCGGCACCGCAAGCTGCTTGTTCATCGCCGCCAGCAGTTCCCAGTTGAAGCTCTGAATGCCGCGGGTTCCTTCGGTGTACCCGTGCAATGTGGGGCCTATACAATCGGCGCCGGCCGCAGCCGCTCTTACCGCATCGTCAAGGGTGGCCACATCCGCCATCACCGGCAGTTTGAGCTCCTGGTGAATGCGCGCAATCAACTCCCGCCAGGGATCGCCGCCAGGCCAGGTGCGGTCCGTGCAGTCGAGGGCAATGATAGAGGCTCCGGCCGCAGCCAGGCTGGCGGCCGCGGTGAAATCAGGAGTGATGCGCAGTCCCGCCGGGCCATACTGTTTCTGAATGCCAATGATGGGCACGCTGGTGTCGCGGCGCAATGCGGCAATATGCTCGGCGCTGTTCACCCGCAGCCCCGCGGCCCCTCCGCCGATAGCGGCCAGGGCCATGCGGCGAAGTGCGTCCGTATCTTCTAGAGGGTCGCCCGGAGATGCCTGACAGGAAACTACCAATCGAGCTTTCAATTGCGCAAAAATTGAACTCATCGAGTCTCCCGCTTCCCGCCTTGCTGTTGCTCTCCGCGTCGGTTATCCATTGTTGTACTATTGTATAGTCTACTATGCTTATTGCATGAAGACAAGCTGCAAGCGTACAAAGATTCCCACACTGCAGGGAGATCGGGAACCTCCATGAACAGCATGATTCTTGCCGGTATGCTTCTGGCCGTTCTCTCCGGCCTTATGAATGGAAGCTTTACGTTGCCCATGCGCTTCCTGGGACGCTGGGAATGGGAGAACGTCTGGAGCCTGTTCATCCTGTTTTCCTGCGTGCTCTTGCCGGCGGCGATGATAACGCTGGTGGCGCCGCGCAGTTGGATGATCATCGCGCAGGCGCCCGCGCAGGCACTGCTGAGCGCGGCGCTGACGGGTTTTGCCTGGGGTTTCGGCGCCCTTCTGTTTGGGCAGAGCGTGAGCGCTATCGGCATTTCGCTCGCGAATACCCTGGTGCTGGCAATCAGTTCGGCGCTGGGCTCTCTGCTGCCCATGGTGTTGCTGTCACCCAACAAGTTGTTGGAGCCCGCGGGAGAGAAGATTCTGGCCAGCGTACTGGTTGAAGTTGCAGGCATCGCTCTCTGCGGCTGGGCGGGAAGATTGCGCGAGCGGGCGGCTGGCGCCGAAACGGAGCGGGGCGAGATGGTCGGTCAGGCGCGCCCCCTCAAAGTGGCCCTGCTCATGGCGTGTGGGGCGGGCATTCTTTCGGCCGTGTTCAACATCGGATTTGCGCTCGCTCAGCCCATTGCGGCGTGCGGCCGCGCGAATGGCCTCAGCAAGTTTGCCGCCACAAACCTGATCTGGTGGATCATGCTGGGGGCAGGTGCTGTTTCTAACCTCGGGTTCTGCCTCTATCTGATCTACCGGCACAGCAGTATGAGGAAATTCAGCCAGCCCGGCGCAGCGCGCCTCTTCAGCCTCTCGCTGCTCATGGCGCTGCTGTGGGGAGGCAGCATCTTCGTCTACGGAGCTTCGGCGCCCCGGCTCGGCTCGCTGGGCACCTCGATTGGATGGCCGCTCAGCTTGGCCGTGGGCCTGCTGTTCGCAAACGCGATCGGCATGGGCCTGGGCGAATGGAAGCTCGCGCCCCCGCGCGCACGCCTCTGGATGTACATAGGGATAGCCGTTCTGCTGGTGGCCGTAGTTTTGCTCGGTCACGCGAGCCTGTAAACGTCGCCGACGCCGGACCTGCTTACTTCTCAATCGTGGACGGGATGCGCAGCACAGCACGGTAGCGATCGCCCCGGTACGAAGAGCTCGCCGTTTCCAGCGGTTCCCCATCGACGCTCCACAAAGTGCGTGAAATGACGAGCAGGCACGACCGCAGGGGGATCTCAAGCAACTGCGCCTCGTGACGGCTGGCGGTCCGCGCTTCGAGAATTTCATCGGTCACAGCAAAGCGGATGCCGTATCGCTCATGCAGAGTCTGATACAGCGAAAGCCGCGAGAAGTCGATCTTCTCGATGCCAGGAAACTTGTCCAGGGGCAGACGGCTCTCTTCGAGAGCAAGAGGAAGGTTATCGGCCATACGGAGGCGGCAGAGCCTGAATACCCTCGCTCCCCGGTCCAGCGCGAGGCGCGAAGCCACCTCGTCGGTGGCGGCGATGATTTCCGCAGCCAATACCTGCGAGCTGGGCTTCATTCCCAGCGAACGCATCTCCGCGGAAAAGCCGGAAAGATGCGTGATGTCCTTTTCCATCTTGGGGCGGGCAACAAATGTTCCCTTGCCCTTCTGACGAATCGCGAAGCCCTGCGCTTTCAGCGACTGCAGCGCCTGCCGCGCTGTCATCCGGCTGATGTTGTGAATCCGCCCCAACTCCTCTTCGCTGGGCAGCAAGTCGCCCGGCTGAAGCTTGCCCGAACGGATCATATCCAGCAGTTGCGCCTGGATCTGGGCATACATCGGCGTATAGCTATTCTTATCAAGGGACGCGAACTGCAGATGTGAGGCGCCCTCGCTAACTGGCGCAGCCGCTAAACCTGACTTATCCTGGCTTTTCGCCATGAATCTAGAGCCCTCCCCTGAAAACATCGCGCGCGCTTCTCTGATCTGCCCAACCATCGGGCGCGAGAACAATGCACGCCGCAAACCCTATCACAGCCACCCGTTGGTCCATCCACCATTAGCTTGGCGCACCGTGACATCCTATCACCTAGCAGACTATACAAGAATACTAGCGTGACGTAAAGCCAGACACTGTTTGCCTGTGCGCAGAGCAAAGAACTCTGGCCCCTTCCCGGTCACCGATGGCAATAATGGATCATGCGCACGCTCGTGACTGCCGCTCGCCTCTGGTCTGCTGAAGGAATCGTAGAGAACCCCGTTATTGAGATCGAAGACAACCGCATCGCCGCGATCACCCGGACCAAGGAGTCCTGGGCAACGCCGGCACATAACTTTCCCGGCGCCACCCTCTGCCCCGCTTTCTTCGATGTGCACTTTCACGGTGCCGCAGGGCACGACGTGATGGAAGCCAAGCCAGAGGCGCTCCAGCCGATCGGCGCTCTGCTGGCACGGCACGGCACCGCTCGCTACCTGGCGACCACCGTCACCGCACCGCTCGACGCGACTTTGCGCGCGGTCTCAGGCCTTGCCAGACTGATTGCAAATCCTGCATCTTTGCAGAGCGGAAAGCAGCCGATCGCGCGCCCGGTGGGGATTCATCTCGAAGGCCCGTTTCTCTCCCATGAAAAGAAGGGAGTACAACCAGCCGAGCACCTGCGCACACCGGATATTGCCGTCTTCGACCGTCTGTACGAGGCCGCCGAAGGGCATCTGCACCTCATTACGCTGGCGCCCGAACTTCCCGGTGCCGCCGAGCTGGCCGCACACGCCACGGCGCGCGGCGTGCGGGTATCAATGGGACACTCCAATGCGACGGCCGTGGAGACACAGGCGGTTCTCAACGCCGGTGCCGCCAGCGCAACCCATACCTTCAACGCCATGCGCCCCCTGGACCACCGCGAGCCGGGCATCCTGGGCCTCGTGCTCACGCAGGATCAGCTTTACGCAGAGCTGATCTGCGACGGCATTCACGTCGCTCCGGACATGGTGCGGCTGTGGTGGAAGGCGAAGGGCGAGCAGCGCGGCATTCTGGTGACCGACGCCATGAGCGCCACCGGAATGCCCGACGGCGAGTACCAACTGGGCGGTTTTGCCGTGCAGGTGGCCAATGGCCGCGCGATGGCCCGGGGCGTACTGGCCGGCAGCGTGCTCACGCAGGACCGCGCGCTCACCAATTTTCTTGAGTTCACGGGTGCGCCGCTGGAGAAGGCGCTGCGCCTGCTGACGACCAATCCGGTTGAGATGATCGGCATGACCGCTGCCCTCGCCGAGGGCAGCCCTGCGGACCTCGTGGCCATCGATGCCGACGGCAGGCTGCTAGCATCGATGATTGAGGGACGACTTGCAAAGATATAGCCGGCCTACAGGAAAAGCCGCGCACAGTAAAAGTACCGTCTCGACGGTCCTTTATTGCGTTACAGCTCCCCCCATATATTGCCAAACATTGGCAAAACGCGGTCGGATCGTGGATCCATGAGGATTTGGGGTGGGTAACTTGGTGATAAGGATTTGGTGTCTTCCCTTTATCGGCTTACCTGGTTCGACGACCTGGGTCTCCACCGTCGCGAGATCCATCAGCGCCATGCAGTTGGCAATCTGATGGTGGACGTTAAACGGATCTTTCCAATTCAGAAAGGCGAAATATCGGGACGGTGGTGTGGCGCTATGCTGCAACAACCAGGGAGCTGGCTGGTTGAGTGCTACCAGGTAGTCCTGCGGGCCTGAGAACATCAGCACGCGATCGACCGCGAATAGTTTCCCGATGTACGCCGCGTGGCCGGAGCCTTGAGAATGGCCGGCGATCACAATGCGCTTCCATGCTGGCTGACCATGATCCAGAAATTCCTGCCATCCGCCAGTGGGATCGTGCTGGGCCAGATAGAGCAACAGATTCTGGAGACGGCTCAAGATCGAGTTCGCACGATTGACATGGATCTTGTTACTCACCGGCGCACCCGTCACGATAGCCTTCCGATAACGATCGAAGCACGCGGCGTCTGTGCTGCGCGCACAGGTCATGGCCACCACATTATCTTCATAGTCGAGCGCGATGGAGTGGTATCCCCAGCCCGCAAATGCGCTGGCAATCGGCATTGCCCCATCTGCCTTGCCGCCCGTGCCGGGCAAAAAGACGAAGAGCCGATGCTGCGATGGCGTCCGCGGATCGTAAAGAACCAGGTGCGGACCATGGACCGCTTCGATAGCGGGGTTGGTTGCGTGCGGGTCAACGCGCAACACCTTGAGCTGGGCTAAGAGCGGAGTACGGACCATGAGCGCAGCCATGAGAAAAAGTCCGAAGATCCACGCGCGGTGGTACCAGCCGGTTCCCGCAGAAGAAGGATTCATCGTGATTCGCCTCTGTTCCTTGTATTGGATTATTCTCACCCGGGGCGGTGCTTCTCGCCCTCTGATGCCGTGCCCATCCAGCGACAACTCATCTCCCATTCGTCCCGCGCCATCCGTGCGGAAGGCGGCACGGACCATGCTGCCGCTCATTCGACATCGACTCCGCGCACGAGGATGGATTCCACGTGAAAGTCCTGCGTGGCCGGATCGAAGGTGAATTGCACCAGATCCGCTGTTGATCCAGGCAAAAGCGTGCTCCGCTTTCCCACCAGCCGCCCCGGATTTCCGGATGCCATCCGTACCGCGTCGCCCAGACTTATGCCGATGGAAGCCACAAGATGCGCGATGCCGTCCTTGAGCGGACACGCTGCGCCTGCCAGGAAATTCGTCCCTTCAATGTTGAGTCTTCCGTTTGCATGAAGCTCCACCCGCCCGCCAACCGGCGCGGTATAGAAGCCGGGGTTCATTCCCGCCAATGCCACCGCGTCGGAAATTAGAAGACTACGCTCCACGCCCTTGGCGCGAATCATCGTCTTCAGAGTATCGTCGGGAAGATGGTGCCCGTCTGCAATGAAGCTTGCCGTCAGACGGTCATCCGCAAGCTGCGCCCACAGCAGATTCGGGTGTCTCGGCAACGGATCGGCGAGCCCGTTCCCCAGATGGGTTGAAATCGTAGCTCCCGCATCGGCCGCCAGATGCACCTGTTCCGGTGTCGCATGCGTATGTCCGATGCCTACGCGCACGCCCATTGCCGCTGCCGCGGCGATGTACTCTGCGGCTCCTTCCCAATGCGGGGAGATCGTCACCATGCCGACGAGATGATCACAGGCCGATTGCCAGCGGCGCAACTCTTCGAGGTCTGGAGGCCGGATATGCTCCCGCGGGTGCGCTCCGCGCGAGCCATCTTCCTGCGAGAGATGCGGCCCTTCGACATGCACGAACGGAATCGCGTGCGCTGCAAGCATATCGCGGCGTCGCGTTTCCGCGATGACACGAAGCGCTTTGACGATCTTCTCTTCAGAGGCGGTGATAATGGTGGGGACAAAGGTCGTCACGCCCCCTTCGCGCAGCTTGCGCGCGAGCATGAAGATCACATCCGGATCGATGCAATCCGCATTGACATCGCAGCCGCCGTAGCCGTTCACCTGAATATCGACAAACCCAGGGGATAGCCATGCCCGCTCCGCGCGCGAACAGGGAGCAACGGAGACAATATACCCATCTTCAATGCGGATCCGGAGCGAGCGGCCGCTTACCGGATCCCGCCCGGCGATCTCACGAGCTCTCATCGGACGCCCCTCACCCGGCGGTTGTTCCCTTTTCCATTTTTTCCAGCAATTGCAGGATCAGGATGGCTGCGCGCGGCAAATGAAATGGATCCTTTACCGGCAAGGCAACGATCTCAGTGCTCGGCTTTCCGTCCCGCGTCAGTCGCTGACGCCATTCTCCGGTGGGTACAGGAAAATGCTCCCACGCCCACTGCGATACCTTCTCAAACCAATCCAGGAACTCCGTTCGCCCGGTAAGATGAAACGCCAGCAGCGTGCCGTACATCGCCTCCGTGTGCGGCCACCACACCTTCATCTCTGAGTGCGGAAGATAGGGCCTGTGTCCCTCGACATCGCGCGAAAGATAGATACCGCCATATTCCGTATCCCAACCCAGTTCGAGATGCCACAACATGACCTCGGCAGCGCGTTGAATCCGTTCGCAATCGCCGCGACGCGCTGCAATGTGCAGAACAAACCACATGCATTCGATGGCGTGTCCCGGCATGACAAACGTTCCTGCCGGCGCGGGCAGCTCCTGGTAATCACGCGTCAGAAACTCCAGCACCACCTTGCGATCCGGCCGCACGAAATGGTCCATGACGCGTCCCACATATTCGTCGGCGGCCGCCTCCAGAGCGGGATCGCCGGTGGTCTGCGCAAATTCGCTGCTGACCTCCGCCAAAATCATCGGAACACCGTGATTCCGCCAGCCCCGCGGAAGCAGATAAGGCGCCGTCTCCTGAAAATCCGGCTCCTCGATGCGGCGACGAGTTCGCTCGAACGCCTCTCGTGCAACGGCGAGCACCTGCGGATCTGGGCGCGCGCGGAAGTATTCGCTCAGCCCATATACAGCAAAGCAATCGGAATATATGCTGGTTGCGCCCTCCAGTACATTGCCCGCACGATCGGTGCGATACACCCAGCGGCCCAAGCTATCGCGTCCATGCGCGAGCAGAAATCTCACCGAATTTTCAGCCGCACGCAGGAAATCACCGCGCTGCTCAACGCGATTGTAGAGAGCTGAGAACGTCCACACCGAGCGTGCCTGGGACCAGATGAACTTGTCGGTGCCTAACAGCGAACCATCGTCACCGATGCAGGTCAGCACACCCCCGTCTTTCCAGTCGATTCCGTGCCTCTGCCAGAAAGGGACAACATCCTTGAGCAACAGGTCACGGAACTTGCCTTGCAGCCCGCGACGCTGCTCGCTTTCGATACCGAATGTTTTTTTCAGGCCTTGCTCCATCGCTCATTCTTTTCTGTCGTCTGAATCAGTGCGTGTGCAACGCTTCAGAAAATCGAAGGATTCCAAACGAGGCCGGCTGGTGAAAAGATGCTCCTGGACCGCGAAGCGGCAGGCGTCCCCAACACATCAATCGCCTGGTGCGATCATCTCCCCTACCGTCGCAGCGGTAGAAATTCACTCTCCAATCCCTGCCTGAGCGAATTTCTGCATTCATCGATGCTGCGGGAATGCGCATCTCCACTGTCCAAATGTGAGTTGCATGATCGATTCGGGCGGCATGCTCAAAACCTGAATTCCACCCGGCATTGTGCGCGGGCTTCGGCCCAAGATGAATCTCCAGATCCAGCCATTGGTTATTCGGCGCTACTTCGAACTCATAATAGTGCGAGGGCACCTGCGGCGCAGGCTGAATAAAAGCCTCGACTACATCACGCTCCCACAGCCGCCAGCGTTCAATCGCCGCATCTTCTCCTTCGTAAACGTTGAGCGTTTGGTACGGGCACCAGAACGCTAAATACAGATACTTTGCCGTCCAGCAGCTCGCGACTTTAGTTGTAAATTCAGGATACCGGGTATCTGAACGAGCATCCTGGTCGAATTGCACGGGCAGGGCGCGAGTCCACAGCACCTTGCTAAGATCACCGTCCGGGCGCCAGTCATCCTTGACCGGGACCGAGACTATGACCTCGCGGGCGGTTTCCGATTTAGAGAAATCGTTCACAGCCATTGCTTTTCCCACTACAGCTCCCATCGCGCTCCACAAAAAGTACCGGCGTGTCAGCTTCTTCATGGCGGGCTCCCCTCAATCCGAGTAAGCGCAGCAGCCAGCGGGAAGGCCTCTCCGCGAATTACCTAGAGCTTCGACATCATTGCTTGCCCTGCCGCATAGCATTCAGTGCGATACGCGCCTCCCAGTAAAGCGGATCGACAGCCGATGCCCGGTGAAAGTCTGTGCGGGCCCGCACCCCGTTCTGCGCATTTTCCTCCGCTATCCCCGCAGCCACGAGCTCCGCCGCAGTTGCATCGGGCCGTGCCGCACGATTGATACATTCCTGCAGCAACGACTTGGCCGCCTCTTGCTCACCCAGTTTCTGGAGGGATAGCGCTGGGAAGACTTCACAGGCCTCTGCGCTGCCCTCCCCCTGTTTTGCCGCGTTCCGCCACGCCGTCTGAGCCTGCGCAAGCGTGCCTTCCGCCCGGTATGCATTCCCAAGCCAATAAAGCTGCTCCGCGGTCTCAGGCTGCGCAGGCTTGCCGGTACCCAGGTTCTCGGGGTATTGCATCGCAGCGCGGAAGTAATTCTCGGCCTCAGCGGGCGCGCGCTCCGCCAGGTCCTGCTCTCCTAGCTGCATATTTGCGGCAACGAACAGGTTGTGAATGGCGACTCCTCCTTCCCAAGGTACGAAGGAGTGAGTTGCAAGAACCGTCAAGGCATCTTGATAACGCTTCTCCTCGATCAGAAACAGGGCGTATCGGGCCTGCACAATATCGTGACTCAGAACCTGCGCCGGAGCATTGTGAAAGAGGTCCGTGCGCGCGTCACTGTTTCCTTCTTCCTCATAGATTTCATCGAGATCATAGTAGTATCTGTACTGGTCTGGGCTTAGCTTGATGGCGCGCACATAATCCTCGGCGGCGTCTGCCAGCCGGTGCTTCACGCGCCACTCATACAGGCCCACATTCCGCACGATAACTGGATTGTCAAAATTCGCGCGTAGTGCCTGGCTCCACAAGTTCGCAGCCTGGTCATAACGTTGATGGGCGAAAAGGAAGTTACCAAGCTCATACTCAGCCTGTGCATCAGCAGGATTCGCATGTAGCTCCTCAGACAATACCGCTACGTCTTCGAGCCGGCTGGGGAAGACCGCAACCGTCCTCATCTGAGCTGCTTGCTGCGCATCCTGTTTCGCTCTCTGCGTGTTTCCCTCGTGCCGTGCATCCGATGCCAGATAGTAATCAATCATGGGCATAAGCGGCGTAGTGGCAGGATCGGATTTTGCCGCAGTGAGTATCCCGTCGGCCGATCGCCATGCACCGAGGCTGTGATACCAGGCTGCAACTGCCAGCACATTCTCCGGATCCCGATCGACAATTGCCTTCCACTTTGCCGCAGCAGCCTGGTTGCCAATGGCGTTCGCCGCAGCACTTCGTTCGCTTTCAGCCTGCTCGGCAACTGCATAGGGCAGCAAAGACATTTTGCTGATTGCCCTGCCGGCGGTCGCGGCTGCCTCTTGGACTTTTCCGCCCAGGCGCTCCGCAAGCGAAAGATCGGCAAGCGCGAGCGCGTCATCCGGATTGAAATGTATCGCTCGCTGGAGCAACTCCTCCGCCTTTCGCAGATTTCCCTGACGGATTTCAATCTCGCCCCGCTCGACGAGTGACGGTGCTTCCGGGCCCCCATAATGATTCACCGTCCAGAATGCGTCCTTGGCCGCATTCAGACGGCCTTCCGCCCGAGCAATCACTCCGGCCGCATACTGTACCCGCGGATCGGTTTGCGCGCGCTGCTTCGCACGCGTAATCAGTTCTTCCGCCTGGGAGAAGTCCGCGCCACGGTACCAGTACCATGCGAGCTGCAGTAAGGCGGGAATATAATGCGGATCACGTTGCAGCACTTTGCGATACATTTTCAATGCGCCAGGCATCTCTCCGCTCTCTTCCAGAAAGACCCCTCGCAGGTAGAGAGCCTCCGTAGGCGTCTGGGGAGAATCTGGAATTGGCGTCTGCATAGCCGTCCCTGCACGAGGCACAAAATCTGGATTCCCATCCAGCGGCTCTGCGGCTGACCAATGGAGAATCTGCTTCCCCGTGGAGGACACAACATCGACCTCCAAGCTCCGCTTCGCAACCTCTACGTCTCGCACTGCAACAACATAGACAGCAGGATGCAGGGGTTGCAGGTCAACGCCTCGCTCGTCCATCAGGAGCTTGTCACCTTGATTCACACGCAGAACGGCGCCATGAATCACAGCAACCGGGCTCAGCCGAAGTGTCACATTTCCGCCAGAAGCACGCGCAGACGGAAAGTCCACATTGAGAGCAACCTGGCGTGTGGCATCGACAAATCCATCCTTCAGGCCGCTGACCGGATACCAATATTCCGTCCACTGCTGCACCCGGCGTGGCGGCATAAATTCACGATGCCCTTGCGTATAAAACCGGCCGCTTTGGATCTCATTGTAGGGTCCATCGCTGTCGCTTAGAAGTTTGTCCCAGATGCGACCGCTACGGGCCGTTCCCCATGTCCAGATCTTCTTTCCAGGATCCTGCCTGAAATTGGCAACGTGTGCCACCCCACAATCCGATTGATGATAGTAGATACCGAAAAAATTTCGATGCACGTCCCTGCCGAATATCGCCATGGCGGACGGCACATCCTTGTACCAGCTATGATCGATCCCGTCCCACGTTGGCCAGCTTTGCACTGGAGCAAATGGGTCGTCCTTGATAACTTCTCTCATCGGATAGATATATTGAAGATCGTCCGTTGCTTTCACGGCAGCATTGGTCCAAAACAGGTAAAGGTGCTGCTGCGGCGTCGCATTGAAGAGCGTCACATCCTCCTGAAGTCTCGCCGAATCTGGGCGCAGTGTGAGCGCGATCTCCCAGTACATACCTGACACCCAATCGATTGCGCCAATATCAACCGATGCACTCCCGTCCGGGTTCCGCTGAATCAGCGATTCAATAGGAGATACCGTGATCACTGTGTGCGCAAACGGAAAGCTAAATTCCATTCCGCCCGCCGCCCACGCTCCACGCGGGCCGACGAGCCCGTACTTGATCACGTGGTTGCGGTAAAGAACCTCGCGATGGTCAATCTTGTCGTAGATCGAATAGACATGACCACCCAATTGTGGAAGAACGATCACGCGGAGATAGCGGTTTTCCAGGTAGAGTGCCTGATAGGTTTTCGGGGCCCGTCGACCAGTTAGGTCATCCTGCATCGTGTACGGATAAACGTCATGTGGATTCGTCAGCGGAAACGCGGGATTCGGATCGGCCCGGCCTAATTCATAGGTAGGAATAGTAAGTGAGCTCTGCCACACTCGCACGGCCTGCGCTTCGGCCTGTTGGCTGAGAAAACTTAAGCAAACTATCCCGCACGCCGCGATGCCGTACCGTATGCTTCCGGCCAGCTTAAGCCGCCAGATAGATCCTGATCGCATTTTCTTTTCTCCCCATGCTGCATTCCTGCGGACATACGTTCCGCTCGCCGCCGTTTCAGATCTGACGTCTATCAGCCGCGCTCAACCAGAAGCATCCATCCCTGCCCGGGACGCACGGAAATCATCGCATCCGGCGCAAAAGTTCGAGCTTCCTGGAGCCCTTCCAGCCTAGGAGCTGTAATCGTAGCTCCCTCTTTCTCGAAGCCCAGCAGCTTCCAGTTGATCTCCAGACGCACAGCGACTGTGCCTTTCGCCCAACTTGCCATGGCAATCAGGCATTTGCCGTCTTTCTGGTAGGCGGTCGCCAGAACATCCTTCCGATTTGTATCGACAAGCTTTTCCTGATCCCACCAGCCAATCATCGTGGCGTCCTGAATCCCAAAGCTCTCCCATAGCTTCCAGATCGGCGTCGGATTGGCGCCTTTCGAGCCGGCATAATGCGCTCGGCCTGTCATGCCAAAGAGCATGCCTCGCCATGGATTAGGCCGCTCCAGCATGTCCGAACTCAGACCAAATGGCAAGCCGGACATCTCGATAAGCCAGAAATCCGGTGGGGAGTCCGGATTGAAGGCTTCTCCCAGCCACAAACGGTTGATGTAGGGAAGATGCTCCATGTAGTAACCAATCGGGCAATTACATGACCACACCTGATGATTGGCATGCATATCAATCATGGTTCCTGCTCGCTGGTCGAGCACCCGTCGCACACGCTGCAGCGTGCCGCGTCCGTATCCGATTTCGTCCAGATAGAGCCCGTCGATCTTTGGCACTTCCACCAGCCAGCGCAGGCCTTCGAGATAAAAATTTGCCAGCCGAGACTTGGAATCTATGCGCAGAGATGTATCGATCTCTCCGAAGGGAAGAGGCTGAACCCAACCAGACGAATAGTTGACTCTAATATGCTCCTGCACCCAGAAGTTCGCTGCCTGATCCCCCATGCCTCGAACCCCCGGACCCACATAGATCTCATTGCCCAAGCTGCGGAAAGCCCATAACTCAGGAAGCCGCGTGGTAAGTTCCCGCATGGTGTAGTACAGCTTGAGCTTTATCTCCAGCGCATGAGCGGACTCCACATATGGGACCAACAAATCCATATTCAAAAATGGATAGTTAATGTAACAGTTGGGCAGCATGCCGTGGTGCACATTAATCACAGTGGCTCCCTGGCTCTGCGCCTCGGTGGCAGGTTCATAGACATGCGCATAGCGATATTGCCAGTGATCTTTGTTGAGCGGCTTCACGGGTGTCGGAAGGAGGTGGAATTTCAGATGCACCACTTCACGGGCTTTTAGCGTCCGCGGCCCACAACTGATCCGCAGCAAGACTTGGCTCTGCGTCTCTTGAATGCTTACGTTGCCGCGATTATTGTTCTGCCAGTCGCCGAGCGGCGATTTCAGACGGCAATAGAGACCACCCTGCACGCTCCCAAGCCAGCAAAAGAAGCCGAGATCGATACCCTGCTCCTTCCAGAATTCTGGTTGTTCCGACCAGTTCCATCGCCACTTCTGGGGACGTTCTCCACCAGGCAGACCCATACCAACAGAGTAGGGCACCCGAGCCTTGATATACGGAATCTCCAGCGCGATGTCGGAGATCGTCTGATGTCGCTTACTGGTCAGCGTCACCTCGCACAGGAAAGCACCATCAAATTCGATCGTGCTTTGCACTCGCACATCATAACCATCTCCTTGCCCTTCAGAACGAAAGCTCGCCTTCGCAGGTTCAGCGGCGTCCCGCTTACAAGTGCCCTTCCACTGAACGGCTTTTGAGCGCTTATAAATGTTGAGCGAAACCGGCGCGTCCAGGATCTCCTGCCCATTGGATTTGACGCTGACAGGTAGCCCGGTCTGCCCTATCTCTAACGCGCGACCCAAAACAGTTACATTGTGCCCCTGCACCTGAACTGGCGTGTAGGGCGGAGTGACAGTGTCCTCTGTGCCAATGGTGGAGTCCAGCCATTTTAAGCGTGAGAGACGCCACGGCTGGTCGTCACCACCAGCACGTAGAAACTGCTCGTTGACCTCCATTTCAAATGCTATGGCCGCCGCGCCAATCTTGCCGAATTTCACATTAATCTCGCCAACGTATTTCCCCGGGGCGGCTTCTAGCGGAACCTGCACACCGCACCAAAGAACCTGCAACTGGCCGGCGGTCACCTTGACTGGCTCCTCATGCGATGTCCCGGCACTCCGGCTGCTCCACCACGCGGAGGGGGGAACTTGTCCTCCTTCGCCGTTTAATCCATCAAAGGCCAGGGATATTCGGACGGACGACTTGAGCACTTGTGCATTGCCATAGAATGCCAACTGAAAAACATAGAATTCGCCACGAAATGCTTGGGCACTGAATTTATGCTGCGGGCCTCGCTGAATCCATCGGTAGGGCAACTTGTCGAGCATCTTGATGGGATGCTCGCGATTCTCCGTAAACACCAGCACCGGGTCTGAGGATTTTGCGCAAAGCATCTTTACTTCGTCATCGGTCGCGGCGACTTCCATGGGCCAAAAGGAGTCATGAGCGGTTCGCGCCTGAAATTCGATGACGCTCGCCTTGGGAAGGCTCTCCCATTGCTTGCCTGGGTACCCAAACCTGGTGGCCGCAAAGCGGCGCCTCCAGGAGGCGTCCCCTGTCTGCTCCGGCGCCCGATAGGTTCCCATCTGTTTCCTGAGTTGAGTTTCATTCTTGGGGGCGGCGTGAGGAAGGTAATAGACGAAGTAGTCCCCCGCATGGTTTGCCTCAAACAGAATCACTCCAGCGTCCGGCCGCACCTGAAGTGCGGACGCGTTCTCGATCAGATTCCCCTCTGTATCGGTGATGAGAATTGCCTTTTCTTGTGGATTCGCGTCAATTCTCCGCCAGGGAATATAGACACCAACGGCCTCTGCACGACTCTCGACGTGGATGCGAATCCGGTGGTTGCCTAACTCGATCGGCCATGGAAGCTGTGCAATTGTGTGGGGAATATCATCCGGATAGCCATCGAGAGGATCCGCCCCGGTTCCGTGCGCCGCAACGGGGAGAAATGCGGATACGGCGCTCAGTCCCAAGAATGACAACAGGTCGCGGCGTGAATGATCGTGGTTATTCATCATTTGGGAGTCCATTCACCTTGATCCAAGAGCGCACAGAGAGAAGTCTGGCTTCTCTCAACAACGCATGCATGAGGCAGAGTTACAGACGACTGCCCGCCGAGCTGAAATTGACGCCGTCAGCCAGATGAGGCATCGCAGGCAAGGATAACGGCACAGGGCGTGCTCGCGCTTGGCTCTGCAGACGACAATGATCGGCAACATTCCAGGAATGTTGCCGATCATCGCTAGGGTTAAATCGCGTTTAGGATGCTCGGCGTCAGCTAAAAGTCGAAGCGTGCGACGATATCTGTTTGCCGTTGCGCGATAAAGGCGGTTCCCGTGATAAATCCGGCAGTGGGAGCGGCAATGTTGGCTTGCGGCAATGCGAAGTTCGGATGATTCAAGATATCATTCGAATCCAGCGAAAGCGAAAGCGTTCCCAGTTCAGTCTTGAAGCTCTTTGCCAGGGTGAGGTCGACGTTGACATACTTTGGCCCTTCGAGGGTTGCGGGTCTCAGATTTCCAAAGCGGCCAACATCAGTGCGGGGAGTATGTTTGCAGAGCGGATCTGCAACCGGGCATCCCGGAATGGCATATGCGCCGACATTGAACCAATTATTAATGGATTGATGGGCAACGTGGGGATTTCCCACCAGGTCAGGACGCTGGCTGAAGGACGTGTCAGTGTTAGCCGTATCCGGCCCGGATACTGTTGGCGAGAAGAACTGGCCGCTCGTGATATTGCTGTCAGCAGATACGTTCCAGCCGCCGACCAAATACTTCAGCCAACTGCTGCTGTGCTCCTGGAAGTAGGAGATTCTGTCGATGGGAAGAATATAATTGCCGGTCGCGAAGTACTCCCATCGCCGCGTGATTGGATTATTGCTGTATTCACACGAGAGGCAAAAGCGATTCTCAGGGGCGGCGCCTGCAAACGAGCCAGTGTCTGTATCGTCAGTCAGGTCCCGAGCAAATGTGAGGCCGGTATCAAAGTTCAGATTCCGTCCTCCGCTCTTCCGAACGGAGAATTCTAGTGCGTCGTAGTTATCCGTGCCCGCGTTCTGATACTGCGTTGCGGCGTGGTACTGCTGATAGGCCAGCTCGCTTGTTGAGAAGGGTGTGGAGCTCGGTGCCGGTTGATCTAGGTTGAAACCAAGCCACAAATTGCGTACCGCTGAACCGACATACGCCACGGTGGCGAGATAGTTCGCACCCAACGACTGCTCCATCGATACATTCCACTGCTCGGTATATGGAACAGAATTATTCGGGTCGGCTGCGGCAACATTCTGCGTGGCAAGTGCACCAGTCGATAAGAACGGATTCGGGAAGCTGAAGAGAGCGCTTCCGTTCGCGATCTTGTTGGTAAAAGTTGCGGTGCCTCTGAATGGTCCAGTGCCTTCCAACATGCCCACAACACCATAGGCAGCATATTCAGTCACGGCATACAGGCCGTAAGCCCCGCGCACAACCGTACCTGGATTTGTAGCAATACGGTAGGCAAAACCGACACGCGGATAGAGATTCAGGTAATGGCTCTTCAATAGCGAATTGGAGGGATACCCTGCCGCCGAGGCCGTCTCAATCGAGACCACGCTCGTCGGGAAGTATGGGCTAATGTGGTTAAGCGCGTTCTGGTCGGCAACAACCTCATCGCCGTTGCTCGGATTGAAGCTGAACAGCTCATTGTATGCCCCCGCACCATGATATGGACTGTCGAATTCGTAGCGCAGGCCATAGTTAAGGGTCAGTCGATGATTGAGCTGATATTGATCTTCCGCGTAGATTCCCAGCATGGTTCCTCTAATGTGGCCCATGGTCGCCGGGGTCGTTAAGGATGTCTGATAAGGCAGTCCGAGCAGGAAGTCAGCATAGGCATTGCCGGTGTACAGACCGCTAAAGGAGTAACCACCGAATACCGTTGCCGCATTGGAGATCAAGTATATCTGATCGAAAATGTCATCTACGCCGGCTTTGACGATATGCTTGCCGATGTTCCAGGTCAGATTGTCATTCCATTCGTAGTCGCGGTCTCCATAGTTATTTGCCGGGAGCAAGCCGCTCGTTCCCGAGAGGCCAGCAATACCAATTGATGGAACCGCATTGACTCCTACGACTGGATTCCAAGGTCCCTGCATTCCCGCTTGCGTCAGGAGGTTGTAACCATGGAACGCCATATTGTAGTTCAACCTCATGTCGGTGTAACCGAGACGGAGCTCGTTAAGCAGCCCAGGGGAGAAGATGTGCGTCTCGCTGACAACGCCGCTTGCAGCAATGCGGTGTTCCATATAGTTGCCGGTGGCCGGCAATGGCCCCAGGAAGCTCGTAACCGGCAATTCGCGATAGCTGTTCCGGAAGTAGAGTGAATCGCTCGCATTAATTCTGTACAGGAGGCTTCCGTCTCCGCTGTCATATACGGTAAATCCGTTCTGGCCGGGCATCTGATCGCGGAAGTTACCCGCCAGCTGCCCCGGCGAACCAAAGTTGGGGGACGGATACAATGCTTTTTGAAGATCTTGCGCGACAGAGCTGATCATGCTCGGGGTGATCTGATTGTTCTGGAAGGGCTGGCCTGTGTAGGGATTCATGAGCGGCGTGGTCATGCTCTGAAAGTTCCCTTGCTGCCAGGTGGGAAGCGGGACACTGCTCGATAAGATGATATGGGCTGAATCCCGGCCGCCTTCGTAGTCTGCGGAGTAGAATAACTTGTCTTTCAGGATTGGGCCACTTATGCTCGCCGCAAATGTATTGTCGACGGCGAACGGGACGGTATTGGAGAAATAGTTTCTTGCGTTCAGGGAATTGCCGTTGTACATCTCAAAGAGGCTGCCGTGAATTCTGTTTCCACCGGGCCGGGTCACAACAGTGATTGCCGCAGGGCGCCAAAACTCAGCCGGGGCGTCCGCGAGGACCGTATGGATCTCCTGAATGGATTCCTCACTGGGTTGCACCGGAGTGCCGCCCTCTTCGCCAAGGGTCGACATGACGGTCATGCCATCCATGGTTACCATCGTATCTTCCTGGCGTGCACCATTGATAGCCGGCGTATTGCCGTTCGGTGGGCCCGCCGCCCCCGGCGCAAAGAAGAAGTCGTTCCAGATGCCGGTTGCGCCGGCCTGCCGGCTCAAGAGAGGAACCTGCAAGAGGCTCTTTCCGGTCAGGGCGTCGGAAAGATCTGGATTCTGCGTGTCGATCATGGAGGCAGCGGCGCTGACCACCACAGTGGTGGAAGCCTTCGATGTGACCATATGCGAGTCAACCGTTACAGCCTGATTGGCAAAGAGGACGATGCCATTATGCGTTTGTGTGGCAAAACCGGACGACTGGACCTGAAGGCTATAGGCACCCGGCTGCAGGTCGAGGAAATTAAAAACTCCATTCGCGTTGGCCACGGTCTTCCAGGTAAATCCCGTGCCGGTGTTGGTCAGCGTGATCTGCGCACCACGCAGAACTGCGCCCGTAGGATCCATCACGGTACCGTGAATTGATCCCACGGTGGACTGCCCACGCAGAGGTACGCTCATCCACAGCAGCATGCATAGGACTATCGCGCATGCCGTACTTATCATTTTGATCTGTCGCATCACATCCTCCGGTTAATTGAAGGTCTCGAAGGCCCAGGGAGAGAAATAGAAGCCAATCCACAGCTCTATTTGAGGTTCACCGGAAATGATAGCACGTATAGACAGGCTGTCAAGCATACTATTTGGGGGCCCGGATATATTTTTCCGGTCGTTTTTAACCCACATCAATTCTGTCGGTTGCGGCCCGCGCGTTTCGATCTGTACAAATTCAACATCTCTGATCGAGCAGCTCGGCGCTATGATTTGCTCTCCGCGTCTGGACCCAGTGATATTAACCTGATGCTATCCCGTCAGCGCCGAGCTATGTCATCAGAAGAACAAAGCAAGGACATCCCGGCTCGCGTCTTCCCTTCGCTTCTTGCCCGATAGATGGGCAGCGTTTCCGCATCCTCACCGCGTCTGGAGAAGAGCGCACCCACGCTTTGCCAACCCCGAGTAAAGGCCCGCATTCAATGCTGTTCGAGAGCGGCAGTTCAAAACCGACGCCATGCAGTATGGGTTTGCCGGACACATCGCCATGGCGTCTACGAAGCGAAATAGGCTTCGATCTCCTCGAGTGTTTTGCCCTTTGTCTCTGGCAGAAAGAGGGTAGCGACCAGGAAGTAAGCCGTTGCAAATCCGGCAAAGAGGAAGAACATCGATGAATACCCATGCTTGCTGACGAAGGGCAGAAAGATGCCGGCCAGCGTGGTAGAGACGATTTGATTGATGACCAATGCGACGCTCATCCCATTCGAGCGGATACGCGTGGGCATCAATTCGCTGAGCGCCACCCAGACCACCACGCCCGGCCCCAGCGCAAAAAAGGCAATGAAGCAGTACAGGCCCAGCGCTACCAGCCAGCCATGCCGCGGTGCGGGGATGCTTCCCACCAGCGCTTTGTCTATCCTCAGTGGCGCCGTCCGGGCAGTCCGCAGGTGCGCGAAGGGATTCTTGAAAAATGCTTCGATTCTGTTGGCGGGGACACAACTGGCGCGGTTAATCTCGATGGGGGCAGCGGCCGGATCGTCGGAGCGCATGAAGTCGGTGGCTGCGGTAAACCCGCCATAGGAATAAATGATGGCCAGTGAAGCACGCCGGCTCTCGATGCCGTTGGTCACGCTCTGCGCAGCCAGCAATTTGCTGGCCAGAGCGGGGTCGAAGTGTATCGTCAGTTGCTGACCGGGCCCCACCATCGCTTGTACCGCGGCGCGGCAGTCAACGGTATGCCTCTCGGAGGTTCTGAAAAGCAGGCCTACGCTCAGCAGCGAGACGACAACACCTGCCGTGCCCAGCACCAGGAGGAAGCGGCGCCCCTTGCGGTCCACCAGGACCATGCCGATGCTGGTAGCGAGGAAATTAACAGAGGTGAAGATGACATAGCCCCAGTGCGCGTGCAGGTCATTCAACCCGCCCTGGAGCAGGATGCCGGCGTTATAGCCAATGATGGAGTTGACGCCGGTGGCGGTATTGCAAAATAGAATTGCGCAGGCCAGCAGGAAGGGGATCACATATTTGCGCTGCAGCAGCGAGTCGCTACCCCGTGCACCAGCGGATTGGATGCGCGCAGCCTGCGCCGTAGCAGCCATCTCTTCGATTTCGAGCGCAGCCTGCTGAGGGGTGCGCGACTTGAGCAGAGCGGCATATGCCTTTTCCCTTGCGCCCCGGCGAAACAGCCAACGGGGTGATTCGCTGACCAGCAGGCTGCCCAACACGAACAAAATTCCCGGCGGCAACGAAACCCAGAAGATGCTGCGCCAGGCGCTGTCCTTGAAGTGGAAGAGTAATACGGCATCGTCCATCCGCGCCACCGCGGCCACACGGTAGCTGAAGTAGATGCCCACCAGCGCAGCACCCACGATACCAACGGTGAGCATCCACTGAAAGATCGCCGTGCCCTTACCGCGACTGTTGGCCGACAGGCATTCAGCAAGATAGAGCGGAACCACTACACCGACCAGGCCACCGCTCATGCCTTGCAGCAGCCGCCCAAAGAACAGCGGCCCATACCCTTGCGAGAGCGCAATGATCGGGATGCTGAAAGCAAAGGTAAGACCGCTGAGGATCATCAACCGCTTGCGTCCCATCCAGTCGGCCAGAATGCCGGCGAAGAGTGTGGAGAAGACACTGCCCAGCAGCACCGCGGCCACAATGACCGATAACTCGGCGGCGGTCAGGCCTGAGGTGGCTTCGAGATAGGGCAATGCTCCACCGATGATTCCCACGTCGATGCCATAGAGCAGGCCACCTAGCCCGGCCACGAGCAGAAGGATCGCGTTGTAGCGGCGCAATGTTCCGGGCACAGCCTGAACGGAAGCGGGCGGGGAACTGGGTGGTGGCATACGGCCGATTTCCTTTCGCTGCCTCGGGGTAATCCAAGGAAGGCATACACGCTGCAGAACCCAGATAATGCGCATCGTGTACAACTATTTCGCGCATTATCTTTTGTTTCTTTTTCTTTCGCATTGTACACTACAAGTCACGAGAGAAGCAGACCCGTTTTGGGTCCGAGCAAGGCATACTCAATGCGCGCAGGCGTTACCTAAATCTCCTCTGTATTTTCATATGGAGCCATCATGTCGAGTTCGATTCCGAATCAAGACGATAAGTTTGTCACGATGGTCAATGCCCGGGCCGAGGTCGATCTACGCCTGAGTGATTTTGCCCCGCGCACTGAACTCAAGGTGGGCGAGCACACCATCACGCATCCCCGGTTCCCCGTTATCGACTACCACAACCATCTCGACTCGCTCACGCCGGAGCATGTTCTCCGCATCATGGACACGTGCGGCGTGGAAAAGCTCATCAACATTACCATGCACACCGGGCAGGCGGCTCTGGACATCCTGGACCGCTTTCATCACACGGCACCAGACCGATTTCACTCGTATGGCTGGATGGACTGGTCGGGAGTGGAGCGCGCCGATTTCCTTCCGCTCTCGCTCGACCGGCTGGAGCGACTCGTGGAGCACGGCGCCCGCGGCATCAAGTTCTGGAAAGACCTGGGGTTAAGCGTCCGTGACGGCTCCGGCGCTCTGCTGCGCATCGACGATGAGCGATGGGCGCCTCTTTTCGACAAGGCTGCAGAGCTTGGCATCCCCGTCATGTTTCACACCGCCGACCCCGATGCGTTCTTCCGGCCCATCGACCGCTTCAACGAGCGCTACGAAGAGTTGGCGGCGCATCCGGACTGGAGCTTCCACGGCTCGCCGGTCTCCAAGGCCGAGTTGCTTGAGCAGCGCAATCGCGTCTTTGCCCGCCATCCAAAAACTACCTTCGTCGGCGCACACCTTGCCGAAGGCAGTGAAGACCTGGCTTCCGTGGGCAAGCTCCTCGACCAGCATCCCAATCTCTACATCGATATAAGCGCGCGCGTGGCGGAACTGGGCCGGCAACCCTACACCGCGCGCACCTTTTTGACGAAATACGCGGACCGCATTATCTTTGGCACCGATCTGCTGCCGGAGGTGGAGATGTACCGCCTCTACTACCGCTTTCTTGAAACTGCAGATGAGTACTTCGATTACCCCTCGCACGCTTCGCGCCAGGGGCGCTGGAGCATTCATGGCGTCTTTCTGCCGGATGACGTGCTGCGCAAACTCTACCGCGACAATGCCCTGAAGCTTCTCTATCTGGGTACAGAATGAATCCAGGTATCTACAGGAGTTAATTCATGACCGGAGCAATTCGCTTTGTATCTGCCGCTGCTCGCCGTAGCACGGTTGCTGGCCTGGTTCTATCGCTAGCCGTTGTGCCCCTGATGGCTCAATCCCCTGCGCCCGCCACCTTCATCAACACTCTCATGCCGCAGCCGGCCTCGCTTACGGAAGAGGCAGGCGACATGCCCATCAGAACCACCTTCATTTACGCACTCCACGGCAACAACGGCAACCGCCTCCGCCAGGGCGCCGTACGCTTCATCCACCACTTGGAGATGTACACCGGTGTGCAGATGGCGCTCACGCCCACCGCCAACGCCGCCAGTGCTACCTTCACCATCGATGTGCGCTCTGCCGCCAGCGACGCTTTTCCCACGCCGGACGAGGATGAGAGTTACACGCTCGATGCGGGGCCCCAACACATCACGCTCCGCGCCAACACCGACATCGGCGCGCTACGCGGCCTGCAGACACTTCTTCAGCTTGCGCAGCCCGCAGGCAGCGGCTTCGTCTTCCCTGCTGTCCACATTCAGGATGCTCCACGCTTTCCCTGGCGCGGCCTGATGCTCGACTGCGGACGTCACTTCATGCCCCTCAACGTAATCTATCGAACGCTCGACGGAATGGCTGCGGTCAAGCTCAACGTCTTCCACTGGCACCTCACCGAGGACCAGGGCTTCCGAATCGAAAGCCACGTCTTTCCCCGGCTGCAAGAGATGGGCTCCAACGGTCTTTACTACACGCAGCAGCAGGTACGCGATGTGATTACTTACGCTTCGGCGCGTGGCATCCGCGTGGTACCGGAGTTCGATATGCCCGGCCACTCCACCTCTTGGATGGTTGGCTATCCCAACCTTGGCAGCGCGCCTGGCCCCTATTCCGTACAAACGAGTTTTGGCATCTTTGATTCCGCATTCGACCCCACCCGGAATTCGACCTACCAGTTCCTCGATGCATTCCTAGGCGAGATGGCCCGGCTCTTTCCTGACCCCTATATGCACATCGGCGGCGATGAAAGTAACGGCAAGGAATGGCGCGCCAACCCCCATATCCGCGCTTTTATGAAGGCCCACGGTTACACCACCACTGCGCAGCTCCAAACCTACTTCAGCACCCGCGTGCAAAAGATCCTGGGCCGTTATCACAAACGCACAGTGGGCTGGGACGAGATCCTGAACCCCGCTCTGCCCAAGAACGCCGTCATCGAGGTGTGGCACCGCGATCAATTCCTAATCGAGGGCGCCAAAGAGGGCCATCGCGAACTCTATGCCCATCCTTACTATCTTGACCACATGTATACCGCGGCCCAGGTATTCCTAGCCGACCCTGTGCCTGCCGAAGCAAACCTGACGCCCGCCCAGGCTAAGCTGATCCTCGGTGGAGAGGCTTGCATGTGGAGCGAACAGATCTCTCCTGACAGTGTGGACTCGCGTATCTGGCCGCGCGCTGCTGCGGTTGCCGAGCGCTTGTGGTCACCCGCCTCCGATCGCGATACAAATGACATGTATCGCCGTCTGGACGTTGAGTCGCTACGTCTGGATGCTGACGGACTCGACCACATCGCCGACCCCAACCGCGGCCTGCGTCAGCTTGCCGGCACCGCCGACGACGAACCCCTGATGCTCTTCGCCAGCACGCTGCAGCCGGTTGATACTTCCATTCGCTACAAGCAAGAGCATCCCACGCAGCTCACGTCGTTTGACCTTCTGGTCGATGCGGTCCGTCCCGACCCGCCGCTTCGCCAAGAGATGGATCAACTCGTGGACCGCGCGCTGCATGGCGATGCGGCCGCAGCCAGTCAACTTCGCTCTATCTTCAAAGCATGGATAGCGGCTGCGCCTGCAGTTGCGCGATATGCCATGCACTCGCCGCGGTTGCAGCAGGCTTCCGACCGAATTGGCCAATGGCCCAAACTCGGCACGGCTGGTCTGGAGTCGCTTGACTATCTGGCCCGGAACACTCCGCCTCCCGCTGATTGGCTGGCGGCGCAAAAACAATTGCTCAACCAGGCCACGCAACACGAAGAGCTAGTCGACTTCGCGGTGTTGCCTGCAATTCAACACTTGGTCGATGCCGCCAGCGGAGATCAGCCCCCCCACGCGCAGCCATAAGTCGAATGAAGTTTCTGGACATAACGCGAAAGGAAGCAAATGCGATGGAGCGGCGAAATTTCCTGAAGGGTTCAATTCTTGGAGTGGCGACCATGGTTTCCGGTATGGCCGCTGCAGAAAGCCATCTGGAGGCAGCAGCCAACCTCGAGCGTTCTGATCAAGATGTCTCGTCACGCAGCCGTTTGGTCGAGATCCCCGGCACGAGTTATGAGGTTATCGATACGCTCAGCACAGTTCCGGTAACAGTTACCGTCGGCAAGTTCCTCATGTCTCCGCAGGAGCTGACTCAAAGCGAGTTTGAGTTGGTGATGGGTTATAACCCGTCCTTTCATCAAGGCTCTGATCTGCCCGTGGAGACGGTAAGCTGGTGGGAAGCTATCCGTTACTGCAACCGACGCAGCCAGGAAGAGGGCCTGGAGCCTTGCTACAACCTGGAAACCGGGTTTTGCGATGTGAGCAGGAATGGGTACCGTCTTCCCACCGACGCTGAATGGGCGCATGCAGCGGGGCCCCTATCTGGCACCAACGGGGAGATGCTGCAAGCCAATCTTGGCAGCTCCGATACCAAGCACGTCGGGCGCTTTCTCGAAGAACTGAAGGACTCAGGCACCAAACCGCCGGGCAGTTACCCTGCCAATGCATTCGGCCTCTATGATATGTACGGGAACGTATGGGAGTGGACTTCTGATTACGCTAACCCCGAAAGCACGCCGCAGGCTTCTTATAACCCAGCCGGACCTTTGCGGGGCCTCGCCCGAATTGTCCGGGGCGGTTCGTACGTCAGCACCACTTCGGCGGAGTGGGTGCGTGATTACCGGTCGTCAATGGAGCCAGAATATAAGAGCCGCTTCACAGGTTTTCGGATCTGCCGCACTGCGGCGCCTAAACCTGTTCTCCCCGCATCCCAGCTCTCACCGGATTGGTTCAATCCCTATAACAATGCTCCCGCTGGCTATCAATCGTCGATTGGCAATCTAACGTCTCTGGTTGGCGGGTCTAACTCTATCCAAGCATGGCAATATCGCCGTGACAAGATCATGGCAAAGTGGCTCAAGCTGCTCGGATCCATGGAGATTGGTCCTCCGCCGCCTCAGACCCGGACGGTCGAAATCCTGCGGGATCAGAATTACACCGCGCGGCTCATGTACCTTCAGGTGGAGCCGGACTGGTGGGAGAAGATCCTTGTCATGATGCCGGCAAGCGACCTCCGCACCCCGCGCCCTGCTGTGATTGTGCCCTTCTACGACGTGGATACCCCGGCAGGGCGCGACTTATCAGGACGTAAGTTCCTGGGCATGGGCGTTGACTCGTACGCATATGCCGCCGTACAGAAGGGCTACATTGCCGTGGCCATTCGTTGGTTTGGTGAGAGCTACGGCGAATCGTATGCTGAAGCGGTAGCCAACCTGAAGCTTCGCCATCCCCACTGTACCGGCCTCGGCAAATGGGTTTGGGACGCGCACCGACTGGTGGATTATCTATCTACTCTGCCGGAGATTGACCACGAGCGAATCGGCATCATCGGCCATTCGCTTGGCGGCAAGATGGCGCTCTATGCAGCCGCCTTCGATTCCCGCATAACTGCCGTAGTCGCCAATGAGTTGGGGATCGGACTCTCGTTCTCTAACTATGATGACTTTTGGTATTTCGGTGACTTCATCCATAAATTGAACAATGGGACCGATCAGCACGAACTTCTTGGACTCATCTCGCCCAGGCCCTTTCTCTTGATCGGCGGCGATACCTACGATACCGCGAAAAGTTGGCATTACATCAATGCAGCACGACAGGTCTATCAACTTTATGGAAAGCCCATGAATATCGGCTATTTTGACCATCATGCAGGGCATTTCCCCACGCCGGAAGCCGTTTGGCGGGCGATGGAATGGCTGGCTCACTTCCTCGGCCCCCAAGGATAATCGTAGGCGGTATCAAGCTATAGCGTTTGCAATGTCCAGGAAAGCACACTTGATCCCCCAGAGCGCGTCGTAGCATCCGCGACCCACTTCTTATTTTTCAGGCAGGCATTTTCCTTCGACTGCGACGATTTGTTCATCGATGTTGTGTTCTGCGCTTGCTCGTACTACAGCCATTCGCCCTATTGGGACGTCGGCATCATCCACTGCTCCGACGAATCGTAGACTGCACGAACCGGGGCGTTGGTGCTTTGGGATGCATTTTCGAGCGTCTTGATGCCTTGATACCAGTTGCAAAAAGTGCCCTTATATCCCTCGGTACCTCCATAGCTGAAGTAACTCTGCACTTTTGTGCGGTAGGTGGAACCGCTCGGGGTCATGTTTAGTATATTGTCGTCCATCTCGATTTCAATGCCCATACCATATTGCTTTGAGATGGCAGCTGCTACGGCAAGACGCTGTGCGGGAACACTCGATGGGGCAGTGTAATAGTTGGGCTGCATGTTCGCGATGTCAAATCCGAGTTGCTGCCAGACCTGGAATCCCTGACCCTGGTAGTCCGGAATCCAATAAAACTTATACCCTCGGGAATGGATATAGGCAGCAACTTGCTGGATTAGAGGAATCTCGATCGTGCTCAACCCATATTCGATGTTTTCATCGTACCAGTAGAAGCCCATGAGGTTCAGGTTTGTGTAGCCCGCAGTGTTCCAGTTCTGGATCACCGTATCGATATACCATTTGATGGCATTGAAGCGATTCTGTTGCGCGGTGCTGTTGCCAACCTGGTTCTGATTGAAGTTGAGGCCCGCTGAGAATTGCGTCTGGGAAGGCGATGGATAGGGAATCGCAATGACCACCGCAGGGTTCAGATCGTTGTGCAGTGCAGTATGCGCATTCGCCACCGCTGCATTCAGCGCAGTTAGCTGATTGGCCGGGTCAAAAGTATTGTCGATGTAATATTGCCAGTCCGCCTGGTTCGACGGCGTTCCAGAAGCACCAAAGCTATCGCCCGAGGGCGCAGTGCCTTCGGGGAGGAAAAGGAAACTGTCGAAGAGCATACTTTGGCTGTTTCCGCTCGTGTCCACATAGGTAACGTATGGCTTAAAGTCAGCAACTGTCCACGTGCTGGTATCATTCGCGGTGTAGCCGTTGTAGATGAGCGCCTGCTGGGATGCGCCGCCGGTAAGAGGCCCAGCCTTTGGAAAGCCCAGCGACGGAGTTGCAACCGGCGGAGTCACCGTAGGAAAGGGAACCGTCGCAGCAATCGTGGTCAATCCCATAACTCGAACTTCATCGCAAAATACCCAGACGTGCGTCTGAAAGTGGATGCGAATGTAGCGGGCAGCATAGTTTAAACCGGAAAGCGAGAAGGTCTGGTAGATACTGCTGCTGCCATTACTGCTGGTCGTATCCAGTGGAATGGCGGTTGGCACGGTTCGGATCTGTGCCCAGTTGGTTCCGTCAGAGGAAAGATAGAACGTAACTGTTTCTGGAAAGTAGATTCCAGCGTGAACATCCTGGAGGAATCCTGCGGAGGCACTGTGGATGGTTTGAATGTCGCCGAGATCCACGTCGATGTTCCGGTAGTCATCCCGCAGATAGCCGACAAAGTTTGCCACCGTTGCCGTTCCGTACACTCCGTCGGTAAGTTTAGTGCCGTTCGTGTCCGGGTGCGATGTTTCACTCTGTACCCATTGCGGGTCGAGCCAAGGATCCTGGACGATATACGGCTTCCCTAGCGCGAGGTCAACGTCGCTCTGGGCCGGCGCGCCAGATGAGCTGGCCGCTTTACCACCAGAACACCCGCACACAAGCGCGCTCATCCAAAACAGCATAGTGACTGACACGATCCATGCCCTGCCCATTGCTTCAACCTCTCGCGTCATGTTCCCTGCCAATCAAGTCCTCTGATATTCCCGCGCAAGACCTGATCGCACCGCATTCGTAGTTCGAAGTTATGATAACATGTATAGACAGGTAGTCAGGTAGACTTCATGCGGCCCCGTTTGGCCGCAGCGGGCAGTTCTGTGTAGTGCCCCCAGCAGCAGTTCTGCAGACTTTCCAATCGGTTGGATCAAGTAGACTCAGTTGCTGGGGCCCGAGCAACACTCGCGGCTCGAAAAGGCCCGAAAAGAGCGCATCCAGGCACCTGATCATGGGCATGACCGACAATTTGTCCACCGCGCCCCGGGCTAACTCAAAGGCATGCTGACCTGCAGGTTGAGTCAATTTGTCCACCTGCGCGGAAGCGGGCAAGTTTCGATTCGCACGTGGAAAACATTGGCTCACCGCCGAATGCGACACGCCGGAGGTCTCCGCCATCTGTGGGATTGACCTGCTTGTAGTTGCGCGTGGAAATCCCGTACATCAGGATGTCCAGCATACGCTTGCTCATCGGAACTGGATTTTGCATGGCGGTGTAGACCGGAACTTCCACTTCCTGGCTGCGTGCTCTCTTAGTCCGCAAGCGCGGCCGCTGGATTTCCCAGTTGCGGTCGCTCAGAAGCACCTGGGCCGCCTGGCGACCGTAGAAAATCACGTCGATGGGGCGCCGTTTTCTCTGCTGCTGCGGGCCGCCCGCGGCTTCCATGGCCGACAGTTGCAACACCGCCTGGATGGCGGCGCGGCCGGTCATGTCGATCAGCTGGTCACAGGCCACCTGGCACTGCTCGATCAGAGCCACCATGGGCAACAGTCCCTGCCCGTTCTTGATCACCAAGCTGGCCAGTTCTTGTTCGTTGGTTTTCCCTTGCTCGCGGATGGTGCGATAGGCTTTCTGCACGGCGGTTCTCCTTGTAAAAGGTTGAGCAACCCGATTCTTGCAGAGCCGGGTCGAACCGCCGCTTTACTTTCAACTACAGCCGTGACATCCGCGCCAAGCGAACTGCGGGCGAGATTTGGCTCCGCAAAAAAGTGAGTGCCAGATGCTTCAGGTTCCTGCTTGTGAGAACGTGGAGCACCCGGCACTTTTCATGGGACCGGGATCGTCCGGAGGCCGGCAGGTGGTATCACCGTTCCTGCTGATCCCCCATTCCATCCGGCTCGCCGGCGTTCCAGCGGCCGTCTCGGCGTTGCGTCCATTGGTAGGTCGGCATCATCCACTGTTCCGCCGAGTCATAGATCGCATGCGGTGCCGCATTCGTGCTTTGGGATGCATCTTCAAGCGTCCGAATGCCCTGATACCAATTGCAGAACATACCCTTATATCCCTCGGTGCTTCCATAGCTGAAGTAGCTTTGTACTTTCCCGCGGTAGGTTGCGCCGCTCGGGGTCATGTTTAAGACATTGTTGTCCATCTCGATTTCAATTCCCATTCCGTACTGCTTGGCAATCGCAGCTGCCACGGCGAGACGCTGCGCGGGAACAGTCGCCGGCGCGGTGTAATAGTTCGGCTGCATATTTGTAACATCGAATCCCAGCTTCTGCCAGATCTGGAAACCTTGGCCCTGGTAGTCGGGAATCCAATAGAACCTGTATCCCCGCGAATGGACATATTCCGCGACGCGCTGGATCAGTGGAACCTCGATTGTGCTCTTGCCATACTCGATGTTTTCGTCATACCAATAGAAACCAAGGAACCTGAGGTTTTCATAACCTGCCGAGTTCCAGTTCTGGATCACCGAATCCACATACCATTTGATCGCATTGAAGCGATTGCGCAGCGCAACGCGGTCTCCAACCTGGCTCTGATTGAAGTTCACACCGCTGGAAAATTGTGTCTGAGCCGGCGATGGATAAGGAATCGCGATGACGACGCGTGGGGTCAGGTTGTTATGCAGGTCCGTGTGCGCGTTGGCCACGGCCGCATTCAACGCCGTAAGCTGGTTCACCGGATCAAAGGTATTGTCGATGTAATATTGCCAGTCAGCCTGGTCAGATGGCTTTCCAGCGGCCCCAAAGCTGTTGCCGGAGGGCGCAGTCCCCTCGGGAAGAAAGAGGAAACTATCGAAGAGCATGCTCTTGCTGTTTCCGCTTGCATCCACGTAGGTGACGTATGGCTTAAAGTCGGCGACGGTCCAGGTGCTGGTGTTATTGGCGGTGTAGCCGTTGTAGATAAGCGTCTGCTGGGAGGCGCCGCCGGTGCGCGGTCCGGGTTGCGGGAAACCAAGCGGCTGCGTAACCTCCGGCCTCGTCACCCGCGGGAACGGCACCGAGCCGGAGATCGTCGTCAATCCCCAGGCCTGAACTTCATCGCAGAAGACCCAAACGTGGGTCTGGAAGTGGACCCGAATGTAGCGAGCCGCATATTGGAAACCGGAAAGCGCGAAGGTCTGATAGATTGTGCTGCTGCCGCTGGCGCTGGTGGTCGTATCCAGCGGAATCTTGGTTCGCGCCGTGCCGATCCGAGCCCAGTGTGTTCCATCCGACGAAAGATAGAAAGTGACCTCTTCCGGGAAGTAGATTCCTGCTCCCACCCACTGCAAAAATCCTGCCGAGATAGTGTGAACGGTCTGGATGTCGCCGAGATCGACGTCGATATTGCGATAGTCATCCCTCAGGTAGCCGACAAAGTTCGCCAGTGCCGTGGCGCCGTAGACTCCGTCGGTCAGTTTGGTTCCGTTGGGGTCGGGGTGAGACTTTTCCGTTTGCACCCACTGCGGGTCAAGCCACGGGTCCTCGACTGTATACGGTTTTCCAAGCGCGAGATTCACGTCAGCCTGGGTTTGCGCTCCAGACAAGTCCGCGTCTCCGCCGTTCAAGGCTGATATCGAACTCCCAAACAATGGCGCGCTCATCCCAAAGAGCACGCTTACCGCTAGGACGCACATTCCACACATTGCGTTAACCTGTCGCATCACTTCCTCCGCCGAGAAGAATCTCGAATCGTTCAAAAGATAGGGGCCGAGCCGCGGCCCTCTCTAAGGGTTGAGTCATAGTAACATGTATATACAGCATGTCAAGTAGACGAATAGAGTTATTAAGAGTAGTCTGCGTAGAGAAACTGGGGCGTTGAAAGACGGGTCCTTGGACCGGCGGGACCAGCCGCTGCCGCCGCGCGGAAAGGCCAAGGGGCCTTGCGTGGCTGCAATGGGAGGCGCGACAACTTCTGCATCGCCCGTACGGGGCGCGGCATGTTCCCGCTCCCCGGGACAAGCCGGAAAGATCGTTCGCAACTAATCCATCGAAGCATCACGGAGGATTCCCATGCCCAATCTGTTGACTCGCCGCGACGCCATGAAGCTTGGAGCTGCTGCAATCGGAGCCTCGGCGACGCCACGTATCGATGCGGCGCCATCTCCGCAGCAGAAAGACCTGCGTCGTCCCAACTTTGTCATCTTCATGACCGACGGACAGCGGCTCGATCAGTTGAGCTGCATGACGGAACATGCGGCGTCCGCGCTGGCCTGGAATCAAAACAGAAACAGCAGCGTTCTGAGCACGCCGAACATGGACCGCATCGCGCAAGAGGGGGCCCAGTTCCACAACGCATTTGCCACCAATGCGCTGTGCGCGCCCAGCCGCGCGTCCTTCCTGACCGGTCTCTACTCAAAAAGGAACGGTGTGATTGACAACAACGACCGTCCGCTCAACCCCGGCATCGAGATCCTGTCCGACTTCCTTCATGAGGCCGGCTACGAGGTGGCATTCTGCGGAAAATCGCACATCCAGGGCGCGCTTCGCGATCATTACTGGGATTACTATTTTGGCTATCTCCAGCAGCAGCCGTACCTGAATCCTCAAATTGCAGAGGGGCGGAACGGCCATATCGGCCCGGATAAGCCATATCACGGCTATCTGGATGACTTGGTTGTCGACGCTGCAGTCCGGTGGTTGCAGGAGGATCACGATAAGCCATTTTGTCTGTTTGTATGGCTCAAAGTTCCTCACGGAGAGGGCATTCGGCCGCGTCGCCTTCAAGGGCTGTATGACGGTGTCTTTGTCTCTGAGCCCGAGACATTCAATGATGACCTGCTGGGTTATCCCGGCAGACCCAATGCGGTTGCCAATGCCAGTAATAAAGTTGGGACGTTCGAGTATTGCGCCACCCTGGAGCAGATCGTGAAGAGTCACAATGCGAATACGGTGGCAGGAGACGAGTACCTCGGCCGTCTGCTTCGCACGCTTGAAAACTCCGGCTGCCTGGACGATACCGCGGTTGTCACCACCTCAGATCACGGATACTTTCTCGGGGAATGGCACTGTATCGATAAGCGTCTGATGTATGAGCCCTCCATTCGCATCCCGCTGAATATTCGCTACCCGAAGCGCATCCCTGCAGGCACGATCCTCGACCGCATGGTACTCAACATCGACCTGGCGCCGACCATTCTCGATCTTGCCGGCTGTCCTATTCCCGCTCACATGCAGGGCCAAAGCATCGTTCCCCTGCTGCAGGGCGGCGCCGCGAAGTGGCGCACGGACTGGCTGTATTCCTTCTACGATTATCCGTCGGTCAATATGGTGCCCAAGAATCATGGAGTCCGAACCGAACGCTATAAATTGATCGAGTATTACGAAGAAAATCCGCCGGAATGGGAGTTGTTTGATCTCCGCAACGATCCGCACGAACTCCACAACCTGTATGGCGATCCTGGCTACCGTCCCATCGTCGAGCAGCTTCAGAAACGGATGGAGGACCTGCTGCGCGAAACCGGGGAAGCATAAGCATCCCGGCGAATCCGCCGGAGAAAAAGAATAGATGGGGGGAGGGCGGTTGAACGCGGTAGATTGCCGGCATGGCCCTCTCCGCAGGACCCCCTCGGCTCTTTGCCGTTGCTCTCCTTGCACCGCCCTATCCTGCTCTCGCACCCCAAGCGCCGGCGGGATGGAGCAGCAATGCCTCACGGCTCAAAGACAGAGGGTTCTTCGGCCTCGCTCAGGCGTTGCAGTCGGGGGACTGCTCCAAGACATAAACGCCGGAAGCTTCGTCGCACTCCATGAGCGGACCGTGCATAATTCAGGTAACAACGTCATCCTTAATTTCCGTGACGACGCAGGTCTCGCAGCCGTCTTCGAGGTACTGCGAGGATTGACAGGAGAGTGCGTACTGGCTGCCCGGCAGTCGCACTAATCTCATCGATGTCGGTGGCAGCTACGCAGCCGAATGGGTGGCTGTCGTCAAGACAATATAAATCCCGATCTTGGCGGATTCCGTCCATCGATCCATACGGCTCGTCGCGTCGACCGAACCGACGGCCGTGTTGCTCGAGGTGAACGAGCAAGCGCCGTTCAGACTTCGATGAACGTCGGTGCGAGGCAGCCGTTGACCGAAATTTCCTGCAAAAAGCGCCCCTTGCGTGAAACCCGGATAATAGGTCGAGGAATTCCGGTGCTGGCGCTCCCATGTGGAGCGTCCAGCACCGCGTAGCCCGAACTTGAGCGCATGGCTACTGCACCGCAATGATTACATTGACCGAGGTCGTAATCTTCGCGTTGCTCGAGTCTGTCCCGGTGATGGTAAAGGTGTAATTGCCTGCTGTGGTTGCGGGGACAGTTGGAGGGGAAGAAGATTGCGAACTGCCACCCCCGCCGCAGGCAACGACTCCCGCTGTGAAGACCGTACCACAGAGCACGATCATTGCAATCCAGCGGCGCCGGCGCGATGGAATCCCAAACAGCAGCACGAACGCCACCACGGTGCCGCCGCCGCCAAGTTTCCATATATCCGTGGCGAAGGGATCCAGTGAGGCAGTGTTGGAGGCTGCTTTTGTCGCCACGGTTAGAACTGTAGTGGCGCTTCCGCCAGCGGTAAGCGTAACACTCGTGGGATTGAGATTACACGTCGGAAGGCTTTGCGCACCAGTCGGAGAACTAGTCAGACTACAACTGAGAGTCATGCTTCCTGAGTAAGTGCTCCCAGCGGAGAGGGTTGCCGTTGCAGTAGCGCTGCTGCCCGGGTTAACAGCCGGCGGAGCCGGCGCTGAAATCGCAACCGCAGATACCGTCACTGTCGCGGTGCCGCTTCCAGGGGCATAGGCCGTGTCGCCCGAATAGGCCGCAGTCAGCGTATCCGCCCCGCCGCTCAGCGCACCCGCAGGTATCGTGAACTTGGCCGAACCGCCGCTGAGCGACTGCTGCGCGTTGTAGGACCCGCTTGCCAGCGTGACGGTTCCGGTCGGCATCGGCTGCCCGGAGGCACCGGCGACAGAGACTGTCACACTATCGGTCTGCTCGTCAGTTATGGTGGCAGCCGACGGTGTCACCGTAACGGTTGCGGCGGCGAGCGCCGCGGTAACGGTTACCGAGGCAGTTCCGCTGGCACTGCTATAGATGGATGAGCTGCCGGCGTCGGGAGTATAGGTGGCAGTGAGCACATCGGTCCCCACGCTCAACGAATCCGCAGGAACGCTGACCGTAGCTGCACCGCTGGTTAGGGTGACAGACGCCGAAGTGTAACCTCCGCCACTTACAGTTACCGATCCGGTGGGCACCGGACTGCCATTGGCGCCGCTTACAGAGACGGTGATGTTCAGCGCCTGCGCCGTCGTGATGCTGGATGCTGACGGGTTTACCTTCACCGCCGGCACCAGCATGACGCCCGTGCCGCTCAGGGAGATTTGCTGCACATTGTTGGGCGCGACGGCATTCAAGCTGTTGTCCGTCAGGTTCACGGTTCCGCTCAATGCGCCTCCGATGAGCGGCTGGAATGCGACGCTTACCGCGCAGGTTGCCCCTGGAGCGAGCGCCGTCGTCGTTGTGCAAGTGGTTCCCGAACCACTCAGGTTAAAGCTGCTGGTCGTCTGTCCGGTTGTGGCAGTTGTCACTCCCGAGATGTTCAACGCCTGATTGCCAATGTTCTGCAGGGTTACAGCCTTCGGGCTGTCACTGCTGGTGCTGCCTACATTGGTCGAAGCAAAGCCGAGTGGTAACGCCTGTGCCTGAGCGAGTTGGACAACGCGATTGTTTCCGTAGTCCGCAATGTAGAGGTTCCCCGCGCCATCTACGGTGATGCCGTATGGATCGCCAAAGCCATTGCCTCCGGGAGTTCCGATGTCCAATACGCTTGCGTTGCCGGATGGCGTCACCTCGACGATGCGATTGTTTCCGGAGTCCGCGATGTACACGTCCCCTGCGCTGTCTACGGCCACGCCATTGGCGGGGCTGAGCGTCAGATTCCCGGTGTTGACAACGCTCGCGGCGCCAGATGCCGGGATTTCGACGATGTTGTTCTGGCCCTGGTTGGCAACATACACATTGCCTTGGGCATCGACTGCGATCCCGTAGGCGTAGGCGAGATTGAGGCTCCCCGCGGTGAGCGTACTTACAGCCCCGGAAGCGGTGACCTTCACGATTCGGTTGGCACCGTCGGTGAAGTAAATAGTTCCAGCCCCATCGACAGCAATCCCCTGTGGATCGACGCTCAGGGTGCCTGTGCTGACGGTGCTGACCACGCCGGCAGCAGTCACCTTGACCACGCGGTTGTTCCCCGTATCGGCAACGTATAGGGTTCCAGCACCGTCTACCGCGACTCCCTGAGGGGAGCCCAGGGTCAGAGTGCCAGTATCCACAACGCTTGCCGTTCCCGTAGCCGATACACGGACCACGCGGCTATTGCCCGTATCCGCGATATACAGATTGCCGGCGGGATCCACGGCTGTACCTTGGGGCATGACCGTCAAACTGCCCAGATTCACTGCGGAGACTGTCCCCGGGGCAAACGCAGCCTGGGGACCCGTGCCAGTACCGTATACCAGGGTTTCCCCCAACAGGGTATTGCCGCTTGTCGGATCAAGCACATTCACTGCGTCTTCACGCAGCCCCGGATAGGCCGGCTTGAACGTCACGGGCGCGCTGCATATCTCGGGAGCAGGCCCGCCCGTACAGGTGACCGAACCCACGGTCGCCTCCTTGCCAAGATTCATTTGAAAGGCCGGAGTGTAGCTGTCGCCGCCGTAGCCATCGATGGTGAAGCTCACGACAACCGGAGTCCCCGCCGAACCTACTGCGGCCTGGCCAAGAGCCTGCGAACCTGCCGTCGTCACCTTGACCACATTGCCATAGCCGTTATCCGAAACAAAGATGTCGCCCATCTGATCCGTAGCCACGCCAAAAGGTTCACACAAGCCAGTGCCTGGACAGCCAAGTGAATTTGGTGGGAGGACGATGGTCAGCACTTCGGCGGCACCAGCCGCTGTCACTTCGACCACGCGGCTGCTGCCGCTGTCCGCGATATAGATGTTTCCGGCACTGTCGGTAGCGATTCCTTGTGGCTCAATGCTCAGAGTTCCTGTGCTCACCACGGTCGGTGTTCCGGCGCTATCCACTTTGACGATGCGGTAATTGCCCTCGTCCGCTATATAGAGATTGCCTGCGCTGTCCACCGCGATTCCGGTAGGATCACTGATGCCTGTGCCGGCCACAGTCCCGATATTGACTACCGTCGCAGCACCTCCCGCCGGCACCTCTACGACCCGGTTGTTCGCATTATCCGTGACATAGATGTTCCCTTTGCTATCTGCGGCGATGTTTTCTGGATAATTCAGGCTCATGCCGCCGGGAGAGCCGATATTCACTACACTCGCCGTACCTCCGGCGGAAAACTCGACAATGCGGTTGTTGCCCGTATCCACGATGTAGAGATTGCCCGTCCCGTCGATCGCTATCCCCTGCGGATACTTCAGGCTTACGCCTCCCGGCGCCCCGATATTCAGGACACTGGCGACGCCAGCCGTGGTTATCTTCACTACGTCACTGTTGTCGTTGTCTACAACGTACAGATTTCCGGCGCTGTCGGTTGCCACCCCGAGGGCGGACTTCAAGGTCACGCTCCCGGTGTTCAGAATCGCTGCTCCGCCCGAGGTTGCGGTAATCTGAGTCGTCGAGGTCACCGTCACGGATGCCGTGCCGGTTGCAGTGTTGTAGTTCACATCGCCGTTATAGCTGGCGGTCAACGTGTCGTTCCCGCCGCTCAGCATTCCCGGTTGAATGTCGATGGACGCCGATCCATTGGTCAACGCCACCGGCCCCGAGTTGTAGGAGCCGCTGCTGACGGTTACGGTTCCGGTTGGAGTGGGGTTACCCGACCCGCCGCTGACTGTCGCGGCTACGGAAAGTTCCTGCGTTGCCGAGATGCTGGTTGCGGAGGGCGAAACGGCAACCGTCGGCGTGAGCATAGTCTTGTATGCCGCAGTCACGGTAACGCTCGCGGTCCCCGTGGCGCTCGTGTAGGCGGAAGAACTGCTCAGATCCGGCGTGTAGGTGGCTGTCAGCGTATCCGTTCCTGCCGCCAGCACGCCGGCGGGAATGTCGATAGTCGCACTGCCGCTGCTCAGCACAGCGGCTGTCGAAGTATAACTTCCGCTGCTCAGAATGACCGAGCCGGTCGGCGTGGCCGTGCCGCTTCCGCTTACCGCTACTGAGACCGAGAGCCCCTGCGCCGAGGTAATGGTTGATGCCGAGGCCGTGACCGTTACCGCAGGCGCCACCGGCGCAGCAGACATGGAGATTCTGCGCACGCGGGAGTTATTGTTGTCCGCAAAAATGAGATTGCCGCCGTTGTCGATCAGCAGCCCCCAGGGGATGCTGATTTCTCCTTGCGCCGCCGGCCCACCATCGCCCGAAAAGCCGGCGGTGCCGTTGCCAGCGATGGTCGTGATGGTACCCGTGGAATCCACTTCCCGCAGAACGTTATTGTAGGAATCCGCGAAATAGAGATTGCCGGCGCTGTCAATCGCAACGCCGTGAGGATCGGCCAGCATTGCAGAAGTTGCTGGGCCGCCATCGCCGCCATACCCATAGATTCCGTTTCCAGCAATCGTCTGGATGGCACCGGTCGATGGTGAGACTTGCCGAATCACGTTGTTATTGGTATCCGCGATATACAGGTTGCCGCTGCTATCCAGCACAACGGCACCCGGAAACCTCAATGTTGCGCTTGTCGCCGCTCCGCCGTCGCCTGAATAGCCGGCAGTTCCCGGCGTTCCGGCCACGGTCGAGATAAGCCCGCTCGCCGCCGAGATCTCGCGAATCACCTCATGTCCGGAATCGGCAATGTAGAGATCTCCGGCTCCGTCGATGGCAACCGCATAGGGAACGCTGAGGGAGGCTTGCGCGGCGGGACAGCCGTCGCCAATCGAATCTGTTGCGGCAGCGCAAACGGTAGGCTTGGGGCCAAGCCCCCCGGCCACGGTCGTAATGATGCCGGTCGCGGCGTTTACTTCGCGAATGGCGGAGTTGCCCGTATCGGCGATCAAGACATTGCCGGCGCTGTCCACTGCCAGGCCTTCTGGAAAACTCAAAGCGGCGCTGGCCGCCGGACCGCCATCTCCGGTGTATCCAATTGCACCGGTACCGGCAAAGGTTGTGATTACACCGGCGCCCGCATTGACTCTCCAGACGATGTTGTTGTCGTCCGCAATGTAGAGATTTCCGGCCTTATCTTCGGCAATTCCATACGGGTTCCCGATTCCGGCAAGGTTGGCTGGTCCTCCGCTCCCAAAGTAATTCTGGTATCCGTTCCCGGCCACTGTCTGAACATTGCCGTTCGGCAGAACCTGCCGGATTCTTTCGTTGCCCGTGTCTGCAAAAGACAGGGTACCCGTCAGCGGGTCGATGGCCAACCCGGAGATATAGTTCACACTGAGCCGCGCTGAAGTTGCTGGCCCGCCATCGCCTGCAAATCCAAAAACTTCTCCTGTTCCAGCAATGGTGCTGATCACACCGTTGGAGATCCTGCGAAGGACGGAGTTACCGGAATCGACAAAATAGAGATTGTCGTAGCTATCGATGACCACGGAGCCCGGCTCGTAAAGAAGAGCCGAGGTTGCCGGCCCACCGTCTCCGGAATAGCCGGATTCCGGAGTACCGGTTTGATTGGCCTGACCCGCGACCACGCTAATGATCGGGTTGGAACTGCCGACCTGCACCATCCGAATCAGATTGGTGCCGGCATCGGAGATATAGAGCCTCCCCGACCTGTCGAAGGCGAGGCCGATTGGGAAGAGAAGCGTCGCCGAAGTGGCGGGGCAGCCATCTGCGTATGCGTCCACCTGATTTGCGCACCCAGGGCCGCCTTGAAAAGCCCCGGCCACCGCCGTCATGGTGCCAGTGGCGTCAATCTGCCGCACCAGACCAAATCCACCGTCCGCCAAGTAAAGGATTCCGGTCGTGGCGTTGAACGCCAAGCCGTACACTTGGCCGAGCGCGGCCTGCGTGGCGGGGCAGCCATCCCCGACAATATCTGCGGAGTTCTGGCAGGTTGTGATCGTGTTCGTGGGGCCCTCGCCTGCGATGGTTGTAATGATGCCGCTGGAAAGATTGAGCTTGCGGATGACCGAGTTGCTTGTATCGGAGATATAGAGGTTGCCGGCGTTGTCCAGGGCAAGTGCCGAGGGGGAATTCAGGGCGGCCTTGTTCCCCGGACCACCGTCGCCGGAGTACCCGCCGGTTCCATTGCCGGCGACCACCGTGATCTTGCCGGAGCTATCGATCTTCAGCACCTCATTGAAACCCGGAGCCGCGACATAGGTGTTGCCTGAGGAGTCCTGCGCAATTCCTTCCGGAGAGCCTACCCCGACATTGAGCGCCAGACCGCCATCCTGGTTGAACGCGCCCCCCGCGATCGTGGAAAGAATGCCCGTTCCGTAGCCTGAGGCCGTGGACATGGGGCGTGCCAGAGCCTGCCGGCGCAAGGAGCGGGAGGCGAGTCTGTGCAGCGCCTCTAAACGGATCTCTTTGGTCGGTAATGCTGTGGCTACTCCGGAAGAGATGGTCTGTGGATTGGGAGTGGCGGGAGCCGCAGCCCGTGCATTGGGCGCGCAGGCATACAAAGCCATGACAAAGATGCCGATAACCGACGAAAAGAGTATCTTCCGCTTCACAACTAACCCTCCATCTCACAGATAAGTTGACTGAATTGTTACGATTTCTCGGAGAGGCACGAAGGGTCGATGGAACCACACGCCTAGTTTCGCCCCTTCCCCGAGCAGGCAAGGCATCTGAACGCAGAACCTCCCCTGGATGTGCTAAGCTGACCGCAAAAGCGTACAACTGGGGACCGCGTATTCCGCTGACGCCTTCCTGAAAAGGCACTGAAAAAGTTCTGAAGACGGGCTGGTGAGATTCCGTCATGCCATCCGCAGACTCGATTGACAAGACCTCACTCAGGTTCGAAGAGTTCATCATTGATACGCAGCGCCGCGGGCTCTATCGCGGCGCCGAACGCATCCACCTGCCGCCTACTCCTTTCAAGGTTCTGGGGTTTCTTGCCTCACAGCGCGGGTCCGTTGTCTCCAAAGAGGAGCTTCTCAAGGCAGTCTGGGGAGGTCAGCGGGACGAGAATACCGTCGAGCAGGCGATCCGGCAGATTCGGCGTGCGCTCGGCGATGATAAGGATCACCCCCGCTTTATCCAGACCCTTCCCGGGGTCGGCTATTGCTTTATTGGGAAAGCCGGAGAGTCGGAGGAAGCGGCGGGAGAGCCGGAACCCGCGTCCAGCAGCAACGGAGCAGTCAATTGCGCTCCCGCTGAAACCGCGCCTTCGCGGATGCTGTGGGGAGCAGGCCTCGCCGCAGTCTTTGTGGCCGGTGTGCTTCTCGCCCTGATCGTCCAGTCCCAGAGCCGGGCTCGGCTGGCGGCGACAAATCCCGTCCGGATTACGGAATCGCAAACACTGGTCTTGTCGCCCCTTCTCCGCGGCGAAGGACGAATCTACTATCCGCAGTTTGTAGGCGGTCGTTATGCGGTAGCAGCCACTCCGACAGATGGAGGGAAGCGCGTCAATATCGCCACCGGATTGGCTGACCCAGAACTTTGCGATTTAGCTCCGGATCACTCGGCAATGCTGCTCCGCAATCTGGGGCACTCGCGCGACGACGAAGAACCGCTTTACATTTTCAGGAAAGGCGGCAAGGCCCTGAGAGTCGGCAACGTTCTGGCCTATGATGCAGCCTGGAATCCTAACCGCGAAGGCCTTCTTTACTCTGCGAATGGCGTTGTTTACTCGAGCGACACCGCAGCCACGCAACGGCAACGCCTCTTCAGCGTTCCGGGCAATGCCTACTGGTTTCGCTGGTCGCCCGATGGCAGAAGGCTGCGCTTCACCGTAATCGACAAAAGGAATGAAGGAACATCCCTATGGGAGATAGATCGGGGCGACAAGAGGCCTCACCGGCTGCTGCAACGATTCGATCATTACGTCTGCTGCGGCACCTGGACTCCTGATGACAAGTTCTTTCTCTTTCAGGTTCGCGTAGGAGATAGATTTCAGATCTGGGCACGTAACGAACGACACACCCTCTCATTTCTCGACCACGACCAGCCCTATCCTCTGGTTGCCGGCGCAGAGAGCTACCGCGGCCCGCTGGTGAGCAGGAATGGTAAAAAGCTGTTTCTGCGTGCCGAGAATCCCAAAGGCGAACTCGTTCGGTATGATGCTCACTCGAGCGAGCCTGTTCCTGTACTGCCTAGCCTCTCTATCAGTACTGCGGCGTTCACCCGGGACGGAAATTCGATCGCCTACAGCAGCGCCACGGATAACAACCTATGGAGGTGCCGCGCGGATGGCACTCAATGCATTCCTCTTACCCAGAATCTAAGGAGAACGCTGGTGCCGCAATGGTCTCCCAACGGCCGAATGATCGCTTTTATGGGAGTGAGCTTCCCCGGCATGTGGGAGATTTTTGTTATTCCCGCGAACGGCGGGGGATTGCATCGGGTCTACCAGTCGCGCCAGGCGGAAGGATATCCTGACTGGGCTCCCGATGGAGAGCGTCTGGTCTTTTCCGAGGTCGTACCGGTTGCGCAGCCTGAAGGCGTCCACATATTCGATCTGCGCACCAACAGCGTGACGACCCTCCCTGGATCGCACGGTTTTTATCTGGCTCGCTGGTCGCCTGATGGGCGATTTTTGACCGCGCTCCATGCCGGTGATCAGTATTTATATCTGTACGATTTCGCAACTGCCGTATGGGAGCCGCTGGTGAAGATGCGGGCGGGATATCCAAACTGGTCTCGCGACAATAAGGCGATATACTTCCTGTCGGACGTGGACCGAGTTCGGACGGTTTTTCGTGTAAGCGTTGCCAATCGAAGAGTAGAGAAGATCGCCAGCCTGGATAGCATTGTGCCAAGCCCCACCATTCTGGGCGATTGGATGGGACTTGCTCCAGACGATATGCCGCTCGCGGTAGAGAATATGACGACAGACGATGTTTATGCATGGGATCTGAGCGTGAAGTGAAGAGCCTGGTTGTGCAGGATACCGTGACCTGCCTCAAGTCTCCGCTCTGCCCAAGCGCCTTTCTGGTCCAATTATTCAGCGGCTCCCTCAAAAGCGGTAGATCACGGAAAGCTGCAGCTGGCGCGCAGGAGAGAGCGTGCTCGTTATCCGACCCTCCAAGGAGTTGTTGGGCCAATTAGTTGGCGATACTCCAGAGGCTGTAGAGACGTATGCTGGTGCTGCATAGCTCGCTATGTTCCCCACGTTGAAAGCATCGGCGCGGAATGTGAAAGTCTGTGACTCAGTGGTGAGTAAGGACTTGAACAGCGAGAGATCGATTACGCGGTAACCCGGCGCTCGTTCTGTATTGACGTGCGCGGTCCCGAACTGCCCCACCTGTTCTGCCCCATAGGCGCAAATGCCATTGTCGGCTCCTGTGCAAGGGTTGGCGGAGGGGTCGGTACCGAACCAGTGTCGAATGGAGCGGTGCACGATGCGCAGCGGCCTGTATTGGTTCGCTCGTGCCGAGCGCGAGTGGAAATTGGCATTGTTTGGCCCGGTCATCGTAATCGGAAACCCGGAATAGAGGATGGCGTCCCCGGCGAGCTGCCAGCCACCGAAAAATTCATCCAAGCTCCGTCCCCACTGGCTGCCAAGCTTCCTTCCGCGCCCGAACGGCAGCTTCCAAACCGCAGTGCTATTGAGGGCTTGGCGAGTATCGAAGCCGGATGGCCCGTAGTCCGCTTGCGGATCATGGTAGTTCTGCCAATACACGCTGTTGTCGTCCACGCCAGCCACACCGTAGAACCCAGGGCTGTTGGTCATGGATTTTGACCAGGTGTAGTTCAGCGTGTAATACAGTCCTCCGCGCTGCCGATGATGGAGGACTGCCTGCATGGCGTTGTAATTCTCTACGCCCTCGGACTCTGTTAAGAGCACATATCCGCTGGATCCCACCAGGTTGTAAAACGGCGCCGACGTCGGTACCCCAGCCGTCATCCACTGATTGGGCGATGCGGGAACGACAAGGCGTTGCCCGATCTCTCCTACATAACCAAGCTGTGCTGTGGTTGAGTCATTGATAAGGTATTGCGCGGTCAGGTTGAATTGCTGGACTGCGGTCGGTCGTAAATTCCTGGCCCATGCGTTGTACTGCGTTTGAGCTCCAACGCCGTCCCCGGTGAAACCATGGGTCACGCTCACTGGATTACCGGCGCTGGAATCGCTCGGAGTGCCTGGCGCATCGATAAACTGATTCAGGAAAGGAGCATTTTGCGTCATTCTCAAATTGGCGCCGGTTCCCTCCAGCCAATCGGTGATGCCATATCCGCCCCGCATCACCATCCGGGGTGCAAGCTGCCATGCAAAGCCGAGGCGCGGCATCCATTCGTCGTAATACGGAGAGTAAAGAGCCCGGCTATTTCCCTCTTGGCCGGCAAATTCGAGACAAGGATTGGACGGAGTATCGGCACTCGTGCAGGACGCCGCTGCATTTATTTTGACGTTGAGTTCTTTGTTGTTCACTTCATAGATCGGCTGGTCATATCCATAGCGCAGTCCCAGGTTGATCGTCAGATCATGGAGCACATTCCAATCGTCTTGAACATAATACGCGTCCCGATATTGGCGCTGTCCGGTGGGCCCGGCGACTCCGCCGACTTCCGACTCGTACGCTTGGTCAAGAACAAAATCTGCGAAACCATAGCCAGGCGCGCCTGATAAATTTGGATTTTGCGTGTAATACCCGCCATAGAGAAATTGCCCCATCGCACCGGCATTCCCCGGATAATAGGTATTCTGCTGGTAACGCGTTATCTGCAGGCCGATCTTCGTGATGTGCCTTCCGTGCTCCCAGATCAGATCGTCGGCATAGTTGAAGTCATTATCCACAAAGTTCGTGACGATGGCGGCTGTGCCAACGTTATTTTCTGGGCTGGAGACGTTGATCAGGCTGAAGCCGGGATAGGGCTGTGTAAAGGGAATGCCCAGACTCCGGTCTCCCGACATTCCCACGTTTCCCAACAGATCAGTCGGAGCTCCGGTGTACCACTCAATTCGAGACATGCCCGCCCGCCATTGATTAATGAGCGCGCGAGAGAATGTGTGCACCCAGCTCACTACGCCACTGTGAAACGGATACTCGTTGGCCGCCGGGAAAATTACCGGGAGCACAGCCTGCGGTGTGCGATCAAAGGGATCGCCGTCGGAGGATCTGAACATGATCGAATCTTGCGACCCGATGCTGTAGTCCGCACGCATGTCGCCTTGATTGTTCTGACGGACGGTTTCGGTGACACCTTCATAATTATTTGAATCAACCGTACCGGGCGATGGAGCATGATTGGGCAACGGATAGAATTCGGGATGCAGGAAGAGAAACGACGCAACAGGGTTATTAAGCGGGATCTGGTTATGCAGATACGGCTTGGCATTCGCATAGCCGCCAGTCGGGTTCGTTGATGAAACCGCTGGATTATAAAGCTGAATGCCGTTGACCGTCAGAAGCTCAGAGAAATCGCAGGTCGTCATCCCGTTGTTTGAAATGCAAGTACGCATCTTCGCCGTAGCTACGCTTGCTGAGCTTTTGCCCACCGAAACATTCCTGGTTCCCAGGTAGTCGCCAAAGAGGAAGAGTTTGCTCTTGAAAATCGGCCCGCCAGCGGCGATCCCGAACTGGTCTCGATGGAATATGCTCTTCCCGAGGCCGGCGTAGTTATTTCCCCACGTGTTCGCTGCAAAGTTCTGGTTTTCAAAATAGTCGTAGACGCTGCCGTGAACTAGGTTTGTACCTCCTTTGGTCACCATGATCACCTCACCGCCATTTACATTGCCATATTCGGCGTCGGCGTTCCCAGTGATGATGCGGACCTCTTGCACCGCTTCCGGCGCCGGGCTGTAGCCGATCAGATTATTCATGGTCTCGTTGATCTCTACACCATCCAAGACATAGCTATTGCCTTGCTGTCGATTGCCATTGAAGGACGGCTCTGCTACTGAGCTGGTATCCCGTTCGTATCCCGCTGGCCCGCCCATGAGGCCTACGGTGGGATTCACCGCACCCGGGACGAATATACTGCCGCTCTGGAGATTGAGACCGTTCAATGGAAGCCCCTGAATCATATTGAAGGTAAGTGTTGTTCCCAAGGTAGCGTTCTGGGTTTGCAGTAACGCTACGGCTTCACCAGAGACCTTCACAGTGCCGACGACAGAGCCCAAGCGGACTTTCAGATTGATGTGAACAATCTCGTCAATCTCCAGATGAATGGGCCCCACTGATTCCTCCTCGAATCCTGGTTCCGCTGCAGTAATTATGTAGTAGCCGATGGGAAGGAACTGGAAACTATAGGCGCCACTGGAATCGGATTCCGCGCGCGTTCGCACCCCTGTGGCAACATTGGTGGCAGTCACGGCGGAATTCGCTATAGCGGCTCCGCTCGGATCCTCTACTTCGCCACGGATCGCCCCAGTAACGGTTTGCCCGAAACCTGAGCAGTATGCAAACGTCAGCACCATCGCGACCGATAGCTCAAGCACGTTCATTCTGAGTTTCGAGCAGGGAGCGATGGTATGGCGAGGAGAGACGGCATGCTTCTCACGCCGGAGGCGGCCATTCCGCCCGTGATCACGGCTCACGTCATGCATTCCGATCTCGCAAATTCCATCCGGAAGATGATGATTGTAGACAGACTACAAATATCATGAGTCCCACAGAGGCTGCTACGCAATAGATTAAGGATCCGGGCAATAGGAAGGTATCTACGCACAAGTTTGTGACGCTGTTGTTGGCGGCAGCGGTCGTGCCGACGGGTCTTGCCGTCGCCGGTTGTCACTCGTCGGATTCAGGCTCCGCAGCATATCCCGGTGCGGCCTCTCTTCAGGCCTTCTCACCAAGGCGGGAGATGTTTCTTCGCGCGGATCGGCGGCGGCAAAGTGGTGCTCCAGGGCACGACCAATCTCCCGGAAGGGCTGAAGCTCTGGGTCCATGTCATGGAAGGCAGGCTGCCCCTCGGCGCGCGGAAGGACTTCGTCGGCGATGAGAATGTCATCGTTCACAACGGAAGCATTGCGACCGATCCCCCTCTGGATGGCGGCGCCCAACGCTCGGACTGACCGTTCCGCTCAACCCGCTATCCAACCAGCGATCGCTGGCGGGACCCCGTCTTCAAAGACGTTAGTTGTACTTCAATGTGCTCGCTTGTTCGCGTAAGCCTTTATTTATCAGCGCCCAAACGCCTTAAAACGGAAGAGGTCGTTGGCTCTATCAGCACCGCCGCAGGCTGGCGAAGGTTAACTTCCAGATGGCCCCACAAGAGGCGTAGTGTGTCCGCCGGGGGCTCGATCGAGCTTCCAGCGTGCATAACGGTATTTCTCAAAACTCGGCTGACAGGCAGAAGTTATGTGGAGCCTTGCGTTCTCGGTCCACCTACTTCATTAGTAGGAGCTGCCGCGCCTTCAGGGCTTGTTCAGAGGCTCCTTAACGTGCAATCTGTGATAACCTTCCGAGCGGAAACCAAGGAGGATTGCGGGATGATTCGCTATTCATCCGCCGTCGCGAGATTGGCAGTCACAATTTTCTTCACTGGGATCGTCTCGGCCCAGACCATCCAGATCAGCAACGCCAACAAGACCATCGCCATTACCGCGACCGATGAGGCCACGGAGACGGCGGATCTCGCGGCCGTAACCATCGGATTCGAGATCTTCGGACCCGATTCCGACTCGACCTACGCGGACGGCGGGCATATCTCGCAGGCAGTGCTGGCCGCGCTCCACCAGCAGGGCATTGCGAACAAAAGCATCGAGAGCGCAAACCAGGGCCTGGAACGCTACAACGACTTCAACCAGAAGGACACGCCCGCCGAGCGCGCGCGCAAGCAGTTTGTGATGCGGCAATCATGGACCGTGACCGTGCCACCGCAGAAGGCTGCCGAGGTGATTCGCGCCGCGGTGGCGGCAGGTGCCAACCAGAGCGGCGCCATCGACTGGCGCGTGGCGGATCGCAAGGCGCTCCAGGCTCGGGCGGCAGCGGCGGCGCTGGTGAAAGCGCGCGCGATTGCAGCACAGATGGCCGAGGGGCTGCACGTGAAGCTGGGCGATCTGCTCTATGCCAGCAATCAGGCACCCGAGAGTCCACGGCTCCCCCGCCCTCTGATCTTCAGCGCGGCCGTGAAGGCGGCCGGCCCCGCTCCGCCGCTGCTCGCGATCAACCCGCAGACCGTGCGCGAAGAAGCCACCGTCTACGCCGTCTTCGCGATCGAGTAGTTCGTTCCTTAGCGTGAACCTGCTTGGGTACGGCGCAGCTATAGCTGTGCCGTACCCGAGCAGCCGCGGCAACAATTTGCACGCTTGCGCCGCGAAAGCGCAGAATGATGCAAAACCCATGGCATGGCTTGCCGAGATGCGCGTGAACTGGCTGGAGCGGACTGCCGTCGGCCTGGACCGGCTTGCCCGCTGGCGCGGACGGGCCGAAGAGCTGCCCGCACATCTCGCCGTCGGCCTCGAAGGCGAGGATGCCGCCTACTTCCACCTGCTGCGCAAGGGCTACACCGTGGTGGCGCGGCGCTGGTCCGCGGGGAACCTGCCCGGCGACCTCGATCTGATTGCCTGGCAAGGCTCGCTGCTGTGCTTCTTTGAAGTGAAGACCCGGACCGCGCGCGACGCCACGCCCGCCGAGGCCGCCGTGGACCAGCACAAGCGGGCCACGCTGCGGCGGCTGGCCTGGCAATACGTGCGCCAGCTCCCGCAGCCGGAGCCGCCACAGGTGCGCTTCGACGTGGTGAGCGTATATCTCGAGAACGGCCGCAAAGAGATTGTCCACTTTGAGAATGCATTCGCGTGGAAGGAGCGGCGGCAGCCGGATTAGCGGACCGTCTGCTGGTCTGCGCAGCCTGAGGTGGGAACAACAATTTAGACTTGAGGGCGGAGGATGTGCCGATGAATATGGGAGTGGTGCGGGCTGCGTTGTTATCGGTAGCGATGGCGGGCCTGGCGATCTGCGGAGCAGCGCCGGGGCATGCGCAGATGGGGCAGAGGATCTCCGCGACCACCATTCCGGCGGCGCAGTTGATCCAGCCCGCGGAGTTGAACAAGCTGCTGAAGGAGCCCGCCTCGGCGCGGCCGCTGGTGTTGCAGGTCGGATCCCACATGCTGTTTGAAGAAGCGCATATTGCGGGGTCCGAGTATGCCGGCCCCGGCGCGACCTCCGATGGGCTCAACATGCTGCGCCAGCGCGTGAAGTCGCTGCCGCACAGCAAATTCATCGTGATCTACTGCGGCTGCTGCCCGTGGACGAAGTGCCCGAACATGGGACCCGCCTACAAGGAATTGCATGCGATGGGCTTTACGCGGGTGAAAGCGCTGTATCTGGCCGACAACTTCGGCGCCGATTGGGTGAGCCAGGGATATGCGACGACCCACGGACAATAGCAGCAAGCTCGCGACCCAGCTCGCCAATGCAGCAAGGCGGTCGCTTCTGGCCGCATTGCTGCTGGCCTGCGGCCCAGCCGGCGCTCAGGCGCGCAGTCCGCAGGCGCTGGTGCACAAGCCGGCACCTCAGTTTGTACGGCATGACCTCAAGGGGCAGCCTCTCTCCCTGGCGCGGCTGCGCGGCAAAGTCGTACTGCTGAACTTCTGGGCGACCTGGTGCGGGCCGTGCCTGACCGAGATGCCGGAGTTCATGGCCTGGCAACGCCAGTTCGCCGCGCAGGGGCTACAGGTGGTGGGCATCTCCATGGACGACGATGCCGCGGCGGCACGCAAGCTGGCCACAAAGCTGAAGGTGGACTATCCCATCGCCATGGGCGATCCGGATCTGGGACGCCGCTACGGTGGCGTCCTCGGCCTGCCACTCACCTTCCTGATCGACCGCAAGGGCGAGGTGCGCGCCGTCTATCAGGGAGTCTCCAACCTGAACGCCATCCAGACAGAGATCCGGACGCTGCTGACCGAGCGGTAAAGACGTTAGTCCGCGGCCTGCGCAAGACCTGGCCCCACAGGAAGCAGGCGGGCGCGGGTGAGCACCTTCCGTGTCAGCCCGGTGAGCGCCATCTGGCCGGCCTCGGCGAGCGGCACCCAGCGGCGCTGGCCGGCCTTCTCGGTGAGGCTGTCCACTTCCTTCTCTTCGACCGTGCGAATGCGCACGTAGTAGTTCACCTGCATGATGGCGTGGCGCACCGTCATGCGCAGCACCGATTCGGGTACCGCCGCATCCTGCAACACGGGCAACTGCCACAGACCGGGCATCACGGTAACATGGGCCGGCCGGCGCTCCAGCAGAATCTGATCCTCGTGCTTCCCTGCTCTGCCGCGTCTGCCGGAGCGGACGGCGAGAGCGTGCGCAACTTCGCGGCTGAGCATGGCGGGACGCGGCGGCGTCTTATGCTCCCCGCGCGTGGTGCAGTGGGCGGCGATGGGGCACACCAGGCACTGCGGATTCCGCGGCGTACACACGGTGGCCCCCAGTTCCATCATCGCCTGGTTAAAGTCGCCGGGGCGATCCGGCGACACAAGCCGGTTCGCAAGTTCCTCGAGCGATCGCCGGTGCGCCGCTGCCGCGCGGCCCTTCACACCGCTCCAACCCTCCAGCCGGCAGAGCACGCGCTCCACATTGCCGTCGACGACGGCAACAACTTCGCCATGCGCGATGCTGGCGATGGCTGCGGCGGTATAGCCGCCGATGCCGGGCAGGGCACGCAGTTCGGCGGCAGTAGCGGGTAAATTGCCGCGGTGTTGGGCGGCCACAAACTGCGCGGCCTTATGCAGAAGACGGGCGCGGCGATAGTAACCCAGGCCGCTCCACAGCGCCAGCACCTGCTCTTCCGAGCCCAGGGCCAGCGAAACCAGCGTGGGAAACCGCTCCATGAACGCGCGGTAACGCTCGATCACCACCGCGACGCGGGTCTGCTGGAGCATGATCTCCGAGACCCAGATGGCATAGGGATCCCGGCTGCGGCGCCAGGGCAGGTCGCGGCGATTGCGCTCATACCAGTCGAGCAGCCGCCGCCGCAGCGCGGAGATTTTGAGAGCGCCGGAGTCGCGCGATTCCATCTGCTCAGCTTACGGCATGAGTGGCTCGCCGGGAAGAGGTCTGCCCGAATCCATCCCGCCGTCCCACCGGATCAGAACGTGCACTGCTGCCGCCAGCGCGACCAGAGCAGGTAGTACACGGTCTTGAGAGTCTCCAGCCCCGAGTAGAACGATGCGTTCGCCGCCGAGGCTGGCTCCAGCGGAGGAGCGGGATGAGTCCGCCACTCGATGGGCAAGCGGCTGAAGATGAGGCCCGCGCGCGCCAGATGATACGGGCTGGAGACAATCTCCGCCGACGTCCAGCCGTGCTCCTGCATGATGTGCGCCGCGAAGCAGGCATTCTGGACGGTATCGCGCGCCTTGGGCTCGAGGATGACCGCGGAGGCAGGAACTCCCTGCGCTTCGGCGGTGCGGGCCATGACCCGCGCCTCGACAAAGCGATTGCCCACCGCTCCCCCAGTGACAATCAGGCGGGGCGCCACCCCGCGTTCGTACTCCCGCACGGCCTCGGTAACTCGCGCAAGCTGCGTGGGGCCGGGATTGCCGTCCGAGTCAGCAGGGTTGCCCAGCACGATGATGGCGTCAAACTGATCCAGCGAGGTGTTGGAGGCGGGCGCAAAGTGACGGTCGAGCGCAGCCCAGGCAAACAGCCCTGCCACCACGGCAATGCCGGCAGCGGCCATCCGCGGCAGCCAGCGGCGCTGGCTGCGGCGCGGCGGACTCACGCGGCGCCCACGGCGGGATGCGGGAAGCGTGCGGGTGGATGTGCCGGTCAAGGCTGCCTCCAAATTTTGCGGAAAGAATTTGGCGAGCCTGCGAGAAGCCAGCTGCCTCAATCATAGTATGGACGTGCTGTGCAGTTCAGGGCGCACGAAGCAAGAAAGCAGAAGCCGCGCCGGTTACGCCTGCGCGGCTTCGATCTGTTGCACCCGATCTTCGCGAAGAGCTGCCCCACGGCGCGGATCTAGGCTTTCGATCCGGCAAAGACCTGGCGCAGTTCGTCGCCTGCGGCTGCAAGGTTGTCCAGCCACATCTCGGCATACTCGCGCGACAGGATCACTCCGTTGGCTCCCGCTCCGAAGGCAGCCTTGATGGAGGCGCGCACATCCGCCGGAGCCGTCTTCTTCACAGGAGTATTGCCCTTGATCAAGGTGGGCACGTTGATGTCGATACCGGGATAGATCTGCACTTCTCCGGCAACTCCCTCCACCGCGCGCCTGGTCTCGCGTGCCACATAATCCGGCGAAAGCCCCGTGACCGCCAGCTTGTCATACGGGGCCTCCTGGTAGTTCATGATCTTGTAGTAGAACTCCAGGAACTCCGGCGGCTTGGCGTCGTGGAAGACGGTTGCGCTCAGCCGGTCCAGGTACTTGGCCAGGCGCGGCCCACCTGCGTTGTTATAGGTGGCGAGCTTGAAGAAATCGGCAAAGTTCCTGCGCTTGGTGTAATCCTCTTCCGCGCGATAGAAGGGGCTGAAGGTCATGGTCTGCATGATGTGGAAGCCGAACGGCTTTTCCGGCGCGATCGCCTTGGCCAGCCCGTAAAGCCGTGCCTGCACATCCTGGAAGCTGTCCGTCCAGAGCGATTCCCAACTGAGAATCTCTGGATATTTGAGCAGCAGCCGCCAGAAACTGACGAAGTAGCCGTCGTTGAGCTGCTCGTTGCGCGCGGCTTGCTGGAACAACTGCTCCAGCTCCTGATAGCCGGCCTGGGCGCGGCGGACGGAGATGTCGAGATCGCGCGCCCGGGCCCGGCAGTAGCGGCAAAAGCAGCTGGGCGTGGTGATGCCGCCGATCATGTTCTGGAGCGGCCCCATGCGCTCCGATCCCCAGGCAATGCCGTCGATCTCATTGGGATAGCCGAGCAGCAGGCTTTGAATCTTGCCGCTCAGGAAGGCCTGGTAGTCAGGATGGTTGAAGCAGGGCCGGTTGGTGCGGCGGCCATAGACATCAACCTCAGACACCTCGGCATAGTTCGCAATCGTGTCATTGAGCTTGGGACCGGGATTGTTCAGATCCCACGCGAAGAAGCTCATGCCCCGCGCCTTGGCTTTGGCCGCGGCCGCTTCAATCACGTTCAGGTTGCCGTACTCCTTGCAGCGAAAATCCTTCAGAATGGTGTTCTGGAAGTATTTCGGATCGTAGTCGTAGAAGGCGCCGCCGGCAATGCTGTTGCCCGGCTTGCCGTGATCGGGCAGCGGAATGGGCCCGTTCTTCTCGAGGCGCTGCTCGCCGTACGAGAAGGTGTAGGCCCAGACGGTGTTGACGTCGCCCTTCTCCTGAATGTTGTCGAGCACCTGGTCTACGCCTTCATCCGCCCAGGAAAAGCCGCGCACCTGAATCCCGACCAGGTTCTTGCGATTCTTCACAGGAACGCGGCTGACGGGCGGCGCCGGGAGCGCCTGGGCGCGGCCGAACTGCGGCAGAAGTGCGGAAAAAGCTGCGGAAAGACGGATGAAACTCCTGCGGTCGAGCGACAGATTCACGAAACTCCTCCTGTTACTGGTCTGAGATCAACCCTTCCTCGCTGTACATGCCGAAGATCTTCCACAGCGGCCGCACGCACGACGGCAACAGACAATCGAAACGAGCGCATGCCGGGAAAAGCAATTATCTCTCATAAAATCCAGACGGCAATCGCCATTCCACAGCGGGATCGTTCCGTGCAACGCGCTGTCTTGCATCTGCCTCTCCGCTGATGCCCAAGATGGCGCTTCCAAAGCGAAGCATGCAAATCTCGCCGCCTCATGGGCAGGAAATGCCAGCCTCGCATGGAGGCACAGAAATCAACCTGTCAATCGTCACAGGACCCAGCAGTCCTGAGGGAACCGGCTTGGCCGGTCCGGCAAAGGGACGGTGGAGAGCCATGGACGGAATCTCGCTGTCGCCCGGCAGGACCCTGCTCCCCGGCGTCAGTTGACGATCGCCTCAGCCAGGCCGGCGACGCATAGCACCGCGCGCATTCGAGAGGATCGTGGCACAGACATTCTCCTTCCCCACATGAAGGTCAGGCAGCCGCAGCGACAAGCTTTTGATTGACAAAAATCGCCATGCGCGGATAGCTTTCACATCGTAATCCATTTCGCATTCGAAAACGAAAGCTGGTGCAACGGATATGAATCGCATGCTGCGCACATTCTTCTGCTCCGCCGTCGCATTTGCCATTCCGCCTGTTGTCATGCTGGCGCAAGCGCCCGCACCGCCTGCGCCGCAGCATGCGGTTCATCCCCCACCCGCGGTGGTGGCGGGCATTCCGGTGAACTACGACGAGGCCAAGGTCGGCACCTATACGTTGCCCAATCCGCTGGTGCTCAACAACGGGCGCCCGGTGCGCAATGCCCAGATGTGGTGGAACCAGCGACGGCCACAGATTCTCGAAATCTTCGAGACCCAGCAGTTCGGCCGCGCGCCCGGCCGCCCCGCGGACGAAAGCTTTGAGATCACCGACAAGGGCACTCTGGCCTTGGGCGGCAAGGCCCTTCGCAAGCAGATCACGATTCACCTGCTGAAGGACAAAGCGGCCCCGGTCATTCACCTGCTGCTCTACACGCCTGCGGCCGCGAAGAAGCCGGTCCCCGTGCTCTTCAGCATCAGCTTTACCGCGGTGTCCAGTTCGGTGGACGATCCGGGCATCACGCCAGAGACCATCTGGAATCCCAAGACCAACACCCGCGTTCCGGCGGGCGCGAGCCGCTTCTTCCGGCCATTGAACATCTTGCCGCTGATCGACGCCGGCTTCGGCTACGCCACCTATTACTACGGTGACGTCGACCCGGACTACGCGGCGGGCTTCTCGCATGGGATCCGAGCCTGGTACCTGAAGCCGGGACAAGCCGAGCGCGGGCCCGAAGATTGGGGCTCCATCGCCGCCTGGGCGTGGGGCATGAGCCGGGTAGAAGATTATCTGGAAACCGACCGCTCAGTGGACGCGAAGCGCGTGGCTATTCAAGGCGTATCGCGGCTGGGCAAGACGGTCTTGTGGGCCGGGGCCAGCGACCCGCGCTTCGCCGCCGTGATTGCCAGTTGTTCCGGAGAAGGAGGCGCGGCACTCAGCCATCGCAACTATGGCGAGACCATCGCTCACCTCACCGCGCCTACCCGCTATCCCTATCAGTTCGCGCTGAACTATGCGAAGTGGGCGGGCTTCCCCGATCGCGCGCCCATGGACGCGCATATGCTGATCGCGCTGCTGGCGCCGCGGCCGGTGCTGCTACAGACGGGCAACACCGATTACTGGTCCGATCCCAAGGGCGAGTTCCTGGCCGAAGTCGCAGCCGGACCGGTCTATCGCCTGCTCGGCAAGGACCCGCTCGATACCGATGTCTGGCCCCAGGCGCGCCAGCCCATCCTGCATGACCTTTCCTACTCTATGCACGAAGGCGGTCACGGCACAGTCCCGTCCGATTGGGATGTTTATATCGAGTTCCTGAAGATGCATTTGCACCCGGAGAGATAGCCGGGAGGCGCTGAACTGGCGGCCAGCAACCCAGGTCGTTGACCGCCAGCCGGCGTTTGCTGGCCACTACTTGGCCGCCACTTTGGTGGAGCCCTCCGAACTGCGAATAAACGCTGCCACCCGGTCGTGCAGTTGCTGCCGGCATTCATCGCGCACATAGGCCATGTGTCCTGACTCGTACCAGTTGTACTCGATGTGGCTGGTCAGCGAGGCCGGGATCGGCAGGTGCTCTTCTTCGTACTGTGCGGCAAAAAACGGCGTGGCCAGATCGTAGTAGCCGTCGTTGACCATCACATTCAGGCGTGGATTGGTCTTGATGGCGTCGGCCAAATCGCTGCTTACGTTCACGCCGGCGACGGTGCCCATAAATCCGCCATGCCCATGGCGCGCCCAGTTCCAGTGCGTACCGCCAAACAGCGCGCTGGGCAGGTACGTCTCGCTGGCGCCGTATTTGAGGGTATTGCGCAGATAGCTGTTGATCATCGCCACGTACGCCGAGGAAATCGCCGCGCTCTGCGGATCGTACTCCGCCCCCTGGCTCAGCGGATCGATCGTGGGACCAAGATAGCGCGTGTCATACCGGCCTGCGGTCAGGCCATCCGCATCCGCGAACTCCTTGCGGAACTCGTCGGCATTCACCCGCAGATCGGCCTTGAGAATGTAATCCACCGGCAGGCCCGTGTAGTCGTGAATCCTGTTTGCCACCGTCTGCTTTTCCGTTGCGGAGATCGCATTCCCCTCGGCCAGCGCATGCAGGTATTCGCCCAGGGCGAAGTCTTCCACCTGTTTCAGAAAGGGAGCGAGCGCCGCCGGCTGCGGCGAAAGCTTCTTGTGATACCACGCCGTGGCCGCATAGGTCGGCAATGTCAACGCGTAGGGCAGATCGACGCCGGGCCGGCTGCTGCCGGCGATATTGGTGAAGTTGAAGATCTCCCCCAGCAGCATCACGCCATTGAGATCGATGTTCTGCTGGTTTTCGAGCAGATTCGCCAGCAGCGCTGAGCGCGTGGTTCCATAGCTCTCGCCAAACAGGTACTTGGGCGAGTTCCAGCGATTGTATTTGCTCAGAAATCGGGAGATGAACCGCGCAAACGCGTTCGCATCTTCATCCAGGCCCCAGAAGGCCTTGCCCGCATCTTTTCCCGTCATGCGGCCAAAGCCGGTGCCGGGCATATCGATGAAGACTTCGTCACTGGTATCGAGCAGGCTATAGGGATTATCGACCAGCTTGTAGGGAGCCCCGGGCAGATGCTTGTCTCCGGCCGTTTCCACGTACTTCGGCCCAAGCGATCCCAGGTGCAGCCACATGCTCGAGCTCCCCGGTCCGCCGTTGTAGAAGAACGTCACCGGCCGGTCTTCCGCCCTTGCTCCGGTCTTGAAATAGGCCACGTAGAACATGCGGGCCAACGGCGGCGCATCGGCGGCATTCTTAGGGTGACTCAGCGCCAGTTGCGAACCGGGCAACGGTTTGCCGTCAGGGCCAATCTGCGCGTCTTCTTCATCGGTCGCCCCCACCGTGAGGATGCCCGCCACCGCGGTGTAGTCGATCCGCTGGCCCGACACTTCAATCGAGCCATGGGTAGTGGAATCGGGCGGCAATGCGTTCTCGGCAGCCACTTCAGAAGCAGTGGATTTGGCCGCAGGCGCAGATTTTTCCTGAGCTGACACAACGGCCGAAGCAGCCAGAAGAGGGCAGAGGGAGAGCGCTGCAAGTACAGAGCAGGAAATACGCACAGTTGAGCCTCCTGGTTGGAATTGATGGAATGGCAATTATATGCGGGCCCCCCGGGGTCAGCTTCTTGAAATACACCTCGTCGCGAAGCCGGATCGAGGAGTGAAAGCGGGGCATTGCCCGGCGCCTCTCGAAGGCGCATCGATGGAATCGAGCCGGGTGGGGCCGTTTCGGCGCACGGTGGAGTTGAGGTTTCCATCGTGCCCCCCTGGGAGACACAGAAATCTAGACTTTCGCTCCCGGTATGGGTACACTATGAGGTCTTAGGCTTCCCGAGAGAAAGCCCAGCTTCGCCGAGTTCCCTGGGTTTGCTCATAATCCTAAACAAACTTACGCCTGACGGTATCGGAACGAGGCCGACCACCTCTGCGCGGATGGAGGGCCCCATGAAACGTCTGCTTCTGGTTGAAGACGAGCCAAAAGATGCGATGAGCGCCGCGGCGATCGCGGAGTCGCTCGGCATTGAGAGCGTCGAGGCGTGCAAGACGGTCCGCAGAGCCATGTTGTCCCTGGAGAAGGGAATGAGCGGCGAGATGCCCCTGCCGGATGGGATTATTCTGGATCTCGACCTGGGCATGGAGAGCGGCTATGAACTGCTGCGATACTGGCGCGGACATCCGGCCCTGTCCCACATCCCCGTCATGATCTGGTCCGTAGTGGAAGAACAGCGCGAGATCTGCGAGATGTTCCACGTAAATGCGTTTGTTTCCAAGTGGCAAGGACCGGGCGTCTTTCGCCAGACTCTTGCGGAACTGATTCCCCACGCCCTCGCCGGCTGACAATTGCCCTTCATTCGCAGCATTTTCCCGCCCTGCGTCATTTTCCATCAATCCATCTCAAGTTCCCCAAAAACCCATTGAAGCGCATCGCAAGGAGAAGTGATGAACGATCTCGCGGAGATTATTTCCCGCAATGCAGACTCCATCCGCAAGCAGTGGATGGCAGAGATGTCCGGTTCCGTGCAGCGGACGGATCTCATGAGCAAGACAGAGCTTGATGAGCAATGCCGGGCCATCCTGGAGTCCATCATAGAAGGCGTGAAAACCAGCGGTCCGACCAACGTCAGTGGGCCGGGATGGGATACCGCACGGCAGTTGCTTCAGGAGATCTCCGCGTCGCGGGCGCGGCAGGGCTTCTCGCCCACTGAGGTTGCCACTTTCGTGCTCTCGCTCAAGCAGGCCCTGTTCTCGGCGATTCGCACGGCGCACACCACCGCCAAGAACCAGGATCAGCTCTTTGACACAGTCTGGGCCGCTACCGAACTTGTGGACCGCCTAGCCCTGATCACCACCGAAGCCTTCACGGCCACCCGCGAAGAGCTGATCGTCCGGCAGCAGCAGGAATTGCTCGAACTTTCCACCCCGGTCGTCAAGCTGTGGGACGGCATTCTGGCGCTGCCCATCATCGGCACCCTGGACAGCTCCCGCACCCAGGTGGTGATGGAAAACCTGCTGCAAACCGTGGTCGCCACCAATTCCAAGTACGCGATTATTGACATTACCGGCGTCCCAACAGTGGATACGCTGGTGGCGCAGCACCTGCTCAAGACCATTACGGCGGCGCGACTGATGGGCGCCGAGTGCATCATCAGCGGCGTTCGGCCGCAGATTGCGCAGACCATCGTCCACCTCGGCATCAATCTCGAAGATGTCATCACCAAGGCCAAGCTCTCTGATGCCTTCGCGCTGGCCTTGCAGCGCAGCGGAAGGGCCGTCGTACGGCAGGGCCCCGAGCGCGCCAGCGGAATCAGCAGCCTGCTCGTCAAGAAGGAGGAATAAATGGATCGCATTCCAGTCCTCCGCATGGGCTCCCTGCTGCTGATCACCATTCAGGTGGATATGCACGACAAGCTGGCCCTCCAATTGCAGGATGATGTCACCCACCGGATTACGGAGTACGGCTCCACCGGCGTCCTGATCGATATCTCGTCTCTGGAGATTGTGGACTCCTTTATCGGCCGCATGCTCGCCAACGTGGCCGCGATGTCGCGAGTGCTGGGCGCGGAGACGGTGGTGGTGGGCATGCAGCCGGCAGTCGCCATCACCCTCGTCGAATTGGGCATGTCGCTGCCCGGCGTGCGCACCGCCTTGAGCGTCGAAGCCGGCATGGAACTGTTGTTGACCGCGGCCGCTGAGACCGCATACGGATTCGATGATGAACGTTCTCAAGCGTGACGAACAGCCGCTCAAAAGCTCCAGCGATGTGGTCGCCGCGCGCCAGAAGGTCAGACAGTGGTCCACGGAGCTGCGCTTCAGCCTGGTCGACCAGACCAAGCTGATCACCGCGGCCAGCGAACTGGCCCGCAACGCTCTGGACCACGGCAAAGGCGGCGCCATGACCATCGAGCTGATCTCGAATCATGGGAAATCCGGGTTGCGGCTGATCTTTGAAGATCAGGGTCCCGGAATTCCCGATATCGAGCAGGCCCTCAAGGACGGCTTCACCACCGGCTCGGGAATGGGACTGGGGTTGGGGGGCAGCAAACGCCTGGTGAACGAATTCAGCATCGAATCAGAAGTAGGAAAAGGAACGAAAGTCACAATCATCCGATGGAAGTAGCCTTCACAGAGTGTGTCCCGATTACGGATATGAGTTCCGTGGGGGAAGCGCGGCGGACCGCGCTCCTCGCCAGCCAGCGTCTGGAGTTTGATGACACGCGCGCGGGCGAGCTCGCGCTGCTGGCAACGGAAGTCTCCAGAAATGTGCTCATCCATGGCGGCGGCGGCCAGGTCATCGTTTCCTGCCTCAAAGAGGAAGGATCCCGTCTGGCACGCATTCTTGCCATCGACAAGGGGCCCGGCATCGCGAGCATCCCCCGGGCCATGACCGACGGATTTTCCACCGCGGGCACCATGGGTGCCGGCCTGGGCGCCATGAAGCGCATCGCCTCCGGCCTGGAGATCTTTTCCGGCCCGGGAGGCACCATCGTGCTTCTCGAGGTCGGCGAAGCCATGCCCCACAAGGACCTGGAGGTCGCCGGCCTGGCGCTGCCCTTTCCCGGCGAACGGGTCTGCGGCGACGGCTGGGCAGTCCACCGTTCCGCGGACAAGACCACGGCGCTCCTGGTCGACGGCCTCGGCCACGGCTTGGGGGCTGCCGATGCGGCCCGCGAAGCCGTGGCTGTATTCCAGCGTTATGCCGGAACCGGCCCCGAGGAGCTTCTGCAACGCATCCATGACGGCTTGCGCAAAACACGCGGAGCCGTAGCCGCGGTGGCTGAAATCCGGCCCGCGGAGCACCTTCTGATCTTCTCCGGCGTCGGCAACATCTCCGCAAGCCTGACCGACTCGGCGCGTTCCCGCAACCTGGTTTCGCACAACGGAACGCTCGGTGCCGTGGCTCCAAAAATCCAGGAGTTCCGCTTTGACTGGTCCCGCAACTCAACCCTGGTACTGCACTCCGATGGATTGCAGACGCGATGGGACCTGGGGGCTTATGCGGGACTGGCCGCCAAACATCCGGCGGTCATTGGCGGAGCCCTTCTCCGGGATTTCCGCCGCACACGCGATGATGCAAGCGTACTCGTGATCAAGGGCAAATGAAATCGAGCTCAATCCCGATCCTGCAGATTGCGTTGCGCACCGAGCGCGACGTCGTTCACGCCCGCCAGAAGGCGCGTGAGGTGGCCGCGGAGCTGAAGCTCGACAACCAGGATCAGATCCGGATGGCCACCGCCACCTCGGAGATGGCGCGCAACGCCTTTCGCTATGCCCGTGCCGGCAAGGTGAGCTTTGCTGTGAACCTGGTTGCCCCGCAAAGGTTCGAAATCGTGATAACCGACGCCGGCCCGGGAATCCCCAACCTGGAAGAAATCTTCGCGGGCCGCTACAAATCGGAGACCGGTTTGGGCATGGGCATCATCGGCACCCGTCGCCTGATGGATGAGTTTGAGGTCTCCACATCTTCCGCCGGGACCACCGTCTGCATGGCAAAGAACTTGCCGGCGCCGGCAGCCGGCGACTCCCCGCGCTCCGTCGATGAGATGAAGCGCAAAATGCAGTTGCCCCTCCTCGACGATCCTTACAGTGAGATCGAACGCCAGAATCAGGAGCTGCTCAAAACCCTGCAGGAACTGCGCACGCGCCATGAAGAGCTCGAGCTTCTGAACCGGGAACTGGAAGATACCAATCGGGGCGTCGTTGCCTTGTACGCCGAACTGGACGAACGCGCCGATTATCTGCGCCGGGCATCGGAGCTGAAAACCAAGTTCCTCTCCAACGTCTCGCACGAGTTTCGTACCCCGCTCAACTCCATCGTTTCCCTCTCCAGGCTGCTGATGGACCGCATCGACGGCGATCTGACCGCGGAACAGTTGAAGCAGATCCGCTACATCGAATCTTCAGCCCGCGATCTGCAAGAGATGGTCAACGACCTGCTCGATCTGGCCAAAGTGGAAGCAGGCAAGATTCGCATCCGCTCCAAGCGCTTCGAGGTGCACGAACTCTTCAGCGCCCTCAAGGGCATGCTCAAGCCGCTCCTGGCCGACAACGGCTCCGTCGAGCTTGTGTTTGAGGATGCCTGCGACCTCAGCCCCCTCCATACCGATGAGGGCAAGGTATCGCAGATCTTGAGAAATTTGATTTCGAACGCCCTGAAATTCACCCAGCAGGGCAGCGTCACGGTTTCCGCCCGTGCCATCTCGGACCAGCTTGTGCAATTCAGCGTCGCGGACACAGGCATCGGCATCCCGCCCGAGCATCACGAGACCATCTTCCAGGAGTTCAGCCAGATCGAGAATCCCCTGCAGGAACGCCATCGCGGCACCGGGTTGGGGCTTCCCCTCTGTCGCAATCTGGCCATCCTGCTGGGCGGCCAAATCACACTCGACAGTGAACCGGGGTGCGGCTCCACCTTCTTCTTTACGGTTCCCATGGTCTACGTCGGGGAAGCGATGATTCCGGAAGGCAGCGAAAGTGTTCCCGCCCCCGAGTTCAACCGCACTCCCGTTCTGTACCTCGAGGACGATGAGAAGACGGCCCACGCCTTCGAATTGCTTCTGCGCGAGAGCGAATTCCAGCCCATCCTCAGTTCGTCCGTGGAGCAGGCGGAAAAATGGATAGACCGGCACCGCCCGGCCGTGGTGGTCGCCGATGTGTATGTCGGAGAAGAGCGCTCCTGGGATTTCATCGAGCGTCTCAGGCAGAGGTATCCTGACCTCCCCGTGATTGCCACCAGCGCTTATGAGAGCGCCCGTGAGCCGCAGGCAAAGATCGACCTGTTTCTCCCCAAGCCTCTCGACCGCCAGACGTTGTTGGGGGAATTGCGGCGCCTCACGAAAAACAGTGGAACCCGCAGGCTGCTGCTGGTCGACGACAATGAAGTGTCCCGCTACATTGTGCGCGAGCTCCTCTCGCAGCCGTGGCTGCAGGTGGAAGAGCTGTCCAATGGCTCCAGCGCCCTTGAATGGCTGGCAGAGCGTCTTCCCGATGCCATGATTCTGGATCTGCTCATGCCCGATCTGAGCGGATTTGACGTCCTCCGCCGCTTGCGCAGCGAAGCGCGGACCGCCCAGCTTCCGGTGCTGGTATACACTTCGAAGCCGCTGACCGAGGCTGAAAAAAAGCAATTGGCGGAGTGGGGCGCGAGAGTTGTGCGGAAAGAAGATGTGTCCAGCCGTCTTTCCTCGAAACCGTTCCTTGACTGGTTGACAGACGCGGGGCTTGCCCCGCAAGCCCCCGCACTGGAGCAGCATGTCTGAACTTCCTCATCACATTCTCATTGCCGACGACCACGAAGAGAACCGGTATGTGCTGAGCCGGATCCTGTGCTCCAGCGGCTATCGATGCACCGAGGTCGCAACCGGAACGGATGCCTTGCGCACTGCGCTGAGCCGGCCGGACCTGATCATTCTGGACGTGCGGTTGCCTGATATGTCGGGATTTGATGTTTGCCAAAAGCTCAAAAACGATCCCCGCACGGCCTCCATTCCGGTCCTGCAAATCTCCGCCTCGTTTGTCTCCGTGGAAGATCGCGTTCGCGCGCTCGACGCAGGCGCGGACGGCTATCTGACCCACCCGATCGATCGCACCATGCTGGCCGCAACCGTCCGCTCTCTCCTGCGTCTCCGCGATGCCGAGCAGCGCGCCCACAAAGCCGCGGACCAATGGGCCTCCACCTTCGATGGTTTAGCGGAAGGCCTGGCGATCCTCGATGAGAACAACCGCCTGGTGCGCTGGAATGCGGCCTTTGAGGCGATGTTTGGTTCTGCCTTTCGGCCGGAAGTGGGGAAGGATGTTGGCGGATTCCTGGCTGGTCTAGCTGGATTAGAAACCTTGCAGGGTGGCGATGCCGCTCGGTCTGACCTGGAGTTTACCGTCGATGGCAGGAATATGCAGATGTCGATCGGCGCCATCGCTTCCGACGAAGACAAGGACGAACGGATTGTCATCCTCTCGGACATCACTGACCGCAGGCTCGCCGAATATGCGGTCCGGACTGCCGAAAAGCTGGCCGCCACAGGCAAGCTGGCCAATGCCATCGCCCATGAAATCAATAATCCCCTCGAGGCGCTCACCAATTTGATCTTCCTGGCCAGAAACTCCAGCGACATGAGCTTCGTACAAGACCTGCTGGAAAGAGCCAACCAGGAGCTCGATCGCATCTCGCGCATCACCAAGCAGACGCTTTCCTTTCACCGCGACACCCAGAATCCGGTTCCGGTGGATCTTGCCAAGCTCCTCGCCGAGGTTATCGCTCTTTATGAGCGCCCCTCCTCCGCCAAGCATGTTCGCCTGGTCATCGACACGCGGCCCCTTCCTCCCATCCTGGGTTACGCCGGCCAATTGAGCCAGGTCTTCGCCAACCTCGTGCGCAACGCCATGGAAGCGGCCCCCTCTGATTCCGATGTCGTCGTTCGGGTGCGGCCGGTTCACCGCTGCGGCCGTGCGGAAGCGCGCATCACCGTTCACAATTGGGGCAAAGGTATCCCCCGCGCGGTCCAGCAAAAGATGTTCGATCCGTTCTTCACGACCAAAGAACTCAAAGGCTCGGGTCTGGGCCTCTGGGTTTCCAAGAGCCTGGTCGCGAAACATCGGGGGACCATCCGCTTCCGCACCTCGGAGCGGAGCGGCACAACCTTTGCCGTTTTTCTGCCGCTTTCGGATGGAACCCCACCCTCTGTAACTCCGCGCCGAGCGCAGCACGAATTGCTCAACGCGTAAACCGCACTCCCCTCGCCTGCCGTAAGCTTCCAGGAATGCCCTCTGACAACTGATCTGCACCCACGACGTCGCTCTTTCTGAGCATTGCAAGATCGTTCCTGTCTCCATCTCCTGTTCTTTCCTGGCTCCGCTCCTGTCCTGCTACCTGACGCCTGCGCAAAGTTGCAGGCTGTCTGCGCGTTGTTCGCGGAGTTGGGCAGTTGGGTGCGAAGATCGTCGGCCGGAGGCTTCAGCGAACCGCCGCCGGAAAACCCCGGCATGCTTCGGCGGCGTCCAAAGGAGTCATGCAGCAGCCGGGCTCACGCCGCCGCCTTGGATCGAGGAACCGCAGCGGCCTCCAGTCATGCACCTCCAAAGACTGCTCCCTCCTGACATGTTGGCTTTCGACCGCCAGGCATCCACCTCGTTTTTTGCGGACCAGCAGCGAGCCGGTATGATCTCATTCCTTCTTCCCTTTGCACTTCACCGAACCACCACACAGAAGTGCCGCAGCGGAGCACGCCGTGTGCGTGGCGGCTCCAGCGGCCGGCACGGGGCCGCGAGGCTAGAAAGCGAGGCGTGGGATGGCGCTTGCAGATAAAACCCCGCACGAAGTGGCTCTCGCGTTACCTGCCCCGCTTCGCAAGCCCGCGGAAATCGTGATCGATCACATCAGGCACGGGACCTTTCAACGTTCCATGTCGGTGCTGGTGATGGGCACCAGTCTGGTTAGCGGGCTGGAAGTGGGCTACGAGCATTACCGTGGTTCTTATTCGAATCCGGTCATGTATACGCCGGTGGTGCTTTCGGGTGTACTGACGATTGCAGGCGCCACTTCCTTCATGAGCCGGAAGATGGCGAAGACCTTCCTGCGGTACATAGCGTGGACCACGCTGATCGACGGCATCATCGGCTTTGGATTTCACATCCGCGGAATCGCACGCAAGCCGGGCGGCTGGCGCATGCCCATCGTCAACGTGGTCATGGGGCCGCCGCTGTTTGCGCCGCTTCTGTTTGGGACCAGTGCCTATCTCGGCGTCATCGCGTCCTATCTTCAGCGCGAAGAAGACCACGGCCCGCGCGCCCAGAGACTCGAAGCCGAGGCGGCGACCGGACCCGCCGACTTTCGCAAAGAGATTGCCACCGGCCAGTTTCAAAAGCACTTCTGCGTGGTCACGGCAGCGGCCACAGTTTGCTGCGGCCTCGAGGTCTGGTATTCGCATTACAAGGACAACTTCAAATACCGGGTGCAGTGGTCGCCCATTCTGGTTGCGCCGGTGCTGCTTGCAGCCGCAATCGGCGGCTTCAAAAGCAAACGCATTGCAGACACCCTGCTGCCCATCGCCTCCGCTGCCGCCATCGTCAACGGCCTGGTGGGCAGCTACTACCATGTGCGCGGCATCCTGAACCGGCCGGGCGGCAGGAAGAAGCCGGTTTATAACGTGCTCTACGGCCCCCCGATCTTTGCGCCCATGCTCTTCGCCGCGTGCGGCCTCTTCGGAATGATGGCGTACTTCATGCGCCGGGAGAAGCGCTGATGGCCACAAAACCAGACGCTCCCCCACCGCAAATGCCCACCGACCCCGCAACCGGCCGTCCGCTTCCGCCTCGCGAGCAGCCGGGATATTACCCGGGCTTCAGCACCCTGGAGCAGCAGAATTACTGGGATGCCGCGACACGCAAGCTGGTCCTGGACCGCGTGGCCCGCACCCTGCCGATTCGCTTCTTCACGCCCGAGGAAGTGCGCACCCTCGCTGCGGTGGTCAACCGCATTCTTCCCCAGGAAGACCGCGCGCCGGCGCGCCGCATCGACATTCTCGGCGTCATCGATAACCGCCTCTTTGAGAACCGCATCGACGGCTATCGCTACATCGACATGCCTCCCGATCAGGAGGCCTACCGCATCGGGATCCGCGCCTTTGAGCAGATGGCGCGCACGCTCTTCCAGCGGTCCTTTCACGAGTTGGCCATCATCGACCAGGAGCGGCTGATCGAGTCGATTCACGACGCCAAGCCGATGGCGGCGCAGGAGGACTGGTCGAAGCTGAACATCGAGCGATTCTGGGGTCTGCTGGTATCCGATTGCTGCGGCGCTTACTATGCGCACCCCTGGGCATGGGATGAAATCGGCTTCGGTGGTCCCGCCTATCCGCGCGGCTACATGCGCCTGGAGGACGGCGAAGCCGAGCCGTGGGAAGTGGAAGAGTCGCGCTACGGCTGGAACGCTCCTTCCGACACCCTCTCCGATGACGAAAGGCTGCATGGCAGCGGCCAGCAGCACCAGACACACCATGGCACCGGGGGCACACATTGAGCGAAGAAAATGAGACACCTCTCTTGGGCGCTTTCGGCGAACCCAGCAAGCCGCTGCACTATCTGGGTCCCATGCAGCAGATCCAGCCCCCGCGGCGTCGGTTCAAGGAAACGGAGACGGTGGACTATGTGATCGTGGGCGTTGGGTCGGCGGGCGGAGTGCTGCTGCAGCGCCTGGCACGTGCCGGATTCAGCGTCATTGGCTTCGATGCCGGCCCCTTCTGGGATACGGAACGCGACTGGGTTTCAGACGAAGCAGGTTCGCACAAGCTCTATTGGAACGATCTGCGCATCACCGGCGGCCAGCATCCGCTCGCACTGGGCGAGAACAACAGCGGCCGGGGCGTGGGGGGCGGATCGGTCCACTGGGCCGCCTTCACGCCGCGTTTTCACCCCTCGGATTTCGAGGTGTACACGCGCGACGGCGTGGGGGCCGACTGGCCTCTGGACTACCAGGACATTGAGCCGTACTACGAGTTGCTGGAGCAGGAGATTCCGGTCGCCGGCCCCGCCTATTATCCGTGGGGCAAACCCCACGGCTATCCCTACGCGCCGCATCCCATGGGCGGCGTGGGCGATGTGCTGATCAAGGGCTGCACCCGGCTCGGCATCGGCGTCTCCGCGGGCGGACCAGTCGCCATCCTGTCCGCCTCCCGCGGGAATCGGCCGCACTGCATCTATCGCGGCTTCTGTATCCAGGCATGCAAGGTCGGTGCAAAAGCTTCCACCCTGATCACCCATGTTCCCGATGCGCTGGAACACGGCGCTGAGATTCGCGACAACTCCATGGTGTCGCGCGTTTCCATGCGCCCGGATGGCCGGGCTGATGGCGTCTTCTACTTCGATCAGCAAGGCAAGGAGCACTTCCAGCGGGCGCGCGCCGTGATCGTGAGCGGGTATGCCATTGAAACGCCGCGCTTGCTCCTCAATTCCGCCTGTCCCGGACATGAGCATGGGCTCGCGAACTCCTCCGGCCTGCTGGGAAAGTTCCTGATGGCTCAGGCCGGCAATGTGATCCTGGGGCGCTTTGACGATCTCATCCGCCTCTACAAGGCGCCGCCCGCGCATGCCTTGACCGAGGAGTTCTACGAAACCGACCCCAAAAGGGATTTCGCGCGCGGGTTTGCGATTCAGACCGTGGGGCCGTTGCCGATTGCATTCGCCCGCCAGATGATGACCGCCAAAGGCCTGTGGGGCTGGGGAATGCGGCGCACCATGATGGATTACAACCACTACGCCAGCATTGCGCTGCTCGGAGAAATCCTTCCCTGGGAGGACAACACCGTCACGTTGGCCGACGGGCACGAAGGCCGACCCGAGGCGCGCGACCGGTTCGGATTGCCGGTCGCCAGCGTCACCTTCAACCTGCACGACAATGACAAGAAGATGATTGAGTTCGGGAAGAACAAGGTGATGGAAGTCATGTGGGCCGCAGGGGCCACCGAAGTGGTACAGGAGTCGCGATATGCGCACCTGGTGGGAGGCGCGCGCATGAGCCGCACCCCCGACTCCGGCGTGGTCGACAAGTTCGGCCGAAGCTGGGATGTGCCGAACCTCTTTGTGATGGACGGCTCCGTAATGCCAACCCAGGGATCGGCGAACCCCGGACTGACAATTCAGGCGCTCGCCGCGCGCACCGCCGACTATCTGATCTCGCATGGCGATGCGATCTTTACCAGCAGCCGCCGCGACCTGGAGGAGCCGCCCTGCCGCAAAACCCTCTCGCCTCCGGGCACGTTTACCGCGGGCGTGCCGCACCTGCGCTAGTGGCGAGGCCTGTGAGGGTACGCTGCTCGCCCTCATACAATGTCAACTCCAGGAGTGCTCGGCGAAAAACCATCCCGGGTAGGTCTCGGTATGGAAGCCTTGCCTCTCCCCGTTGGAGCAACTTCGGTCCCTCGCTTATACTTCCGTCAGATCAGAAGAAATCGCAGAAAGGAGCCCGTTTTCTGCTCCACGCTGCCATAGACTGAGCTAAAAGTACAAGGCAGTTTTTGGCACGACACAGCATTTTCGCCGAGCTTGACACAAAGCTTGGGCGCGTGACGCGAAAGATTGCAGAAGACAAGGGGGAGAAATTCGCAATGGCGAAGAGCGTAAACAAGGTAATTCTTTTGGGCAACGTAGGGAAGGATCCGGAGATCCGCTCCACGCCTGGAGGCACCATGGTGGCGAACTTTACGCTGGCCACCAGCGACCGGCAGAAGGACCCGCAGGGAAACTGGCAGGATCGCACCGAGTGGCACAATCTGGTCGCCTTCGGACGCACCGCGGAGATTATCCGCGATTACGTAAAGAAAGGCTCCAAGCTCTTTGTGGAGGGCAGGATTCAGACGCGGAGCTGGGACGACAAGGAGTCGGGCCAGAAGCGCTACCGCACTGAGATCATCATCAATGACCTCTCGCTGCTTTCCGGCCGCGAAGAAGGCGCAGGCGGCTACAGCCGCGGCAATCAAGGGCAGGGGAACTACGACCAGCGCCCGGCTGCTGCTGGCGACGAGTTTGCCCAATCCGCCGAAATCTCCGACGAGGACATCCCGTTTTGAGATACACCATCGCTTGATTCGTTGCGGATTTCGCTTTAAAAATTCCAGAATTTACGCAGGAATCCGCAACGTTAAGCAATTTTGGGGAGAATTTGGGATATACACACTCGGAGCATTTGTTGCATTTGAAGTGCGATAGTTAAACATCTCATCCAGTCTGCTTTTCGCTTTTGCGCCGCGCGGGTGCAAATTTTCGAGAAGTAGCCTCTTGCTGGATCCGCCAGAGACTTTCCATTTTCTCTAGCTGCAGGTTTACAGACCGATCCCAATATCGCGGATTGGTTTCCCCCGCCTCCTCGATTAACTCACGAAAATAGGAGAGCCTTAGAATCGAGGAATTGTCGGTGTGGTTGAGCAGGCTCGTGTATCTTCTCGCACAGCCCAAATTTATCGCTCGCTCAACAGTAGGAAGATCGGGGAGCGATGAAAGCGAATCTCATGCTTACCCACCGCCACTTGGAAGACGAGGCGAGGCGACAGGAAAAGGTTCTTCAAGCGGAGGGCGGAGGCGTATCCGTCTAGTACCAATACACTGATCGCCCCAAGTCTTCAGTGCACCGGTCCCTGAAGTACGTATTAGGTACACGCCATTTTGAAAACAGTGCTTAAGCTGCACGTATCTTGTACTTGTGTGTGGTGGCCAGGGACGGGATTGAACCGCCGACGCCGGCCTTTTCAGGGCCGCGCTCTACCACTGAGCTACCTGGCCTCAGTGCAGACTTGCGTTGCATTTCCTGCGCGGATGCCAGCGAAGCCGGCGAAAGGATGGGACGGGTCCACGAGCAGTTTGCTGCAACAACCAACCCAGTATAGCAACTGGGAGCCCGGAGGCCAAACCCTGTCCAGTCCGCTCGATTCCCAGGGCCAGCGCGCGAAATCCTCCCGCTCGCGGTAGCGCCGTACTACACTGGATGGCAATTATGCCAAGCCTCCGCACTGTGCTCGCGCTGCTGTGTGCCGGCGCATCTGCCATCGCTGTTTCGGCGCGGGGGCAGGCGTCTTTCGAGTCCCCCCAACTGGACGGGGCGCGCGCCACCCGCGCCTATGAAGCAGCGGTGCGGGAGGGACCCCCGGCGCTGCGCGCCTTCCTGACCGATTTTCCCAAGGGCGCCGACCTGCATGTGCACCTCTCCGGCGCGGTGTACGCCGAGACCTTTATCCGCGAGGCGGGCGAGGACGGGCTGTGCGTGAACACCGTGGCGCTGAGCTTTGCCAAGCCGCCTTGCACCGGACCGTTGCTGCCGGCCAAAGACCTGTCGGGCAACATGAGCGCCGCCCATCAGGAGCTTTTCGACAAGCTCGTCGACTCCTTTTCCATGCGCGATTTTGTGCCCGTCACGGCGTGGAGCGGCCACGATCAGTTCTTTGCCACGTTCGATCGCTTCGGCGGGCTCAAGGACCACACCGCCGCATGGGTGGACGAGGTGGCTCGGCGCGCGGCCGCGCAGAACGAGCAGTACCTGGAGCTGATGGTGACGCCGCCCTTCAAACATGCGGCGCAGATTGCCTCCTCGATCGGCTGGAATCCCGATCTTCAAAAGGCCGATCCTCGAGCCTTTTCCAGGTTCCGCCAGGAGCTGCTCGACCGCGGGTTGCGGCAGGAAGTAGCGGCCGACCGCGAGGAGGTCCGGAGTGCCGAGACCGAACGCAGACGCCGAGAGCATTGCGGAACTCCGCAGGCGGCGGCCGCCTGCCAGGTGGAGATTCGCTTCCTCTATCAGGTTCTGCGCGGGTATCCTCCCCAGCAGGTCTTTGCGCAAACCCTCCTGGGCTTCGAAAGCGCGGAGGCGAGCATCGACGCGCATGAGCCCGGCTTCGTCGGCATCAACTTCGTGATGCCGGAGGACGGTTTCATCGCCATGCGCGATTACACGCTGCAGATGAAGATGGTGCGGTATTTGCACGAGCTTTATCCCAGAGTGCATATCGCGCTCCATGCCGGCGAGCTGGCGGAGGGCCTGGTGCCGCCCGAGGGCCTGCGCTTCCACATCCGCCAGGCGGTGAAGATCGCGCAGGCTGAGCGCATCGGACACGGCGTGGACGTGATGGACGAGACCAATGCTGAGGGCCTGTTGCGCGAGATGGCCGAAGGCCACGTGATGGTGGAGATTAACCTCACTTCCAATAAGGACATTCTCGGCATCTCGGGCGCGGAGCACCCTTTCATGCTCTATCGCGCCGCGCACGTGCCGGTGGCGCTCTCCACCGACGACGAGGGCGTGAGCCGCATCGATTTAACGCACGAGTACGAGATGGCGGCGCTGGAATACCACCTGAGCTACGCCGACCTGAAGCAACTGGCCCGCACCAGCATGGAGCACGACTTTTTGCCCGGCGAAAGCCTGTGGGCGGAACCAGACGAGTTCGGGGTTGCGGCGACGCCATGCCGCGCGCAGCCGCTGGGCGGCGATCAGCCGACCGCAAGTTGCAAGGCATTTCTGGCGGGCAGTGAAAAAGCCACCGCCCAGTGGGAACTGGAGCGGAGATTCCGCGACTTCGAGGCGCGCTTCTGATGGACAACGAGCGAATTCGAGCCATCTGCCTGGCTCTGCCGCACGTGCAGGAGACGCTGAACTGGGGGCATCATCTCGTCTACTGGGCGGGCGCCCGCGAGATCGGCGGCAAGATGTTCGCCATGACGGATCTGGACGGCTCCGGAAGAGGCGTGCTGTGGTTTCACTGCGGGGCCGAGCGTTTCCACGAACTGCTGGAGATCGACGGCGTGATGCCAGCGCCTCACCTGGCTCGCGCCCACTGGGTAGCGCTGGAGCGCTGGGATGTTCTGCGGCCGCGGCAGATTGAAGAGGAACTGCGGCGTGCGCACGATCTGATCTTTGACCGGCTGCCCAAGCGCACGCAATCTCTTCTGGCGATACCTGCAAATGAGCACGATCGACGAAAGAAGCTGCCGGTGCGGCGCTCCAACCCGAAGGCGCAGGGCAAGGCAAGCACCGCAGGCGCCGCAAAGACTCCGCCACGAGCCGGAAGAACGCCGCGCCAGCCCAGTGCGCACCGCGCTTCAGGGCAGGGGCTGGATCGGTAAGAATAAAAGAGCCCGCAGGGCGGCGTTCTGCCGTCACTTGGGCCGAGGCATCGCTGGCCACAACATCATGCATGGCATATCGCTGAATTTGGAAGGCAAGGTCGCTCTGATCACCGGCGGGGCGCGCGGTATCGGCGCAGAGACGGTGCGGCTCTTCACCGAGGCCGGAGCCCGGGTCGTCTTCAACTATCACCAGGCGCAAAGCCGGGCCGAGGCTCTCTGCGATGAATGCAGGGGCCCGGAGCGCTGCCGCGCAATCCAGCAGGATCTGGATTCGCCCGCGGCGGGCCAGGCCCTGGTTGAAGCTGCCGTGGCCGGCTTCGGCCGGCTCGATATCCTGGTCGCCAACCACGGCATCTGGCCGCCCCAGGATGCCCCCATTGCCCGCATGACCAGCGAGCAGTGGCGGCGCACGATGGCCATCAATCTCGATGCGGTGTTCGGCCTGGTGCGGGCTGCCGTGGCTCAATTGGAACGGCAAGCGCAATCCGCCGCTCCGGCCCCGGGTGGCATCACCGGCCACATCGTCCTCATCAGCTCAACGGCCGGGCAGCGCGGCGAAGCCTTCCATGCCGACTACGCGGCCAGCAAGGGTGCGCTCATCAGCCTGACCAAGAGCCTGTCCAGCGAGCTGGCTCCGCAAGGCATCCGGGTGAACTGCGTAGCTCCCGGCTGGGTGGGTACAGAGATGGCGGCGCCGGCCGTGAACGATCCCGTACTGGGCCCGAAGATCGCGGCTACCATTCCCGTCGGACGGGTGGCCACTCCACGTGAGATCGCCGGGCCGGTGCTCTTCCTGTGCACTCCGCTGGCGGGTTCGATCTCCGGCGAGGTGCTGAACGTCAACGGTGGCTCGGTGCTGGTCGGCTAGGCCACTTTGGTATCCCTCCGCCCCTCCCGCGCGTCTATTCTGGAGGCTCGGTACTTTTGCCCCACGCACTAAGGAGGCGAATGACTCCACAAAAAGCTTTAGCCGCTTTGGCGGCGGTTCTGCTTATGGCGGGCGCGGTGGCGGTGCGCGCCCAATCCGGAAACCAGGACGCGGAGAAGAACGCGCAGCAGGCGCGGGCCGCGCTGGATGCCATGGTTCAGGCCATGGGCGGCGATGCCTGGCTGAACATGCAGAACCAGATGCTGGAGGGCCAGGTGGCCGCCTTCTTCCACGGGAATCCCGACCCGGGTACCACGCTGATCTACGAGTACCACGCCTGGCCCGACAAGGACCGCGTCGAGGTCACCAAGCATCGCGACGTGGATGAGATGTACATCGGCCAGCAGGGATGGGAGGTCACCTACCGCGGCAAGCGAGCCATGCCCAAGGACCAACTCCAGGACTTCCTGCGCCGCCGCAATCATTCCATCGAGACCGCCGTGAAGGTCTGGATGAAGGACCCCCGGACCATCCTTATCTATGAAGGCCAGACCATGGCCGAGCGGCATCTCGCCCAGCAGGTCACCCTCATCTCGCCCCAGAACGACTCCATCACTATCCTGCTGGACTCCCAGACCCATCTGCCGTTGCAGCGCAGCTTCCAGTGGCGCGACCCCGTTTACCACGACAAGAACACCGACACCGAGGAGTACGACGACTACCACATGGTGGACGGCATCGCCACGCCCTACACCATCAGCCGCTCCAAGAACGGCGAGATGCAGCGCCAGTTCTACATCACCCTTGTGCGCTACAACCAGAAGCTGCCCGCCGGCTTTTGGGATGTGGACCAGGTCGCACGGCACACCAAGGGCAAATAGCGGCAGAGCGTCTATTTATAATCCAGACGGAGCGCCCGCCGGCCGAGGCGTTGCTCTGGAGCCACTATGACGTTCGACATTCAGGAGATCATGGATCTCCTGCCGCATCGCTATCCTTTTCTGCTCATCGACCGGGTGATCGAGTTCGAGCGCGCCAAGCGCCTCGTTGCCATCAAGAACGTGACCGTGAACGAGCCCTGTTTTCAAGGGCATTTTCCCGACCATCCGATCATGCCCGGCGTCCTGGTCGTCGAGGCAATGGCCCAGGCCGGGGCTATCCTCATGATGTCCGAGATTCCCGACCGCCACACCAAGCTGGTGGTTTTCACCGGCATCGAGCGCGCGAAGTTCCGCCGCCCCGTCACACCCGGCGACCAGATTCGGTTTGAGATCGAGGCATTAGCGATGCGCTCCCGAGCGGGCCGGATGGAAGGCAAGGCCTTCGTGGATGGCAAGCTGGCCTGCGAAGCCACCCTGACCTGCCAGATCGTGCCGCGAAACCCGCAACGGACAGCCGCTGACAAGAGGGAAGAAGAACCGGCGACAGCCGCTGGCACCCGGGAGAGCGCGGAGTGAGCATTCATCCGAGCGCGATCATTGCGCCCGGAGCCCGGATTCCGGACTCCTGCACCGTGGGCCCCTTCTGCACCATCGGAGCCGAGGTCGTACTGGGCGAGGGCTGCAACCTCATCTCGCACGTCGTCCTCGACGGCCACACCCGTATCGGCGCGCGCAACACCTTTTATCCCTTCTGCTCGGTAGGCGTCGCTCCGCAGGACCTGAAGTACAAGGGCGAGCCCACCGAGACCGAACTGGGCGACGACAACACCATCCGCGAGTGCGTGACGGTGAGCCGGGGCACGGTGGGGGGCGGCGGCGTCACCCGGCTGGGCTCGAACAACCTGCTGATGGCCTACGCCCATGTCGGTCATGACAGCCTGATCGGGAGCCACTGCATTCTGGCCAACTCCGCCACCCTGGCCGGGCACGTCACGCTGGAAGATTATGTCACCCTGGGAGCCTTCTGCCCGGTGCATCAGCACTGCGTGGTGGGCGCGCACGCCTTCATTGGCGGCGGCACGATCGTTACCCAGGACGTGCTGCCTTTCTCGCTCACCTCGGCGCGACGGGAAAACAAAGCATTTGGCATCAACAAGATCGGATTGCAGCGCCGGGGCTTCTCGCCGGAGCGGCTACAGACGCTGCAAAAGGCTTTCCGCGTCCTGCTGGCATCCAAAATGAACACCTCGCAAGCGATGGAAAAGCTGCGCGGTCTGGACGGCGAAGATGTGGCTCTACTCGTCCGTTTTCTCGAGCGCAGCGAGCGCGGCGTGATCAAGTAGCGCCTGTTGGACTCAACCGGCACTCTGCCGCGCCCCGTTCTTTTATTTCCCGGTGAAAGGGCGAGTATCAAGTCGGCAACCGAGTGTGCTTTCAGCCGAGATGCGGCCGCTGCCAGACGGCGGCGTCGAAGCGGTGCCGGCAGGCGTAGCCCTCTTCCTGGTAGAGCTGGATGGCGTTGGTGTTGGCCTCGGTGACGGTCAGAGAGATTTCGCTGGCGCCCTGGCGCACGAAGCCCGCAGCAGCTACGGAGAGCAGAAGGCGCGCGAGGCCGCGGCGGCGGTAGGCGGGGTGAACGCAGATTTGGGTGATGTGCCCGCTCTGCGGGCTCACCCGCGAGCCCAGCACCAGGGCCACGATTTCCCGGCGGACGCGATCGAAGACGACATGTGAAACCGGAGCGGAGAAGACCCCGCAACCCGAGTAGCGGACGATGTTGTTGAGGAACCGCGTAGACCCATAGATGGTTCGATACTGATCGTTGATCAGGCTGTCGGGGTGGGCGTGGTACGCCTCGCAGATCAGGCGGGCGGCGGCGGACAGGTCCTGATCGCTCCACGGCCGCAGTTCCATTCCGCCGGGGAGCTCGATTTGGGGTGTCACCGCATGGCGCTGTAAGGGCAGCACCATGAACAGGCGGCGGAAAACGTCGAAGCCGGCCTCCTGGAAGACGGCGGAGTGGGAGCCGGTGGGGTGCAGCAGCAACTGCGATTCGATTCGTTCGACCTGCGGCGAATTGAGCAGCAGCTCGAGCAGGTGGTGGAGCAGGGTCTCTTCGACTTTCTGCGCCGATCCGCCGCCGTCCGCGGAGCCGGCCAGGGCGAAGACCTCACCGATCACCGCCTTCGTCTCCTCATACACGCTGAATACGTAGCCGATGGGGTGGTCGGCTTCCAGGGCGGCATAGCCGGGGAGCATGCGGCTGTCCAGGTACTGCATCAGCAGGCGCGCTGAGGCGCGGTAGTCCCAGTGCAGGCGTTGCTTCCACAACTCGCCTTCGGCATCCAGAAGAGGACGCAGGCTGGGCGCCGCAAAGTGGCGCAGGTCGAGGATCTCGAAAGAGGTTCCGGCTGCCATTCAGTTGTCTACTTAGACGCGGCAACCTGCGCTGATGACGCTCAGCGGACTGTGCCGTATCCGGCGATGGGGCTTCGGTGAATGCTGCGCCCCGCTAACTGGGGGCGCAATCGAAGCGATCAGCGCTTCCCGACAAGATACACTTCCAGTCCCCGTTCCGGCCAGGGAAACAGTTCCTGGTATTGACGGCCTTGGAGATAGTCGGCCAGAGCCTCCTGGGAATGCAGGTCGATGCCGTGCTTTCCGGTGATCCGGACTACCAGGATGTGCTGCTGGGGCGGCACGCCGGTTTCCTCGTAGTTCACCACCTCGTGGTTGCGATAGAACGACAGGCCGTATTCCATGTCGCGCCGCACCCGGAACACGGCTACGGTTTCGGTCGGCGGAGCAATCTCGGCCAATCGCTGGGCGAGCGGGCGTGCGGAGTAGGCTCGATCCAGCACATGGATCACATGCTTGGTGGAGGGAATTGCCGGAATGCCGAAGAACGGTCCCACGCCATAGAGGTAGAGCAGCAGAACCACCAGGACGGAGCAGGTGGCCAGGCGCAGGTGCGCGAGCCCGAAGGCGTTGGTGACCACCAGAATGAAGAGCGCCGCGCCGCAGGCCGCGGCTGCCGCCGCAACGACTGCCTTCCCGGGCGGCATGCTGGCTCCGTGCAGAACAAACCACGGAAGCAGCAGCGTGGCCGCCGTCAGGATCGCGCAAACGGCGGCATGGCCGTTGAGCAGCCAGGGATTCAAGCCGGCACGGCGCCGGCGGAAGATGTAATCGCCGGTGAGAATGGTGATGGGCGGAATCGACGGCAGAATATAGCCGGGCAGCTTCGACTGCGAGAAGCTGAAGAAGAGAATGGGGATGAGCGCCCACAGAACCAGGAACTCAGGGAAGGCGTCGCCCGGCCGGCTCACCTCCGGCTCTTCCTTGCGGGAGTGGCGCAGCCGCCACTCGGCCACCGAGGTCTGCACGCCGTCAATGAGAGCGCGAATCGCCACCACCGACCACGGCATCACGGCCAGAATGACGACGACGATGTAGTACCACATCGGCTGTCGGTGCCGGTAGAGATTGGTGCCGAATCGCTCGAGATTCTGCTGGAGGAAAAATTCGTGGAAAAACGTCGGGTTCTGATGCTGGACGGCGATGAACCAGGGCAGCACGATGGCGAAATACAGCAGGATGCCGGGCCACCACAAGGTGCGCGGCACGATCTTCCACTCGCGGCGCAAAAGCGCGAAGGAGAAGATGATGAGCAAGGCAAGGAACGGCGCCACCGGCCCCTTGGCCAAGGTAGCCAGGCCGGTAAAGAAATAGATGTCGTACAGCCAGAACTTGGATCCGGTCTCGTACCAGGCATACCAGCCTAACAGCCCTATACAAAGCGGAGCGGCCAGTTGCATGTCCGTGGACGCGCCCCGGGAGAAGCCCAGAATGCCCGCGCATGCCACGGTGATCAACGCCGCGTCCAGGTGTCCTCCCGGCCGGAATCGCCGCATGTGCAGGTAAATCAGGCAGATCATGACGAACGCGAAGGTCGTCGAAGGCAGACGGGCGCTCCAGTCGTGAACGCCGAAGTCCTGGAACAGGAACATTGCGCGCCAGTAGTAGAGGGCTGGCTTTTCCAGCCAGGGGCGGCCGTACAGGTAAGGAGTAACGCAGGCGCTTAGCTTGCCCTTGAGGGTGTGGGCGGCGTCGAACCGCTCCAGCATCTCATGCGCGATCTGGGCGTAGCGCGGCTCATCGGCGCCTACCAGGCCCATGCCGTCGCCGCCCAAGATGGGCGTGAGGCCGTACATCAGGAAGTAGAGCGTGAAGGCAAGAAAAACAACTGCCTCACGGGTCGTGGCCCAAGCCAGAAATCGCTTGCCACGGCTTCTCAACGCATCGTCTCGCGGAAGTTCCGGGGCAGGCGGTTGCAGTCCAGTTTCCATTCCAGCAGTTCTCCAAAGGACGGAGGCTGTTCGCAGAATTTCCTCTCGTTTCTGCTTCGAGAGGCTTATTTTTCAGAAAGCTGAGCCGCGCGCCGGCTGCTCCCGGTGGGAGCAGATCATTCGTGCGACAGGGACAAGGCTAACAGATTGGGGCGCCGGAAGCGGAGTACCCAATAAGCTTCGCGGCGGCTGCCCGCGTCGCGGAGAAGCCGCCAGGCCGGCAGGCTCAAGGGCCGTCTGCCGCCAACAATCCTTGCCCTGCCTTTCCAAAGCCTCCCGTGGAGGCTGGGGTACAGGGCGAAGGACAGCGCGGCAGGATCGGACGCATAGCTCGGTGTCGAGTCGGGCTTATGCCGGGCGCTCAGCGAGCGGCAAGCGCAGCGCGCAAGGCGGCCAGGATCTGGTCGCGGGCACGAGCCAGGGGTCCGTTCAGGGTGCAGCCGGCTGCGTTCTGATGCCCTCCACCGCCCATGCTCTCGGCGATGGCGGCGATATTGAGCCGGCCCTTGCTGCGCAGGCTCAGCCGGATCTTGCCATCCGGCAATTCGCGCAGGAATGCGGCGGCTTCCACACCCGCAATGCCCACGGCAAAGTTCACGATCCCCTCGCAATCCTCGTCGGCCGCGCAGGTGCGCACCATGTCCTGATGGGTGACCCAGAGCCAGGCGAGCGGCCCCTCGCGGTGCAGGTTGTTCAGCGCGGAGCCGTGCAGCAGCATCTTCGAGAAGGGCGCGGAGAAGCAGACATCCTGTGCGATTTTGACGGGATTGGCCCCCGCCAAAACCAGATCGCGTGCCAGCTCGAAGGTAGAGGCCGCCACCGAGCCGTAGCAGAAGCCGCCGGTATCGGTCAGCAGGGTGGTGTAGAGGCAGGTGGCCATCTCCGGCGTGATCCGTGCGCCGGCGGCTACCGCCAGGCGGTGCACCATCTCGCCCACGCTGGGAGCGGTCTGATCGATCCAGTTGACGTGCGCGTAGGCGCGGCCGCTGAGGTGGTGATCGATATTGACGAGCAGTGAGCCATCGAGGCCCTCGATGCCGGAGCGCTCCAGCCCGTCGCACTCGAGCAGCAGGATTGCGTCATAGCGCTGGCCGACGCGCTCGGCCGAGCGGATGGAGGCTGCGCCGGGCAAAAAACGATAGAGCTGGGGCATTTGGCCGGCGATCACCAGGTCGGCCTGCTTGCCCATCTGGTGCAGCAGCATGCCGCACGCCAGGATGCTGCCCAGGGCGTCGCCGTCGGGACGGGCGTGCGAGGTGACCAGAAACCGCTGTCCACGCTGGACGACTTCGAGTACCGCCTGGAGCGAGTTGGCGCTGGCCGCAGCAGGGGCTGCCCCATTCGCCAGGGTGCGTACAGGTTGGTCGTGCTCCGGATTCGAGGAGGGCGAGCTCATCCGTTCGCTTTTGTGTCCTCGTGGGTAGGAGGCTTGGCTGGCGGCTCAGGCTCAGCGGCACGGGAAGCCTGCTTGCCCGCCCATCTCTGGCTTCTGGTCAGGAGTTCGTCGATACGGGCCTGGTAGCGGCCGGAGCGATCGGCAATAAAGGCCAGCTCGGGCACGTGCCGGACGCCCATCCGGTCCTTCAACTCATGGCGGATGTAGCCCTTGGCGGATTCGAGGGCGGCCAGCGTGCTGCTCTCGGCCTTGGCCATGTCGGGGACGGCGTTGTCGATGGCCACGTAGACGCGGGCGGACTTGCCGCCTGGATTCAGCGCCACCTCGCTGACATAGCAGGAGGCGATGCGCGGATCGGAGAGCTCGCCTTCGATCATCGCGCCAATCTCTTCGCGGAGGGTTTCGGCAACCCGGTCCTGGTGGTGTTTTCGCGCTCTATGTTCCGGCATGGGGCCTCTTCTGGTCGAGGAAAACCTATCAGGATAGCAGATGCGGTTGCAGCGGGCGGGAGGCCCGCAGCCGCGCTAGTAACCAAGGTGTTTCTCGACGATGTTTTCGAGTTCCTCACCCTTCCGGAAGCGATCGTACTGGCGCAGGAAGAAGTGCATGGCCTGATCGAACCAGTCATGTGTGTGGTCGGCGGTGTGGGGCGAGATAAAGACATTTTCGAAGGACCAGATGGGGTCGTCCGGGGGAATCGGCTCGTGCTCGAAGACGTCCAGGCCGGCGCCGCGAATCTTTTTCTGGTTGAGAGCGGCGATCAGAGCCTGTTGATCGATGACCGGGCCGCGGCCGACGTTGATGACAACCGCTCCGGTCTTCATGGCTGCGAAGGCGGCGTCGGAGAGCATGTGGCGCGTCTCGTGGGTGAGCGGAGCGGAGACGATTACGTAATCGCAGCGCCCCAGCATCTCGTGCAGGTCCGCGGGCTTGTAGAACTGCTCGATGAGCGGATCGCCCCCCGCAGGCGCGTGGCGCTTCAGCGCAAGAACCTTCATACCCATGGCGTGGGCGCGGCGGGCGACGGCGCGGCCGATATCTCCATAGCCCACGATTCCCGCGGTCTGCCCGGCGATCTCGTCCACATCGAACTCTTCCCAGCGATGCGCCGCTTTGTTGCGCAGCATGCGCGGGAAATCCTTGGCGAAGTAGAGGATCATGGCCAGCGCGAACTCGCCGAGCGATTGCGAGAAGACGCCGGTGCCGTTGGTGAGCGGGACCGGGCTCGAGATCAGTTCGGGGAAAAGAATGCTATCGAGGCCCGCCAGCCGCGAGTGGATCCATCGGACCCCGGGATGGGCGAGAAAGGCGGCACGGAGCAGGTCGCGCGAGCCCGACCAGAACAAGATGGCGGCGGCGTTGCGCGGCGCCTGGGCGAGCTCAGCTTCGCTATGAACAACGACATGAGGAATAGGACTGAGACGGGCGAGTTGGGGACTGTCCTGCCGAGCGAGGACGAGAACGAAAGGGGAATCCGTCACCTGTTAGCCTCCAGGGAAGCAGCGGCCCAGGTTTGTGCCTGGGCCGCTGTGGTTGATGCGCTGTGCGGATGGAGGGCGATCCTCTAGCCCCGGTCGCGGCGGGGTGGCCCGCCTTTGCGGAAGCTGCCACCGGGGCGGCCGCCACCGAATCCGGGGCGGCGGTTCTGCGGTCCCCGCCCGTTGCTCGGGCGGCGTTCGCGTTCCCCATTGGAACGGGGCCCACCTTCGCGGCGCGGGCGGTCATCGCGATTGCCGCCGGGACGACCCTCTTGGCGGCTCCAGCCCCGGCCTTCGCCGCCAGGGCGAGCCGGATGAGCGGGCCGTTCTCCGCGGGGTGCGCCTTCCTGCCGCGGCCGGAACTCGCGGCGTGGACGCTCCTCGCGGCCAAACGCCTCGCGGTCACGGGGCGGACGCTGGCCGAAGTCGCCGCGGTTGAAGCGGGGACGTTCGCCGCGTTCACCGCCACGCTCCTCGACAGGACGATCGCGGCGCGGACCGAAACGAGAGGGGCCGCCGCGCTGCTCCCGCGGTCCGCCAAAGCGGTTTTCCCGCTGTCCTTCAAAACGCGGGCGCTCTTCGCGCGGGCCGCCGGGGCGCTCGGTTCGCGGTCCGCCAAAGGAACGCCGTTCTCCGCGATCGAATCCCGGCCGCTCAAAGCGGCGTCCGCCCTCGGGGCGCTGGCCGTCTTCACGGCGCTGGCCGCCGTCGCGGCGAGGACCACCCTCGGGGCGAGGACCACCCTCGGGGCGAGGACCCCCTTCGCGGCGCTCCGGCCGCTCGAACCGCGGCCGCTCTTCGCGGCGGAATTCTCCGCCCTCGCGGCGCGGGCGGAACGAGCCCTCTGCGCGGGAGCCTTCAGGCCGTCCACTCCGCTCGCGGTAAGGCCGTGAGAAGGACGGAGCGCCTGCTTCCCGGCGTGGCGGCCGGCCTTCGGGGCCTCTGCGGGGACGGAAACCGGAGCGTTCTTCCGCGGGTCGGCCGGCCTCCTTCGGCAGCAGAGTGTCGGCGCGAGGCCGTTTCGGTTTCAGCTTGCCCTCCGCAGTCAGCCGCAGCGCCTGAATCTCTTCCGGGTGGAGCTCGCGGATCTGGCCCGGCTCAACGTCGAGGGCCAGCGGGCCATAGGCTACGCGGCGAATCTTTTCGACGTAGTGGCCGATGGCCTGGAACATCTTGCGCAGTTCGCGGTTGCGGCCTTCGGTCAGGATGACCTCGAACCAGGGATTCTCACCCTGCCGGATCTGGCGAATCTGGGCGGGAGCTGTGCGCACCCGGCCGGAGCCCTGCTCCCCGCGCTCAATGCTGACCCCCGCGCGGAGGCGCTCAATCGCATCTGCGCCGGGCTGGCCGGCCACCTTGACCACATAGATCTTTTCCACCCCTGAGGCGGCACGCGTGAGGGCGTTGGAGAGCTCGCCGTCGTTGGTCACCAGCAGCAGGCCCTCGCTCTGAAAGTCGAGGCGGCCCACCGGGTAGAGGCGCTCCGGCACCTTCTCGAAGAACTGCATCACAGTCGGGCGGCCCTCGGGGTCGCTGACGGTGGTGACATAGCCCTTGGGCTTATTGAGCAGGAAGGTGCGGTGGCGGACGGCGGTCTGGAGCAACTTGCCGTCCACGCGGATGTGGTCGCGTCCGGGATCAGCCTTGGCGCCGAGCTGGGTGATGACCTGGCCGTTGACGATCACGCGGCCGGCGACGATCATCTCCTCGGCATGGCGACGGCTGGCGACGCCGGATTGGGAGAGGATCTTCTGCAGCCGTTCGAGGTGCGGCTCGGGACGGGGCCCGGCAGGCTCGGTCTCCAGCTCCTCTTCGTGGGCTTCGGCGCCGGCTGTGTCTTCCGGCTCCTCTTCGGCGGGCTCCTCCATGGATGCAGAGGGAATTGCGGCAACCGCTGCGGCCTTCTTACGCGATTTGGCTTCGCGGCCACGGCGCGCGGGGGGCTCCATCTCCGGCTGGCCCTGCTCGGCCTCTGAGGTGACGTCGGCGCGGTAGGCCTCCATCATGGCGGCAGGCTCGCTCTGCGCCGCCTTCGATTCCGCAGCGGCAGGCGCCTCCACCTCTTCGATCTGGAGCTTGGATTTGGTTGAGCGCGCAGTTTTCGCAGCCGGCGCGGCAGCCTTCTTCGCGGGCGTCTTTTTGGCGGCAGCTTTCTTCGCCGGTTCGGTCTCTGCGGCAGGCGCGGCTTTTCTCAGAGAGGATTTCTTTGCGGGAGCGGATTTGGCTGCCGCCGATTTTGCCGGTGCAGTTTTTGCGGCGCGCGGCTTCCTGGGCTCCGGATCGGACTTGGATTTGCCGCCGGATTTCGTTGACTTTGTGCTCATTGTGATTGCCTCGCTCTACTCCGCACCCGGAGGCGCGGGCTCAGAGGGGTTGGATTCCGGTTCGGGTTCGGGCGACTCGCCCGCGGGCTCAGAGGCTTCGACGGGATGGACTTCGCCGGCCGGTTCTTCGCTGGCGTTTTCATCCAGTTCGGGCGAAGCGGCGGGAGCTGCGCCTTCGCTGGATGGCGCGGCAGGCTCGATCTCGTCCAGCTCGCTCGCCGCCATCTTCTCGAACTCCTCCATCGAGGGCAGCTCAGCGAGATCCTTGAGGCCGAAGCGCATGAGGAACTCTTTGGTGGTCTTGTAGAGGATAGGCCGGCCGATGACCTGCTTACGGCCGGCAGTGGCGATCAGCTTGCGCGCCAGCAGCGAGCCGAAGACACCGGAAGAATCGACACCGCGAATCTCGTTGACTTCGGGCGCGGTGACGGGCTGCCGGTAGGCGATGACGGCCAGGGTTTCCAGAGCCGGGAGCGAGAGCTTGAGGGGCGGCTTCTGGCTTTTGATGAAGGCGCGCACCGAGTCGTGGAATTCGGGCTTGGTGGCCATGCGAAAGCCGCCGGCGATCTCGCGGATCTCAATGCCCCGAGCATCGGTGGCGTAGGAGGCAACGATCTCGTCCAGGAGCTGGCGGAGGACAGCGCGCACCTCGCGGTCGCGCTGGCGGGCGGCCTTGCGAAGCTCCTCTTCCGAGGAGGCTGCGGGCTCGGTTTCCGCGGTCTCGGCTGGTTCGGCCTCGGCCGTCCCGGACTCGGATTCCTGCGCCGGCTCTTCGTCTGGCTGGGCAGCATCGGCAGCAGGCTGCTCGGCAGCGGGCTCGATCACCGGTTCTTCGGCCGAGACGTTATTGGTGTCCACGTAGTCGAAGGCGGCGTTGACCGGGTCGGCGGCCGCTTCGGCGTTTTCCTGGGCTTCGGCGGCCTGGGCGGCCTCCTGCTCGGCCTTCCACTCCAGGGCCTCATTGCCGAAGAGCATGGCGAGCTGCGCCATCGTGACCGGTTCCTCGGCGGCGTAAATCACTGCTTCCAGTTTGGCTTTCAGACTCATGCGTACACAGGCACCATTCTGTATCGTACCGGATGCGGCGGCAAGGTGCGGGCGGACGGATCTGCGGAAATTCCCGGATCCGGCCGTCAGCCGACCTTTTAGATCGCTGGATCGCGTTCAATTGGCGCCGTGCGTGGCGCTCGCGGCCTTTTGGGGGCCTTGCGAAATCGGCAGGGGACCCGGTCCTCAGCTACCAGGCTTCGAAGCGCACGTTCCGGTCGCGATCAAAACTTGAATGTTTTCTAAAGCTTTCGTCGTGGCGATGGGGAAAGTCGTTGCGGAAATGTGCCCCGCGGCTCTCGGTGCGGGCAAGGGCAGAGAGCAGGATGGAGCGGGCGACGTGGCAAAGAGAGTGGGCTTCCGACAACCGCCGCGAACTGGGCGCGGGCTGGGCTCCCCTGGCTGCGGAGATTTCGCGCAGGCGGAATTCGCAGGCGGAGAGATCCTCGAGCCCGGCGCGCATGGAAGCTTCCTCGCGCAGCAGGCCGGCGTGAATCCACATGGAGGACTGTAGCTCGCCCACGAGCGATTCCACCTGCTGCTCTTCTGCCGGAGAGAGCGGCTGCCAGGCGGGTGGCGCCGCAGCCGGCTTTTGGAGCGGCAGGGCATCCGCCAGGATGGCCTGAGCGGCACGCGCTCCGAAGACAAGCCCTTCGAGCAGCGAGTTGGAGGCAAGGCGGTTGGCGCCGTGGACGCCCGTGCAGGCAGCCTCGCCAGCGGCATAGAGCCCCGGCAGAGTAGTGCGGCCATCGAGGTCGGTGCGGATGCCGCCCATCAGATAATGTGCGGCGGGGCGAACGGGGATGAGGTCGCGCGCAAGGTCGAGGCCGTACCGGGCCAATGCGGCGCTGATGCCAGGAAAGCGCTGGTGCAGATCGATGTCGCGCACATGGCGCATGTCCAGATGGACCGGGCGCTGTGCGCCGTTTTCCGCGATTCCCTCCCGCGCGATTGCCCGTGCGACCACGTCCCGGGGAGCCAGCTCGAGGAGCGGGTGGACGCCTTCCATGAACCGCTCGCCGCGGTCGTTGCGCAGCCACGCCCCCTCGCCACGCAACGCTTCGGAGAGCAGGAAACGGGGCGCATCGGGCAGGGAGAGAGCGGTGGGATGGAACTGGTAGAACTCCATGTCGGCCAGCTCGGCGCCGGCCACATGAGCCAGAGCGATGCCGTCTCCGGTGGCGACCGCCGGGTTGGTGGTGTCGGAGTAGACCTGACCAGCGCCGCCGGAGGCGATGAGCACGGCACGCGCAGCGATGCGCTCGATGGGCTGCGCGGCCCCGAACGGACCCTCCTTGGCCAGCGCCAGATCGGCGCCGATGACACGGCCCTCTTCGACGACCAGGTTGGTCACGCGCGTCCACTCTACGCCGCCTTCTGGTCAGCACTGCGGCAGGTCAGCGGGCTCGAGGCGGAAGTGCGCTCGCTGATGCTGGACGCTCGCGCGGTGCTGAGGCGGCGCAGCGTCCTGCCCCTCATGGTGCGCCACCGCCACAGTGCCCGCTCGCGCCCTTCGACGCGCTCACCTCCGCTGCACTGACCTGAAGTCGCGGCGGCCTGTGCTCACAGGTGGAGCTCGACCTGGCGTGGGCGAGGTTCCTGGTTGGGCTGCATGGCTCCAAGGGCCGCCGGGAAATCACTGAAGTCATCAATGGTGTCATGGAGCTGGGGCATGGCCTGCAGATCACTGAGGACAAGCTGACCACCATCATGGAGGCGGCACAGGTATGTCGACGTGCTTCTCCTGTTCAGAGTGTGGTCAAGAGGTTGAGTGTTACTCTTGCACGCCTTCAGGTTAGGCTGTGCATGAGCAGGCGTCGCCATGGAAATAACGGGGCCTGTCCCTGGTGCAGGTCATGGGAATGGTGGGCGCTCACCGGAAAAGGGTGCTGCTCCTCTGGCAGGCAGTGGAATTCTCTCGCAGCTCTGAGAGGCCCAACCTCAGCACTCTGCAGGTGCGCAGGAGAGCATCCTCATCCAGCACACATTC
>DAIDLI010000079.1 GCA_027449545.1 Acidobacteriaceae bacterium | reverse complement strand
GAGCTCCGCGAGACCATCGCCGCCTACGTCGGCCGCACCCGCGGCATTCCCGTCGCACCCGAGCAGGTCGTTGTCGTTCCTGGCGGCAAGCCCATCATCTTCTTCTCCATGCTCGCGCTCATCGATGAAGGCGATGAGGTCATCTATCCCAATCCCGGTTTCCCCATCTATGAGTCGATGATCCACTACGTCGGTGGCAAGGCCGTTCCTGTCCCGCTCCGTGAAGAGCGCGACTTCGCCATGGACGTCAATGATCTCGCTGCCCTCATCACCGACCGCACCAAGCTCATCATCCTGAACTCGCCGCAGAACCCGACCGGGGGCGTGCTGTCGCGCGCCGACATCGAACGCGTAGCCAAAGCGATCGGCAATCGCGATCTCTTCGTGCTCTCCGACGAGATCTACTGCCAGCTCCAGTTCGAAGGCGAACCCTTCTCGATCATGAGCGTGCCGGGCATGAAGGACCGCACTATTCTGCTCGACGGCTTCTCCAAGACCTACGCGATGACCGGATGGCGCATGGGTTACGGCGTCATGCGTACCGATCTGGCTGCGCAGATCACGCGCCTGATGACCAACTCCAACTCCTGCACCGCGAGCTTTACGCAGATCGCCGGCATCGAGGCCATCCGCGGCAACCAGGATCCGGTGGCCGAGATGCGCGCCGCCTTCGCCAGCCGCTGCCGCGCATTTGTCGATCGGCTGAACCGCATCAAGGGCTTCAGCGCCCTCATGCCGAAGGGCGCCTTCTACGTCTTCGCGAACATTACCGGCACCGGATGGGAGGCCAAGCGCCTGGAGACGGCGCTGCTGGAACAGGCCGGCGTAGCCGCGCTGGCGGGAACTTCGTTCGGACAATACGGGCAGGGCTATCTGCGCTTCAGCGTAGCCAACTCGATGGAAAACCTGATGGAGGCGGCCGATCGCATCGAGGCCTGGGCAAAGAAGAATCTGTGAGCATCCTGTCCCGTGACCGCACCTTCCTGCGCCCCTGGCACTCAAGCGGGGTGCCCCAGGTCTCGTCTCTGAGACCTGGGAAAGCGGGTGCGTCCCTGCGCCGCGTCTTTGTTTTTGCGGCTAGGGTGGGCTTCCGTTCCCTGCTCCGCTAGTCCCGCTCACTCCGCCCGCTCTGCCGCCCTCGATTGACTTCGCCTGCGCACCCTCCAATAATCGAGCCATGGAGATCTACGAGGAGATTGTGAAGCTGCAGCGGGCGGGGCGGCGGGGCGCGGTGGCCACCATCGTCAATGCGCGCGGCTCCATCCCCTCGTTCAAGAGCGCCAAGATGCTGGTGCGCGACGACGGCTCCATCGCCGGCACGATCGGCGGCGGCTGCGTCGAAGCCGAAGTCTGGCAGGCCGCGTGCGAAGTTATTGCCAGCGAAAAGACGCGCACCCTCAGCTTCAATCTCAATCAGGACCCCAAGTACGACACCGGCCTGGTCTGCGGAGGCACCCTGGATATCTTTATCGAACCCGTGCTGCCCGCACCGTTGCTCTACATCTTCGGCGCCGGCCATGTCTCGCTGGAACTGTACAAGGCCGCGCGCAACGCGGGCTTTGAGGTGATCGTGACCGACGACCGCGACACCTACGCCAGCCACGAACGCTTTCCCGAGGCTCGCGAGGTAATCGCCGATGAGTTCGACAAGGCGCTGGCAGAGATGAGCCCGAGTGAGTCGGCGTACATTGTGATCGCCACGCGAGGACACCGCGACGATATGCGCGTGCTGCGCTGGGCGGTGCAGACACCGGCGCGCTACATCGGCATGATCGGCTCCAAGCGGAAGGCGATCACGGTGTACCGCGAGCTGGTGAAAGAAGGCCTGGCACCCGAACTCTTCGATCGCGTGCATTCGCCGGTGGGCCTGGACATCGGTGCGGTCACGCCGGAGGAGATCGCCATCTCCATCATGGCTGAGCTGATCGCCGAGCGGCGTCATGCCGAGCGCGCGCTGCCGCACATGAGCTGGTTCCAGCGCTCGCAGCGCATGGCGGATCTCGAAGAGGACACCTCGCTCTCCGCCGGCTCCTGCTGCGACGCCGAATGACCACTCCCGCCAAAATCTGCGGCGTGATTCTGGCCGCGGGCGCTTCTTCGCGCATGGGCCGCGACAAAGCCCTGCTTCCCTGGCCGCCGGAAACCCGTGGACCAGAAACGCTGCTCTCGGCGGCCGTCGCGGCGCTCCAGCCGGTGACCGGCGCCGTCCTGGTCGTCGCCGGCCGCAACGTGGAACAACTGACTCCGGTTGCGGAGCGATGCGGAGCGCTCGTTGTGATCAATCCCGCGCCGGAGCGCGGCCAGTTCAGCTCGCTTCAGACCGGCCTGCGCGCGGCTCTCGATCATGGCTGCGAAGCAGCCATGATCACGCCGGTCGACTGCCCGCCTTTGAGCGCCGATTCGCTCGCGAAATTGCGCGCGGCGTTTGCAGCGGCGCGGTCGCGCGGCGCCTGGGCAGTGGCGCCGGAGAACGGAGGCCGGAGCGGGCATCCGCTGCTGGCGTCGCATGAGTTGATCCAGGCTTTGCTCGCTGCGCCGGTCACCAGCAATGCGCGCGAGGTCAAGCACGCCCACCCGGAGAAGTTCGAATACGTGGCCGTGCCTGATCCGCTGCTGCGCGTGGAAGTGAATACACCGGAAGAGTACGCCGCGCTGGCGCCGAAATCGAAGTAAATGCACAACACCGGGGCCGAGTTGCAGGCCGTTCTGCGCGTCGTTGGTGTTGTTTATTTTGGCCCCACCTGATCAAGCGCTGCTTGCAGAGCATCAATCGCCAGATAGGTGGCGTGCATCGACGCCGGCGGCAAACCGCCCACCGCACGCAACAGCTCTTCCCTGCTCACCCTGCGCGCTTCGTCTGCCGATTTGCCTCGTACCAGTTCAGTGATCGCCGAGCCGCAGGCCATCGAGGCCACGCAGCCCTTGGCTTGAAATCCAATGGCGCCGATTCGGTCGCCGTCGAGCTTGAGCGTGAGTTCGAGAACATCGCCGCATGCCGGGTTCTCCACGCGCGCTTTGGCGTCCGGCGATGGAACAGCGCCGGCATTGCGCGGATGCTCGAAATGGTCGAGGAGCTGGGGTGCGTACATCAGAGCATGCCCGAGGGTTCCGGCAAAGGGTCTCAATGGAGGGAGGAATATCCCTCAGTGGCTAAAGCGTTTTGATGGGGGCGTCTACGGCACGGCCGAAGCCGCACCCTTTCATAACGCCAATCTCTCTACAGCACCTCGTGCTGCGACGCGGTGGAGCGGGCCTGATGTGCCTCCAGGATCTCCGCCACCAGAAAGATATCGGTCAACAGCGCGCGCAGATGGATCGAGGCGTTCAGGTTATCGATGAGTTGCGAACCGATGGCCGGCTGCGCCAGCACCAGCTCCACCGCAGCGATCGCATCCTCTGCATCGCGGGCCAGCACGCGGAAGAATTTCTCGTAGGGCGCGGCAGGCGCCAAGCCCTCCGACTGCACAGCAGCAGCGCCGGCAGCCGGCAAGCCGCGCATGGCTTCAACCGAGCGGGTGAGAAGCTCGCGAAGCTGGCGGCCCTGGGGAGTGCCTGCGTCGCTGGCATGGCCCTGGGCCGCATAGGAGAGGGTGAATTCGTAGCTTTCTTCGATCGCGTCCGCGAGCACCTGAAACTCAGTCGGCATCACTTGCAGCAAGGCTCCGTTTCTTCTGCGCGGATCCCTTCACGGCCCAACGCCGGGGATCGTGCTCCTCAAGATAAAAGTCGCGGTTCATCCAGCCGAAGATCATCGACTTGGTGATGGGCAGCTTCTCCGGGCGGATGCCCATGTAGACGTGCACCATGATCAGCGCGATGAAACCAACACCGGCAAGCCCGTGCAGCACATACATGGCGCCCCAGGTGAAGTCGCTGAACAGGTACGGATTGCGCGTGAAGAATGGCGTCTCCACGCGCTTGAGCATGAACAGGCCGGTGCCGATGACCGCCAGCCCGGCCAGCATCACCGCACCGTGGTAGAGCTTGTTTTCGAGCGGGTACTTGGCGAAGCGCTCCGGCTTGGGCGCAGGCTTGCCGAAGAAGCGCAGCACGCGGTACTTGGCGTCGCGCAGGTCAGCCTTGTCCGGCCAGATGGACCAGAAGTCCAGAGCAAACGACGCATGAAAGATGTGAAACAGAACCGAGACCGTGAGCAGCAGGCCCGCGATCCAGTGGTACATCACCCAGTCGAATTTAACGCCGACCTTGGGCAGGAAGGCGGTGATCAACAGCGCGAACATCGACAGCGCCATGATCCAGTGGAAGAGACGCGCGGCCAGCGAGTGGCGGGGCACGCGCTCCGGCGTTGCGGCCACCTCGGCAGGCGAGAGGCGCGGCTTGTGCTTGGGCGAAACGACGGCCACATAGATGGTGTGCACCACCATGAAGAAGAAGCCGGCGATGATGGCGACCCAGATCAGGGCCCACGCCACATGCAGCGGGACCGACTGGCCCCACGGACTGTTTGCCCAGCTTACGATGCCCATGTCGCCTCCTGTGTTCCACCGATCGCACGCTTCACCAGGTTGCGCATCAGCGGAATCTTGTATGCGTTGAACTGCAACGGCACCGCGCCTTCGACGGCCATTTTGCCGGCCATCTCGCCCGTCTCGGGCGTGGCGGACTTGCCGCGCACAGCGGCTTCAACCTTTTTCAGCCGCATGGGCCGCGGAGAAACCGCGTTCACCGCAATGCGGATGTCCTGGATATTGTTGCCGCTCAGCTTCATCGCCGAAGCCACGTTCATCAGCGGGAAGTCCCACACGTTGCGATCGCGCACCTTCTCGAAGAAGAACTTCGCGCCGGCGTAGGTAGCGGGAATGCGGATGGCGGTAAGCAGGTCGCCGGGCTGAAGCACGTTGATTTTCGTGATATCGATGTCGGGACCGATGAAGTAGTCCTCGGCATCCATCACCCGCTGTCCCTTGGAGCCCTGCACCACGAACTTGGCGTCGAGCGCGATCAGCGCCGGCACCGAATCCGAAGGATGCACGGCCACGCAGCGGTCGGCCCCGAAGATGGCGTGCTCGCGGTTGCGGCCCACCGGCGTATCGGCAAAGCAGGTGTCGCCGCCGGCGCGGTAGCAGGGCCAGCCGCCGCGATAGTACCAGCAGCGCACATCCTGCGAGATGTTGCCCCCCAGCGTGCCCTGGTTGCGAATCTGCGGCGAGGCAACCACCGAAACCGCCTCGGCCAGCACACCATAGTTCTTCTTGATCTCCGGATGATTGGCGACATCGGTAAGGGTGGTCATGGCCCCGATTTCGATACCGCCGTCGCTCGTGGTGCGCACGCCGCGCAGTTCATCGATGCCGCTCAGGTCCACCAGCACCTGCGGCTTCTTGATGCGGTCCTTAAGCCAATCGAAGCTATCCAATCCCCCGGCCATCACCCAGGCATCGGAGCCGTTCTCAGCCAGCACGCGCTGCGCCTCGGCGGCCGTGTTCGGCTGCAGAAGATCGAAGGCCGGCATTACATCGCGGAATACTGCCATGGCTCTGTCTCCTTGTCAGATGTGGGCCACAAAGGGATTTTGCATCGGGCGCCCGGCTTCATAAGACGTCAGGATCGTGTCCAGATACACCGGCACACGCTGGTAGATGTTGTCGCCAAGCGCATCGGAGAGCGCATTCAGGATCGAAGCACATCCGCCTCCGACGGGCGGCTCACCGCAGCCGCGCGCGCCCACCGGCGTCTCCGGATCGGGAATGTTCAGCGCGTTCCATTGCATGTCCACCGGCACATCCAGAATGGTCGGAGGCTTGTTGGTGTAGAACCGCTCCGCCACCGTCACTCCGTACTGCGGATCGATGACCCACTTCTGCCCGATGGCGTGCGCGATGCCCAGTGTGGAACGGCCCAGCACCTGACCGCCAAGCGCCGCCGGGTGGATCACCGTGCCCACGTCCGCATAACCGAGATAGTCGGTGATGTGGTACTTGCCGGTCTCCAGGTCCGTCTCCACCTCAGCGAAACATGCCAGGTAAGAGAAGGAATCGCCGTCGTGCTTGTAAGTGTCCTTGGCGGATGCGATCAGGCCCGAGCCGGCCAGCGCGGCCACCGATTTCCTGGTGTAGGGGTTCACCTCGGGATTCACGTCGTGGCCGTCGTAGATGCCGCCCAGCTTGATAGCAGCCTGTGCCGCCTGCGCAAAGCTCATGCTCGCCCCGCCGCCCTTGCGCGCGACGCGCATGTTGGCCACCTCGTACTGTTCGGGCTGGCCTCCGTGCGTCTTCGCGGCCACTTCCTTGAGGCGCTGCACGCATTCCTGTCCCACCGCATGCCCCGCGCGGGTCATGGCGTGGATGGTCTGGCTGCCGCCGGAGTGGCAGGTGTACGGCAAGTGCTTCGACGTATCGCCCCAGACGATATCGATCGCGTCCCACGGCACACCGAGAACCTCCGCCGCGGCACGGTGCACGTCCATGAAGGCTTCCGTACCCAGATTGCCGACGCCAGACTGAATCTGCACGCGGCCCGCCGGCGTGATCACAATCAGCCCGTCAAAGCCGGTGGTGCCGCCGTGGTAGCCGCTCAAGGCGACTCCCACGCCGCGCACCTTGTTGCCGCTCTGCTTGGTCTGCGCCACCCGCTGCGCCCAATTGAACTGCTTGGCGCCTTCGTCCAGCGCCTGCTTGAGGAAGCAGCTTGTGACGTAGGCGCGCTTTCCGGTGCGCGGATTCGGCGGACCGTACTCCGCCTTGCCCTCAGGACAGTTCATGCGCCGCAGGGCCACCTGGTCGATGCCGAGCTGGCGCGCGGCCTTGGCCAGGATCGGCTCCATGATTGCCACCGCCTGCATGCCGCCCGGCGCGCTCTGGGCGCTGCGCGGAATCGTGTTGGTGGCCACCGTTACGTTGCGCCAGCGCATGGCTGGCGGCTGGTAGAGCAGCGAGGCGATTTGGCCGCAGGCCGCGCCATCACCGTTGGTTCCATAGGAACCGGCGTCGGAGACCAGAAACATGTCCACTGCGGTGATCCGGCCGTCTTTGGCAAAGCCGATCCTGGTGCGGGAGCGGATGCCCGGCCGGGCACGGCCGATGAAGTGCTCGTCCTGGCGGCTGACGCGCATCATCACCGGAGCATTCAGCTTCTTCGAAAGCAGCGCCGGAATCACCAGCGTCAGCGCGCCGGTGATCTTGCTGCCGAATCCGCCGCCGGTGTATTCGCTGATGAACACGACCTTGTCTTCGGGCATGTGCATCCAGCGGGCGATCGCCGGAACCGTCTGCATGGTGCTCTGCGTGCCGGTGTAGAGATAGAGCTTGCCGTTCTGCCAGAACGCCATGGTGCTGCGCGGTTCCAGGCACTGGTGGCTCACATCCTCGGTCGAAAAGGTCTCGTCCAGCACCAGCGCGGCATTTTTGAAGCCGGCATCAACGTCGCCGTACGACCATTCGTCGGGTGCGTGGCCCATGGGCAGTTTGCCCTCTTTTTCCGCTGCGAAGTCCTCGTCCGTCCACTTCAGGTTGATGAGCTTCGCGCCCTGGCCGGGCGTGTACTTCCACACATTGCCCTCTTCGCGGGCATTGGCGCTGCCGGGCCGCAGACTGTCCAGCGGATCGGTGTTGAACGGCAGCGGCTCCATCTCGATCTCAATCGCCTCGATGGCGTTTGCGGCGGTCAGTTCATCCACCGCAGCCACCGCCAGGATCGGCTCGCCCTGATACATGGGCTCGTCGGCCAGCGCCAGTTCGCTGAACTTGTCGGCGTGAATCATGGTGCCGTTGTCGTTCACATAATCCGAGTGGCCGGGGACTTCGTCCGGGGTGAGGATGCCTCGGACGCCGGGCATGGCCAGCGCCTTTTCCGCGTTGATGCGCTTAACCCGCGCATGCGGCATGGGGCTCAGCACCAGGCGGCAGACCAGCATGCCTTCGGCACGGAAGTCCTCGGCATACTTCGCCTGTCCCGTCACCTTCGCCACCAGGTCGGTGGTCGAGTAGTCTTTGCCGATCAGCCGGTAGCCTTCCCCGAACGGGCGCGGCTTCTGGCTTTCCGCATTGGCCAAATCGCTCTTCTCCGCCATGATCAGGCTCTCCTCTCCGCGGCTGCCGGAACGCCCTTCCGCATGTACTCCGCGCCGTGCATCATCGAATCGAGAATCTTGGCATAGTCCTGGCAGCGGCACAGGTTCCCGGAGATGCCGTGCGCCATCTGCGCACGCGTGGGATTGGGATTCTGCTTCAGGAAACCGACCGCCGACATCACGAATCCCGGCATGCAATAGGCACACTGGAAGCCCTGATGGTCCACGACCGCCTGCTGGACGGGATGAAGCTTGCCGTCCGGCGAGGCCAGCCCTTCGATGGTGGTGACCTGCTTGTTGCGGACGGTGTTGGTGAGAACCGAGCAGCTATAGTGCGGGATGCCATCGAGCAGAACGGTGCACGACCCGCACTCCGCCCGGTCGCAGGCTACCTTGGTGCCGGTCAGGCCCAACTTGTAACGCAGGGTATGCGACAGCGTCTCCTGCTTCATCACCTCGACGCGGCGGGCTTTGCCGTTCACATTCAGACGGATGAGCCGCTCTCCTACGCCCGAAGAGTAATGCCGCGTGGGCGCCAGAAAGCGGTAGCTGGCCGCGCTGACCACCGCGCCGCCTGCGATCACACCCAGAATAAAGCGACGCCGGGTAACGTTTTTACCGGCTCCATCATCCTGCCGGGGTTCATCCATCTCTGCCATGGCGTTCCTCCGCATGCAAGGGTTCGCTCAAACATTGTTGCGCCGTTCAAAAATCGGTTACTGAAGGGTCGAAAGACCAAAAGGCCATCTGCGGGGCACGTTTCCGCTCCGTGTCGATGCCGCTATGGTAATCCTGGAGTCCTGGTTTGGAAAGGGCCGGCCCAGGCGTCGCTCCGGCATCCGCCCGGCAACTCACACAGCTTATAGCACCTGAGCTGAAACCGAAGCCCGTCCCAAGCAAAGATCCCCCTAGACAGCTTCGGAATCTCGCGGACTTCGACGATCTTCAGTCGCTTTGGGGTAGCTCGAGCGAATCTCGCAGTTGGAACAAATTATCAGCTTTTCCGGCGATATTGGCCGCGCCAGGACGGCAGCACTGCCACCTCGTCCACGGTTTCGCTGCGCTCCAGGCGGGTACCCTCGCCATCCCCCCGATTATTGCGAGGCGGAAGGAACTCGGGCACCGCAGTCACCTGGTGAGGGACGCTACTGCTGGATGCGGGTGCAGCCGGGGCGGGTTCGAGCTTCGATTCGGGATAGGGCACGAAGGCTTCGCCCCGGTACCGGATTAAAGGCTCCTGAACCAACGGCGGCTGCGGCTCCGGAACCTCTGCGAAAGCATGGGGGGCCGGCAGGGGCTGGGATTCCCTGAAGGCCTCTTCCGCAGGCATGTAGGCCTCCTCGGCAGGCGGAAGAGGCTGCGGGTGCTGTGCCTGGACTTCGGTGACACGAAAAATGTTTCTGAGCCCACTCAGGCGGGACTCCGCCGCAGCGCCCTTCTCTTCCCGGGGTGTCGGCTTGAAGGACGCCGGCTCTTGCGGCACACGTCCACGTGCCACGGGCGCCGGAGCGTTCTGTTCGTGCAGAGCGGGAGTGGACAGCCACCACGGCATCTCGGATTCTGCTACCTGCGGAAGCTCCGGCATGGAGAAAGCCGCGGGAACAGCCTCCTGTGCGGCGGGCAACGAAGCGGGAGGCATGGACTGCGCAGCACCTGGTGCAGGTACGGAAACCTGCGACGGCATCGGAACCGCTTCGGCGGGTTCTATTTGTGGCGCCCGCGGTGGAGTTACCGCCTGCATCTGCGGCTCGCGCACCGGCATCTTCGGAGCGGCGGGGCGCTCGGCTTCCACCCGGCGGGTTCGCACCGGCTGCTCCGCAGCCGCCCGGCGCTGCTGCAAGCGGCGGTGCTGTTCCACCGCGCGCACGGCATCGCGAAATGGCTTGTCGGCTTTCGCCATGCGCACGCGGTTCAGCACAAACCCCACGGTGCCGACATCGAGTCGCGCGAGCGCGGCGGCGGTGGCGCGCAGCTCAGCCCGTGTCGTCACGCCCGATTCCATCACCACGATGGCGCAATCGACGTTGCGCGCCAGGTGTTCGGTCTCGGCGGAGAGCGTCAGCGGGGCACTATCGGTCAGCACCAGCGATTCTTCGTTTTCCGCCGGTGCCGTCATGCTTTGCAGCAGCGCCAGGGAGCGGGTTCCCCTCTGGGCGCCGTTTGTCTCTTCGAATTCGTGTGGCACTGCGAGGGTGGCATCCACCCATGCCGCGGGCTTGCCCATGCTCTCCAGGAAAGAGCGCACATGGGCGGCAATGGTTGTGGTTCCGGTGCCCGGCCCGGTGCCTGTAAAGATGCAGGTATTCAGATCGCCCTGCCGGCGCGCGTGCTCAAGCGAGCTGGCAAGCCGCAACAAGTGCTCCTCCACAACGCCATCCGAGACATCGCGGAAATCGGGCAGCATGGCCATCGGCGCAAAGCCCAGAATCTGCTCAACGTCTGAGGCGATGTACACATGCGGATCGAGCTTGTGCGCCAAAACCGCGGCGGCCAGCCCCAGCAGCATGAAACCCACCAGCAGGACGCCGGCGTTGCGAATCGCTCCACGCTCGCTGGGATGCAGCGGAGCCACGGCGGGATTGGTCACATGTGCCCGCTCCGGAGCCGCGTCCTCGATGGTCTGGTTCTGCACCTGGTCATCCAGGGCGTTATAGCGCGCCTGAAGACGGGTGATATCGCTGGCCAGGTCGGCCGCGCGCTGCAGCTTGGGGGTCGCGCCTGTGGCCGCGCGGGTCATCTGATTCAGTTCTCCGTTGAGCTGCTCCTCAATCGCGGCGGTGCTGGTCAGATTGGCGCGCAGCTTGTCCTGTACGCGCGCGACCGCTTTGCTGCGGGCCTCTTTCGTAGCGGACTGCAGATTAGCGTCGATCTTGGCCAATTCCGCCGCGTCCTGCTTGTAGAGCGGGTGATTCGGGGTCAGGTTCGCCATCTGCGAAACCAGAGCAGCGCGCCGCGTATCCAGGGCCGCCTTCAGGCTGTTGAGTCCGGAGTCAGTGGCCGTGATCTGCTCCGCCGCAGCATTGAGGGCAGCGGAGTTGTCGCTATCGAGGGCCGAAAGCTGAGCCTCCGCAGCGTCATGATCGGCGCGTGCCTTCACCAACTCGGCATGAATGGCGGCGATATCGTTGTCATAGGTATCGGGGGTCGCCGGTCCCACCGCCGCCACCCCGAGTTGCGCATTCAACGCCGCCTGCTCCGCCCGATCGCCAGCCAGTTCCTTCTTCAGGCGGTCCCGCTCATCGCGCAGAATCGCCATGCGCTGCGAATCGCCGGCGCGCTGCTCGTGCGCGGTGCTCTCGATGTAGGCACTGGCAACCGCATTGGCCATATCCGCAGCGGTCTGCGCATTGGTGGAGCTGGCGGTGATGGCGACCTGGTAACTGCTCTGGACCCGGGCAACTTCAACAGAGCTCCCGAGCCGGTCAACCGCCTCCTGATCGCTCTCGCCGCTCTTGCGCCAGCCATCGTTCCCCAGCTTGGAGACGGCATTCTTCAGCACATCGGGCCGGGTCATGCTCAGCATCTGCTGCTGAATGTAGGACTCGTAGGTGTTGGGATCGTAGTTGTAAGGCCAGTGCATGGCCACAGAGCCGAGCGGCGCCGAAGGCGTTGGCTGAATGTAGACCAGCGCCTCCGCGGAATAGATAGGCCAGTGGCGAGCCAGATATCCTGCGCTCAGCAGGATACCGGCGACAATAAATCCCAACGCCAGCTTGCGATGCATCTCCAGGCTGCGGCGTAGGTCGAGGCGGAAGACAGGCTGCTCGGCATGCGCGCCCTGCGCGGCTGCCAGATGGTTCTGCGCCGCCTGCACGGGACGCGCGGCGTCGGCGGGCACGAGGGGTGCGTTGGCGCGGCTCATAGGAACGCCCCGAGGTAGGCCAACGAGCTGAGAGCAAAGATCGGATTCAGCCTTTCCAGCGTATAGGTGGCCTTGTCAAAGCCGCTCTTGGGCACAAAGACGATGTCGCCAGGGTGCAGCACGATCTCATTCGATTTGGCGGGATTAAGGGCGTCGCGGAACTTGAGAATGCGGGAGACTCCAGTTGTCCGGTTGACGATCTGGATGTGCGGATTGTTCCCGGCGGCGTTGGCAAGCCCACCCGCCGAAGCCAGCACGCTGGCGATGGTGGTGCTGGTGGTCAGCGGCACGGCCCCGGGATGCTGCACCGCGCCCAGCACAGAGACAAAGCGATCCGCCATATTCGGCACATAAACCACGTCGTCGCGGCGCAGGCGAAGATCGGCCAGCGTGTTGCCGGATTCGATCAGTTTTTTGAGTTGTACCCACACCACCTGCTGACTGCCGCGATAGATGGCACACTCTTCAGGAATTTCCGCCACCTTGTCGGGACCGGTTTCCATGCCGGCCTGCGTCAAGGCGCCGAGCAGCGTGGGTGTGCCGTCAAAGGCATACTGGCCGGGCTTGGTTACCGCGCCCAGCACCAGCACCCGGTTCGAGGTGTAGCGCGTGACCGCAACCTGAACGACCAGGTTGTCGTAGTAGGGAGCCAGGGCTTTCTGAATGGCGGCGGCAGCCTCCGGACGGGTCAGCCCGGCCACCATGATGTCGCCAGCAAGGGGCAGAGTAACGCGGCCATCCGGCCCGATGGTCAGGTTCGCCTTCATCTCCGGCCGGCCGGGAAAGTCCACCGTGATTTCGTCACCGCGGCCGAGCGTGTATTCTTCGTCGGCCGAGGGCTCGAAGTTGCGCAGCAACTGGAGCGGGTCCTGCTTGAGCTGGGGCTCTGCCGGCCGCGTCGCAGGAACGAATGCGGTCGTCTGCGGAACGGCCAGATCCGAGGGCGGAGGCGGCAAAGGCTTCTGCGCCTGAGCGCAGAAGCCGGCCAGTCCCAGCAGCAGCAAGCCAGCGAATTGAATCCGTAACATCACGCTGTCACCGCCGCCTGCCTTCGGAAGATCGCCGTTGCCCGCCGTAAATATTCGCCCATCTGCGCTCTTTCCTCGCGCATCAGGAACCAGCGGAACAGGATAGCTGCCGAGATCGCCACATACGCGATGCCGAAGGCAAGGATGAGGGCCGCGCCCGTCCAGCGCCCGCTCGCCGCCACCGCGCGGCTCACGGGCCAGGCCAGCACGCCCGCCACACAGTACGGCACCACGCCGGGAACGATCACCTCGCGGAGATATTGAGTCAGCTTCAGATCCAGCACGAACAACACCCGGCCCATCAGGATAGAAGCGGAGAGGATCGTCGCCACCGTAACCGCGATGCCGATACCCAGCGCCGTCCAGCGGCCCTGGATCATCCGCGCCGCCGGCAGCGTTACGGCCAGCAGGATCACATTCGGAATGGAATAGCTGAACTCTTCGTACACTCGGCCCATCCCCCGGAACATGGAAGTTCCTGGTCCAGTTAGCATATGCCACTGCATCCCGATGCTGAATGCCACGAAGAGGGGCACAAGCATCTGCCCCTTGGGTAACTGATTTCCGAGCCAAACGTGCAAGATGGGAGATGACCACCAGGCCACCACCGCCACGAAAGCCACGGTGCAGAGGTTGGAGTGGCGCGAACTGCTCAGGTAGAGCTTGCGCAGATTGCCCTTTCGCTCCGCCTCGGAGGAGGCCGCATCCACGTGCGAGGCGGCGGGTAACAGGGCATAGAAGAACGCCATCGGCACCGAGGAGAAGGCGTTCTGCCACTTTTTGGCCACGTCCATCAGCCCCGCCGCCGCCACCCCGATGAGCCCCAGGGCAGCCACCCGCTCGAAGTAGCTGAGGAAGATGTCGAGAAAGCTCTGAAACTGCACCATGCCGCCGAAGTGGAGCACATAGCGGATCGATTCACGGCGCACCAGGCGCGGAGAAAGATGCAGCCAGTCGAGCTTCCGCCATGCCCACCAGATGGTCAGGCCGTCATCTACCAGCGTACGGGCCAGGTAGGCCTCGGCCAACCCGCGAATGCCGCGCCCGTGACTGACCAGCAGCAGAATCAGTCCGAACTCGACCAGCAGGCCGAGCATCAGGAAGACCTGCGTGGGGGCGATCTGCTGGCATCCGGCGAGGACGTCGCCGAAGCCGTTAAAGGCGATGCTGGAGAGAAAGACGCCGAGCACGATGAGGATGGCTTCACGGCCGTCGGCGGCATGGGCTGGCGGCAGGTGCAGCCAGTGCGCATACCCGTTCCAGCCCAGATAGAAGGCAAAGAAGAGGACCGTGCAAAGCGGCACGGTGATGGCCAGTCCGGTGGAAAGCAGCGAGTTGAGGCGATCAAATTCGCGGCGGGCCTGGAACTCCGCAGCGTACTTCATATAGACGCTGGAGAAGCCCATGGTGGTAATGCCGACGTAGGATACGAGGATGAAAGCAGTGGTCCAGATGCCATAGGCCTGCAAGCCGATATGCGCCAGCAGAAACGGCACCAGCACCACGCCACGCGTCATGTTGATGACGCGCGCAGCAATGGTCATCACCACATTGCGGTTAAACCTGCCGCGCACCTCTTCGAGGGGAGCGGCCGCTCCGGCCGCAGGTGTCCTCTCGGGCCGCAGGCGGGAATCTTCGAGGACAGGGATCAGTGCGCCTTCGCTCATGGCAGCGGCGCCTCCCGTTCCGTGCGCACCCAGGCGGCGTGCCTGTGCGTATGGCGCATCACCAGCGGCGTCATCAGCAGCTTCCATGCGATGTGCGCAGGGGCGACAGCCAGTGCGGCAAGATCGCGGCCCGGCTCGCTGCCGAGCGCAGCCGCTCCCAGCACATAGACGGTGGCAATGACCGCACTGACAGCCGCATAGATGTGCAGCCAGTGCACGGGCAGCAGCGCTGCCACGGCCAACGCCGCCACGCCGCGGGATAGCGGCAGGCTCCATGCCTCGGCGAGGTTTTCGATCGCCCGCCAGTTGCCGCGGAAGGCCGAGCGCAGCAGAGAACCGGTGCCGCGGAAGGCGACCTGCACACGCCCACCCTCCCAGCGCGCCTCCTGTGCGGACTGGGCGACGCCGCGCGGCGACAGCGGCGCGGTGACAACTGCATCGTCGAGCCATTCCACCCGCACGTCCGCGCACGCCAAGCGGATGTGGTACTCCAGATCTTCGCAGATGCTATCGGCTGTATAGGGCACACGCTCGAGCGTCGCCTGGGTAAGCGCAAAACCGTTCCCGAAAATGCCTGCAGAAAAACCAAGCTGCGCGCGGCCGCGCGCGCGCAAAACGTTGATGCCCCGGAATGCCATCCGCCGCAGACGCGCCCGTGAGGTGGTGGGTCCCGCCGGCCTTTCGAGTTCGTAACGGCACTGCACCGCGCCAGCACCGGCGGCGAGCGCCGCGCGAGTAACCTCGATCAGGTTCGCGCTGGCAATGGAATCGGCGTCCATCACCAGAAAGGCATCGGCGCCGGCATCGCGCGCCGCCTCGAAGCCAAAACGCAGGGCAGCACCCTTGCCGCGCATCTGAGGATTGTTGAGGACCAGCACCCGCGCCCCAGTCTGGGCGGCCCGCGCAGCCGTCGCGTCAGAGCAGTTGTGGGCGACGACGAAAATTGGCACCTGCCAGCCCTCTACCAGTTGCTTAGCGTCCGGGATAGCGCAGCCGGCAGCCAGCAGCGAACGCACGGTGCGCCCGATCATCGCCTCTTCGTCATGCGCCGGAATCACCACAGCCAGCCGGATCGGATGGCGCTCGCGCTCGCCGCTGGTGCCCGGGTGCAGCAGATTCCCAAGCAACGACACGGCCAGATCGACGAACAGCGGCGCGGTCAGCAGAACCAGTGCTGCCGCCAGCAGTTGCGCCGAAAGGTGGAGGGCCAAATGCAATCGAGAATCCTTTCTATGCCAAAACGCGCCGGAAACGCGGCTGCGTGCCAAGCGCCTGCCAGGCATCGGCAGGAACGCCCGCCGGACGCATTCCCTGCACCCAGCCCACGAACAGGAAGAACAGCACGACCACCTGCTCGCCCATGTAGACGGTGGTCACGGTGGTCACCAGCCCGATCAGCACGGAGAGGTGCGCGATCACCAGCAGCCGGTCCTCAGGCTGGAGCGGCCGGGCCATGCGCTGCAGCAGGCGGACGCCGGTTCCGAAGAGGATCGAGAGAAAAACCGCAAGTCCGAAGAATCCCTCCGTCACCATCAATAGCAGGTACTCGTTGTCGATCGACTGCTGACCGTGGACGGTCGGGTAGGTGGTGATGCCCCACCCGAAGGTGGGCCTCTCCTCGACGATGGGTGTGTAGTTCGTCAGCAACTCGCGGCGATAGACGGCGTTGCGCTGCGCCTCGGTGGTGGCGGAGTGCAGGCTGGCATCGGTATATTGCGTGCCAGCAAAATAAGCCCCCGTTCCAAATACCACCAGAAAGGCCAGGAAGGCCAAGGCGGCTTTGCCGGCGGAAAAGATGCGCGTGAACGCCACAAAGACCAGCGCCAGGAGCATGCCCAGCCAAGGCCCGCGCGATTGGGTCATCAACAAACCCGCTGCCAGTGCGGCCAGGATGCACCCGCGCAGGGTCACGGGAAGGGCCACGATGAGCCGCCGTGAGCCCCAGTCAGGATCGACGCGGCGCAGCCACAGGCAATAGATCAGCCCCATGAGAAAGATCATCCCCGCCAGAATGGCGTGTCCGAAGGGTCCTTCGATCCGACCGAAGCCCCAGCGCACCTGCGGCTTCCAGATTTCGCTCTGGTAGGGCTTGAGAAAGTGGAAGGCCTTTTGCCAGATGCTGACGCCTTTCACAAAATCGTAGACGCTGACGACGGCGACCAGCGCCAGCAGCATCACGATGCGCCGGATGGCCTTGCGCCGCACCGGAATACCGTCCGTGTCGATTTGCTCCAGCATGATCTTGCCGATCATGTAGGGCAGCACGATGGTCAGCAAGGCGTTGACGAACATCAGGCCTCCATTGGCGATGTTCGTGCCCAAACGCACCGAAGCCGCAGAACTGGTGGAAAAGAGCTGTAGCCATCTGCCGTTGGCAAGCTCCGTGCTCAACGCTTCAGACAGCCCCTTCGACACCGCAAGCAGGAACACGCAGAGATCCATCCACGCCCAGCGCCAGCCGCGCGCTTCGTTTATCAGCAGCGCCAGGCCCAGGGGAAGAACCGCCGCATCGGCAAAGTTGACTGGTGGCAGGTGCTGGATGCGCAGCACGTAGTACTGGGGGAGCAGAAGCAGCACGGGCAGATACACATTCAGCAGCGCCTTGCGTGCCGAGCCCAAGGCCAGCACCGCCCAGCAGACCAGTGCCGGGATCAGGATCGTCAGCGCCATGCAACTGCTACCTGCTTTGGAAGAATCCGAAAGCTATCCACGGGCCCTTGTCTGCACCGGAAGAGCGGCCGGTTCGGCGCCCATCTCCAAATGTACCGGCTCCGGCACAATCATCGGGCGGCTGCGCGCGATAGCGGGCTCCCATTCGTCGAAGAGCGGCAGTAACTGCCAGCTATAGAGCAAAAAGCGACTCTTGAGAGTCAAGCCGGCGAGCGAAAGCGAAAGCCCCGCCTCCAGCAACTGCCGGCGCGCGTCCAGCAAGATGCCGAATCCGGCGGCCGTGGATTGCCTGACCGCGTCGAGATGAACCACCATCAACAGGCCATTCAGGATCGCAGTGGTTGTGGCCGCCTGCAACGCCTCCATGGCTTCGGCGCCCAGGCGTCCGTGGACGTATACATGCAGCACCTGCGCGGTGGTGGAAGTAGTCACTTGCGATGGCCCCAGATACGGCTTCTGCATCCAGGCCGACAGCAGCGCCAGCGGCAGACGGCGGCCCATCCCGATCAAGTCGCGGCAGTAGCGCGGGGCCAGGCGAGCCGGCTCCTGCACCATGCGCATCAGCCACTCCAGACCGCATCTCTGCACCCAGCGCGGCGCCCGCCGCGTGTCTCCTACCAGCATGTCGAAGCTGCCCCCTACGCCCATCGCCAGGGGCACTCCCAATCTTTTGCGGTGCATCCAGATCCATTTTTCCTGCTTGGGATTTCCGAAGGCCACCAGCAGGATGTCGGGCTTAGCGGCGTGAACGCGATTCAAAATCTCGCTGTGGTCCATGCGGACAAGGTTGGCTTCGTCCGGAGCATACGTCCCCACGATGTGCACGCCGGGATGTTGAGCTTCGAGCACACGAGCCGCTCGCTCCGCGACGCCGGGCTTGGCGCCCAGCAGAAACATCTTGTACCCTTTGCGCGCCGAGAGATCCGCCAACCGCGGGATCAGATCGACGCCTGTTACGCGCTCGGCAAGCGGAGAGCCGAACAAACTGGATGCCCATACCAAGGGCATTCCGTCCGGCACCACCATCGAGCAGCCCGCAATGATCCGGTGCAGATGCGGATCGGAGATCGCATTCAACCACACATCCACATTCACCGGGCAGATCTGATGCGTGCCACCCGACTGGATCAATCGATCCAGCGCCTCCACCGTCTGAGCGGTCGTGAGGCTATCCAGAGGCAGCCCCATGAGAGCTAGGGGCGGCTGTAGTGTGCTGTTCATCATCGGAATCCCTATCCCGCTGGATGCGTCATTGTACATCTGCAGCAAGTAACTTAGCCTATGTTCGTTTTCGGCTCGGCTTCTTCACGCGTTCTGCTAGCCCTGTTGCGCCGCCGATCTGCACGCGTGGTGCCTGAGCCTTTCCCTCGCTTACGGCTTGGAAGCGATGCTTCGAAGTTAGCCGGAGCGAGATTCTGGAGCAATGGCGAGAAGGTGGAAACGCGCGCCCCAACGGAATATCCCGTTGGAACAGGCTGCGCCGTGCATGGGTAACCATGAATAGGTAACCGACGGGGAATACTGAGCGGCTCGTGGCGGCGCGCGGGTAACCCGCCGCCGGAGTCCGCGTTCTGGCTTCTACCGGCAGGAGTTACTTGAGTTGGATCGACTTCACGATCTGCTCGAAGATCGGCTGGACTGTCTTGAAGTCCGGTTCCGGCGCGACGAAGACGAAATAGCGCAGGATCTTCCCCGAGGGAACTCCGATAATCCAGTCGTGTTCGCCGCGTCCGCTGTTGACGGATGGAATTACGCTTTGACCGCTCTGCGCGCTGCGCCCATCAATGCGCACAGTGCTGGTCGATCCTGTCTGCAATCCGGGATTCTGGATGGTCAGCTCTTGCAGGAGCGCCGCGAAGAGCTGATTCGACGCGGTGCCCGGAGGGGGCGCATAGACATCGGTGAGGAGGCCATACACCAGATCGCCGGACTGGCCGTTGGCAAGCTGGCTGACTCCGCCCTGGGGCGCGATCATCGCGGTCGCCTGATTGCCCATCGCGCGCCACGTCGAGGGCACCTTCAATGAAAACCCATCTCCCTGAAACGTCGTCCAGCTATGGGGCGGCGACATGTCAATGGCGCCTGTCGCTTGCAGCTGTGCGCTCTTCTGGTTCACCCCGCTGCTCACGCTGGTGTTGGGGCTCTTTTTCTTCCACACCCCCGACGCGACTTCCTTGTCGGTATAGGCATGCATGCCCGCCACCACCTTGTGAATACGCTGGAACTCAGTCGAGTTGGTCACGTAGTGGGTCTTGGGCGGGAAGGTCCGGATCTCGTCCATCACGTAGCCGGTGCGATTGCCGGGATTGGGGTGATCGCTCAAAAACTGCGCGCCTCCCTGGCCGTACTTCGATTCGATGATCTCAAAGAACTGAGCCATGGCGCGGGGATCGTAACCGGCGTTGTACAGGATGGCAGTGCCCTCCAGATCGGCCTGCTTCTCGTCGCCGCGCGACATCTTCAGGAAGCCAAGCCCCGCGCCCACTCCGATGGTTTCCTGAGCAAGCTGGCCAAGCGCGCCGCCTCCCAGCGCCACGTCGGCCGCAATCTGCCCGATCCCCGCCAGCAGGCCCACCCGCTTCTGCTTCTCCATGTTGCACACCGAGTGCTGCAACACTACGTGCGAAATCTCGTGGGACATCACCGCGGCGAGTTGCGCCTCGTCCTCCGCCGCCTGGATCGTCCCCAGGTTGACGAAGATCGTTCCCCCCGGAAGGGCAAAGGCATTAATGTCGGTCACGTTGACCACGTGGAAGTTGAAGGGCCACCGGTAGCCGGGCGCATAAGACGCCAGCTTCTGCCCCAGCGCCTGAACATAACGGGTCACGGGACTGGAATCGGGCAGGATGGGCTGCTGCTTGTACACCTGCGCGGCTGCCTTGCGGCCGATCTCGATCTGTTGCTGAGGTGTGTAGTGGTTGGAGCACGGCCGCAGATTGGTCTTGACTTGGGCGTGCAGCATGCCAGGCCAGGAGCAGAGGATGAGCAGAAAGGCCAGGAGCACCGAATGGGAGGAATGCCGTCTTATACGTACAACGCGCCGGTCGTTCATGGCAGATTGGAGAACCAGTCAGGCTATTTAGGTTTGTCTTTATCACAAATTTTCCTGCCATGGCAATCTAGGGGAGGTCCCCGAGGCCAGACCGCGCCGAGGGGCAAGTCCCGGAATTTGCCTCAATCCCCTGCTTTCGGCGATACTTAGGTGTTGAATCTTGCGATGCGCCGGAGGTGTCTCCGGTCTTTCGTTTGGCAGCTCCTCCCTCCTCCGGGCGGCGAAGTGCCAGATTCTCAAGGACAACATGTGCAAGATGTGGCCGGCTCCAAGCCGGCACGCAGGCCGGGCCGAGTCCGGCGCTACCAAAGATTGAAAGGAAGCATAACCCCGTGGTCATGATTCGTCTGGCGCGCATTGGCGCCCGCAAGCAGCCCTACTACCGCATCGTCGTCATTGAGAAGGATCGCGCCCGCAACGGCCGTTCCATCGAGGTGGTGGGCACCTACAATCCTCGCACCAACCCGGCCAGCGTCGATCTCAAGCACGAGCGCATCGCCTACTGGCGGGGCGTCGGCGCCCAGATGACGCCCATCGTCGAAAAGCTGGTGAAGAACCACCCGGCTCCCGCAACCACAGCCGCCGCCTGAAGATTTCCGTCTTTGGGCGCGAGAAATTGTCGTTTGCCCAAATGCTCACGGCAGCCCAGGCCCGCCCTGTGTTACTATTCGCCCACAGGTCCAAGTCCAGTTTTGGAATGCTGGTGGTCAGGGGCAAGAACATGACCCAAGTTGATATGGTCGCAGTGGATGATCTGGTTCGCGAGATCGCGCGGGCTTTGGTCGATGAGCCGACGGCGGTGGAAGTGGAATCCGTAGCCAAGGATGAGAACACCATCCTCAAGCTCCGGGTGGCACCCCAGGACGTGGGCAAGGTAATCGGAAAGCAGGGGCGGACTGCCCGCTCCGTGCGGACCATCCTGGGCGCGGTGAGCATGAAGCTGCACCACCGCTACACCCTGGATATCCTGGAAGAGGATGACGGCGAGCATTGATTCGGCTGAGGGACCAGGATGAGTGAGGCTGAGTCCATTTCATCCTGGGCCTGGGTGGCGCGCATTCGGCGCCCACAGGGCCGTAAAGGCGAAGTCTTCGCCGACCTGCTCACCGATTTTCCCGAAAAGTTTGCCGATCGAAGGCAGCTATGGCTGCTGCCCGGCGATGCAACAGCGCCGCCGCAGGGCAGCCGTGCGCCCTCGCGTCCGGCCTCGCTGCCTGTTCAAGTGGAGCTTGTTGCCCATTGGCTGCACAAGGGCGGCATTGTGCTGCACTTTGCTGGAGTGGACTCCATCTCCCAGGCCGAGGAGCTTGCGGGACGCATCGTCGCCATTCCCGAGACTGAGCGTGTGCCGCTCGGCAAGGATGAGGTCTACGTCTCCGACCTCATCGGCTGCACCGTCGTCGATCTCGCCCCCCCAGAGCCTCACGACCTGGGAATCATCGAGGATGTCGACCGCACCGCAGGCCCGGTGCCGCTGCTCGTTGTCCGCGGCCCAGCCGGCGAACTGCTCATCCCGTTCGCGAAAAGCTATCTCATCCAAATCGATCTGGAAGAGCGCCGCGTAGAGATGAAGCTGCCCGAAGGACTCGCGGAGCTGAACGCGACCGCAACCTGAGCGCCCCCGCAGCAAGCGCCGCACGCGTAAATAGGGCTTCTGGATTTAGAAGGTGAAGGCGAGCCCGCCGGTGAAGGCGCGCTGTCCCTGGGCAAAGATCAGGATGGAGCCGTCGCTCATCAGGACGGGGTGGTAGCCCTGGGCGAGCAGGTTTTGCACCTCGAGCATGGCCTGCACACCGCTGGCCCCGTCGCGGGACCGATGGACGTTCTGGCATAGGCGCATGTTCAGGTAGGGCGCCAGCGCCTCGACCTCATACGGAGAAACCGCTGTGATGGTGTTGGTGGGCTGCCACCGATAGCTGGCCTTCCAGCGCGTGTGGGTTCCCTCCAGCGTACCGGAAAAGGAGAGCGCATAGGCCTGAACGCGCTGGGTGCGAGCCGCCGCCACTACCTGCGCAAACCCGGCCTGCTGGAGCGCCGGCATCACCACCGCGCCGCCATCGGTGTAGCTGGCCCTTACCAGGTTGCCGCCCGGAAGCTGCCGCTGGTAGCTGGCTTCCACCCCGGTGGAGTGGTAACCCTCTCCCGCCACGCGGACCAACCCGCTGAGGGGATCGTACAGAACGCCGGCTTCGGCCGGTCCTGCACCCGGCGCAAAGGAAGCGCTCGCTTCCAGTACCGGATTTTGGAGGGCATCCGCATACACCAGCACAGCCATGGTGGATGTGCTCGTACTGCGCTCGAACCCCACCTCCTGGTGCATTCCATGCTCCAGGGCGAGCTGCCCCGCCAGAGCCGAGAAGCGGGGCAACAGCTCGGCCGGATCGCCAGGATCCTCCGACTGTACGCCCGTCGCCATGCGGTAGGTCACGGTAGAACTGCCCAGGTGCAGCGAGGCCGACGCAAAGGGCAGCGCCCGCATCATGGTCGTGGTATCGCTGCGCCCGAAGATCTGCATCGATCCCACCTGCGCTTCCAGATCGGGTCCCAGCTGCATGGTCTCGGAGCTGCTCAGGGTGGCCGTCATCAGCCCATTCTTCCCCGCCCCCTCGATCTGCGGCTGAATCGCAACTGCGGCCACCGACTGGACCGAGCCGACGTAGCCCAGATCCTGGCGGAAGCCCAGCATCGATTCCATGCCTGCATTGGTGGCGGGATCGAAGTCTACCCGGGCCAGCAGCTCGCGGCTGTTTGCCGGCGTATCCTCCACCGTGGCAGAGAAACGCTGCCCGCTCTCGCCGAAGGTGCCGGCCTGGCCGGTGGCCATCAGCCTGGCCCGCAGTTTGGGCGTGCCGCCCGGACCCTCCCGGACCACAACCAGCGGGCCGTCTTTCAGCCAGCGCAGAAGCGGCTTGTTCGCTGCCGAGCGCAGCGTCCACTCCCAGTCGTCGCTGCGCGCATTGGCGGCGCGCGGCTGCGCCGGCAGCCACTGGATCACTTCATAAAGGGTGTTGAGGGTAAGAGTCACCACCGTGCGCCCGCCGCGCACCCGGACATTCTCGCGAAGCGAGGGCAGGAAAGATTCATCGATGGCTTTGAGCGCGTAGCGGCCGGGAAAGATCGACGCGATGGTAAAACGGCCTTCCGAGTTCGTGTAGGCGCTGGTCACCACCGACAGGTCCGGACGAAGGAGCTCCACCTGAGCGCCGATCTGCGGCACGCCGGCAGAATTCCGCACCACCCCCGTGACCGATCCGGACGCTGCGCACGCGGGCGCTGCGCTCAGAGAGATCAGCAAGGCAAAGCCGGCGAGTTGGGGACGAAACTTCATCGCAGTCGTGACCCGCCGCGTCCCTGGCCATTCCCCGAAACCCTGTTCCCCGCCCGGCCGCTTTTACGTGCAGCGGCTCTCGTGCCTTCGCGGGATCCTTCTATTGCACGACAAAAGGTGCCGATTGCGCAACCTCTTGTTTTGAAATTGCGTCGTTCACCTTCACCGTCACCTTGTACTTGCCCGGCGCCAGACCGGCAATCGGCAGCGTCTTCTGAATGGTCAGCTCGTCGCTGTGCGGCTGCAAGTCTTTCGAGGGAACAGTCTTAGTGTAGAGAACATTCCCGTTTTTCACGTCGGTGATCTCGTAGGTCACCGTGGCCGAGTTGCTCTTGGTGGCGTCGTTGATACCCAGGTTGTAAACCTGCATCCAGAAGTTCAACGCCTGCTGACGGGTGAAGCTGACCGGCAACCCGGGGGTAGATGGCACCCGCGGGCGGATGTAGGTGTTGCCGATGACGAAGTTGCCGTTGCCAATATCGTGCGACGACACCGTGTTCATCTTGTCCGCCAGGATCAAAGATGAAGTTCCGAGCTTTTCATCCTCATAGATCGGAACATTGATGCCCCGCCCGTAGATGCCGATGTGATCCGGATTGTTGACGTCCTTGATCGCGATGTCCAGACGATAGAGGCCGGGTTGCAGCGGCAGGGCCTTCCAGTACACAGATTCGCGGTCGAGGCTCTTGCCAAGCAGTTCCGAGGGCTCGTCCACTTCAACCGTATCTTCAAAAGTCTGAATGGTGCGGTTGGTAATCGTGGTCACCTTGCCCAGGATGTTGACCACGCCCTTGGAAACCCCATCCTTGGTCACGAAGGTGATGTCCCGATTGCGAATCTGAACCGTGATCGGCACTAGATCGGTGTTATCCGTCACCTTCACGAAATCAGTGCGAACTTCGAATGGGAACGGCGGACCGCTCAAAATCTTGTGCTCGGAGACGAAGGCGTCCAAATCCTTGAACTTGATCTGCGGAGGCGCAAAGATCTTGGCCGCCAGTTCGATGCGGTCAAACTCCTTCCCCTGCTCGCCAGCCGCCATCGAACCGAGTCCCAGCGATTCGATGCCGCCGCGGAAGCGATCCGCCTTGCTGGACTGGCCCATCATCTCGGAGGTGGTCAGGCCCGCCCCGGGCACGTGCAGCAGCGCATCCTTCTCACTGCGGTCGATCGTGAAGTGATAAGCCCCGCACTGGCAGGTATCCACAAATTCCAGGTTGATGTTCTCGCCAATCCCCGGAATATAGCGGTAATGCCACACCTCGAAGGGAAAGGTGACAGTTTCGCCGCCGCCCTCGTCGGGTGGACGCTCGTAGGTACCGCCACCCGGATGCGAGTCGATGCTGTCGGGCGCGCCGTACATGATGTAGATGCGACCGCGATCGGTCTTCCAGCCTGGTTCGCCGGCTGCGTAATGTTCATTGGCGTAGGCGATACGCCGATAGTGCTCTTCGCGATAGGTGTTTTCCGGCGAATTCGGGTCCGGATTGCGGCGCCGCCAGAAGTTCTCGATGAAGGCGTCGCGTTCCTCGTCGTTACTGAGGCTCAGGAAGGCCTTTCGCTCCTGGTCGGTAATGATGTACGGCACCTCTTCGTTCAGCCACTTCTTGTAGGTGCCCTTCAACTCCTGCCGCAAGGCTTTCTGGGCCTCGTAGCGCTCTTTGTCCGAGCGCCGGCGCTTGCGGGGATCGAAGTTGGGATTTTCACTGGAATCCTGGCTTTGACTCGCCGCCTGCACCGGCGCGGATTTCCCGGAATCAGAGTTCTGGGCGTGAGAATGCATGGCGGGAAGCCACCCCAGACCGCATACCAGGGTGGATACAAAAAGACGGCGGCGATTCAACATCATTTGCCTCGAAACTCCTGCGAGCCTTTATTCTACGTTTCCAGCGGATGGTGAGCAAGGCTTTCAGGCGCTGTTGAACGCCGTTTTGGACGATCCGCTGGGCAAAACGTCATCTCCCTCCCCCTTCGCGATGAACTAAAATCGTTCTCAACCAAGTCGCAGAACTGCTTGATCGCATTCCAGACGGAGGGTTAACCCTGTTTGTTTCCCTGAGGCCGGGTCCAACAGCCCCTCGGTTACGTCTCAAGGAACATAGGACCTCTTCGACTCTGCCTGAGAGCAACCGCGGTGCAGCCGAGAACCAGGCGCTGCTGCAATACGTACACTTGTAAGAAAGAAGTCGGAGCCATTATTTCCATGAAAAAATTTCTGCTGCTCGGCCTGGCCGTTCTGACCGCCGCCGGACTGGTGACCTATATGGTCGTTCGCCAGCAGTCCGGCTACACCAAGGTCTATACTGCCCGGGCGGTGCGGCAGGACCTCTCCAGCATCGTCAGCGGCACCGGCCAGATCAAGCCCAAAACCTACGTCAACATTGGCGCCACCGCCATGGGACGCATCACCCATCTCTATGTCCACGAGGGTGAAAAGGTAAAGGCCGGCCAGGTAGTGGCAACGATCGAAAATGTACAGCAGGAAGCCTCGGTGGCGGGCCAGCAAGCCGCCATCCAGGCAGCCCAGACCGACATCGCCTCCTATGTTGCCGCCGAGCAGACCGCCAAGGCCAACGTGGAGCGCGCCCAGGCCGATCTGGAGCAGAAGAAGCTGGATTGGCACCGTGCCCAAGCGCTCTATAAGGACGGGATCATGGCCCGTCAGGACTATGACGCCAAAAAGGCCGCCTACGACCTAGATGTAGCCGCGCTGGCCCAGGCTGCTGCCGGGCTCAATCAAGCCAAGGCCAATACCGCCTCCGCGCGCGGCCATCTCGATACCCAGGTCGCCACCCTGCGCGCCAACAAAGATCTGCTTGCCCGCACCATCGCCATCGCTCCTTTTGACGGTATCGTCACCAATGAGCCGGTGCGGGAAGGTGAAACGGTAGTTGAAGGCATCCAGAACACCGAGGGCTCCACGCTGATGACCATCGCCGACATGAGCGTGGTCACCGCCGAGGTGAAGGTGGACGAAACGGACATCATCAACGTGGCCATTGGCCAGCCGGCTGAGGTCACCGTGGACGCTCTGCCCGGCAAAGTCTTCAAGGGCACCGTCACCCTGGTCGGCGATCAGGCACTGCTCCGTTCCACCGGCATCGCCACCTCGCAGTCCACTACCGGCACGGAAGAGGCCAAGGACTTCAAAGTGGTCGTCACCCTGAGCGATCCCTCGCATCAGCTGAAGCCGGGGCTCTCCTGTACTGCCAAAGTCACAACCGCACATAAGCCCAACGTTCTCGCGCTGCCCATCCAGGCGCTCACCATGTACGATCCGGCCAGCCAGCCGGCCACCGGCAAGAGCAGCGTGGAAGCCGCCGCCGCTTCCCCCGCCCCCAATCCGGTGCAGGGGGTCTTTGTGGTCCAGAAGGACTCCAGCGGGCATCTGCGCGCCAAATTCGTGCCGGTAACCACCGGCATCACCGGAGCCACCAGCATTGAGGTGCTCTCCGGGCTCTCACCGGGCGAAGAGGTCGTCACCGGCCCTTATAAGACGCTGCGCATCCTCAAGAACGGCGCACTGCTCAAGCGGGACAAGCAGCCGCTCACCCTCTCCACCGGCGCCGGGTCCTGAGCGGCAGCAACGCGCCGGCCCCAACCAGCAATGCTCTGTAACGGCTCAGTTGTAGGATGAATTGATGGCTTCCAACGGCACCGGTACTGAAGAACTCGTGCAGCCCGATACCTCCCGCGCTAATGACATGATCGTGGTCGAGGATCTGTGGCGCACCTACGACATGGGCTCCGAGCAGCAGGTCCAGGCCTTGCGCGGCATCAATCTGCGGATCCGCCATAACGAATATGTAGCCATCATGGGCCCGTCCGGTTCTGGAAAATCGACGCTGATGAACCTGATCGGATGCCTCGACACGCCCTCCCGGGGCCGCTACTGGCTCAACGGCCAGTTGGTCAGCGAGCTCAATGACGATCAGCTCGCGCGCATCCGCAACAAGGAGATCGGCTTCGTCTTCCAGACCTTCAACCTGCTGGCCCGCGCCACCTCGCTGCACAACGTCGAGTTGCCGCTCATCTATAACGGAACTCCGGCCGCCGAACGCATTGAGCGCGCTCGCCAAGCCCTCACCGCCGTGGGCCTGGAGTCGCGCATGTTCCACAAGCCGAATGAGTTGTCTGGCGGACAGCGCCAGCGCGTGGCCATCGCCAGGGCCCTGATCAACCATCCGGCAATCATCTTGGCCGACGAGCCCACCGGCAATCTCGACTCCAAAACCGGTCAGGAGATCATGGCCCTCTTCGATCAGTTACAGGCCCAGGGCAACACCATCGTGCTGGTCACCCACGAGCCCGACATCGCCGAATTCGCCCACCGGGTGGTCCATATCCGCGACGGGCAGATCTTCTCCGACGAGCCCTCGCGCCGCAAGCGCTGAGTGCATCCGAGTTCGCTGGCTGCGGAAAATCATGGGCGAATTTACATGGCTGCAACACCTTGCAGTATTCGTTGAAATTTCCGCGTAAATTCCGATTTTCCCGTCTTGACACTAGATCGATTTGGAGCCAGTATTTCCACAGATGTTTGGGAACAAACGCACGCGGTCAGGGTGAACGTGGGCGGACGTAGAAACCGCCGGCCCCCTTTTTTGGTCCCCAATCTCGATGGACAGCGTTGCGGGCGCCGCAAGGCGAGTTGCTCCCATTGCCTCAGGCGCAAACAGGCACATTGGTTGTGTTGTGAAGACGTGGTCACGACTGTCTCTGCTGACGATGAGACCCAGTCGGTGCCGCCGGAGGGTGGCTCATCTGAGTCAGGTTTTTCGTCGGAGTCGAACCATCGTTTGTCCTTTTCTCCGTGAGTCCAGCGGCCGATCGCTCGAACATGGCTGGACCCTTCAACCGTCGATAGGGCTTGAGCGGAGGTGACCATGGTTGTGAAAACCCAGTGCAAAGGCCATGAGGTAACCGGGCTGGTGGTGGGGACAGCCAACGCTCGGCGTTACTTTCCCAGAAATATCTCGGAGATCGAGCTGCAACTCGATCATCTAAGAATTGAGTGCGGACTGTCGCCGGGCTTCTGGCAAGGCCGTGCGGAGATTCATGACCGCCGGCTCTGCGCCTGGCTCGAGCAGAAGCAGTTCCATAGCGCAGCCTCGCGCGCTCCTATCCCGCTGGACATGATCCCTACGGGAAGAAATTCATTCCGCCTTGGTCCAGTTTCCCTGCGCCCCGGCCGCTTGCAGCAAACCCCGGAATTAAGCTTCGGCGACGCAGCGTAAGCGCAGTTTCCGAGATGGATTTTCCTAACCTGCCGACCAAAGGAGATGCACATGAAGGCAAAGAGCTCAATGGATCAATTGGAAGCGAAGGCCACCGAAGCGTTGCGGTCCCTGCTGGGGCAGGTATCGGTCATCAAGCTCAAAGACATCCACCGGGAAGCCGGCGGCGCGGTGCTGGCACGCATTGACGTGCTGGGCCACAGTCACACCCTCGCCTGCGACGTACAGCCGAACGCCCGGCCGGATGCTTTGCGCACCGCGTTGCGCACCCGGCAAAGCTCCCGTGAAGCAGCGACGAAGGTCGTCATCGCGCCGTACCTTTCGCCTGAGGCCCAGCAGATCTGCAAGGAGAACCAGGCCGGCTTCCTCGATCTCGAAGGCAACGCCCGCCTGGCGCTCGGCGAGTTCTTCATCGGCAAGCGCGCGCTGAGCCGCAAGGCCCCTGTTGCCGCGCATTCTGCGCGGCCCGCCGGTACGGCACGCGCGCACACGCCTGCCGCCTGACGCTCCTCTGGAGACGCCAACGCGCGAACCCCATGGGTTCGCGCGTTTTTCTTGCTTGACTAAAACTGAGTGCAGGGAGCGGCTACCGTTTCACAATCCCAGCCTGGACCAGATCGCATCCACCTTCGCCTTGGTCGCCACGTCCATCTCGATCATCGCCGGCCACGGCCGTTCAAAGCCTTCGGCCTTCCACTTGCGCGTTGCATCGATCCCCATCTTCGAGCCGTAGTTGGGCAGCCGCGAGGCATGATCCAGCGAATCCACCGGCCCCAGCGTGAACTGAATGTCGCGCTCGGGATCGATGTTGTTGGCCACGCGTAGCACCACTTCACCCATGTCCTGCACATCGCAGTCCTCGTCCACGACCACCACGCACTTGGTAAACATCGCCTGGCCCAACGACCAGATGGCGTTCATCACCTTCCGCGCCTGCCCCGGGTAACTCTTGCGGATCGAGACGATCATCAGGTTGTGAAACACGGCCTCCACCGGCAGATGCACATCCACCAGTTCGGGAATCGTCATCTTCATCGCCGGCAGAAAGATGCGCTCCACGGCTTTGCCCATCCATGCGTCCTCCATCGGCGGCTTGCCCACAATGGTTGCCGCGTAAATAGGATCCTTGCGATGGGTGATGCAGGTCAGATGAAACACCGGGTAATCGTCGGTCATCGTATAGAAGCCGGTGTGGTCGCCGAAGGGTCCTTCGCTGCGCAGCTCGCCCAGTTCCACATAGCCTTCCAGAACGATCTCGGCGTGCGCGGGCACCTCCAGATCCACCGTTTCGCACTTCACGATCTCCACCGGCTTGCCGCGCAGGAAGCCCGCGATCATGAACTCCTCCACTTCCGGGGGCGCCGGCACAATCGCCGAAAAGGTCGTCGCCGGATCGGTGCCGATGGCCACCGCCACCTCCAGCCGGGAGCCGTTGCGCTTGCCCATAGCCACCTGCGGCATGCCGCCGATCGGCCCCGCCGGCATGCGCGCCGCGCCGCCCGCCGTCTCCGCCATCACCGCCACCCGCGCGCTGTCGCCGCCCTCGGCTGCGGCGCGCAGCGCGTTGCGATAGTGCTCCGCCGCCACCTTCTGCCGCTGCCAGTGCATGCCTGTCGTCTGCCCGTCGTACACCTGCATCCGGTACATGCCGATATTGCGCTTGCCGGAGCGCGGGTCGCGCGTATGCACGCAGGGCAGCGTGATGAACCGTCCGCCGTCGTGCGGCCAGCACTTGAGAATGGGAAATTCGTTGAGGTCGAAGCCCTCGCGCCGCACCACCTCTTTGCAGGGCGCATCCTTCGCGTTCACGGTCTTCGGAAACGCGCTGGTCAGCGCCCCAAGTTGCGGCAGCATCTTGAGCTTGTCGAAGAGCCCTTCGGGAGCCTTCATATTCATGAGGCCGCTGATGCGCTCCGCCACCTCATCCAGCCGCTCCACGCCCAGCGCCATGGCCATCCGCCGTTCGCTGCCGAACTGGTTGATCAGGACCTTGTGGCCGGGATGCCCCTTCACGTTCTCGAACAGCAGCGCCGGCCCTCCCGGCGGATAACTTCCCTTGGTGGAGATTGCGCTCCGCGCCCCGATCTTGCTTACCCGGTCGGTGATCTCGGTGATCTCCAGCTCCGGCGAAACTTCCTCGCGAATGCGGCGCAGTTCGCCTTTCTTTTCCAGCGCCTGCATCCAGTCGCGCAAATCATCGTAGGCCAAGGTATCGCTCCCCTTCGGCGAAAACACAATCGCTCATCGCCGAATCTCGTTTCTTTGATTCAGTGTATGCGGTTCGATCGCCATGCGCCGCGTCCGCTGCGGTTGCCCTGTAGGCTCGGTTGTGCGATGCTCTCGTGAAGCATCAAGGAGGTCACCGTGACCCGCTCCCCCCGCTTCGGTTGCAGACCCTATTTCAAACTCCCCAAACCCGGCATGATGCCGGCGGCGGCGGCCGCGGCCTGGAATGTGCCCGAGCTGTGTGCCGCCTACAAGTGGCCCGCCGCCATGCCCGGCGGCGGCATCATCGCCATCGTGGAACTGGGCGGCGGCTGGGTGCAGTCCGATGTGGATTCATTCTTCCGGTCCCTCGGCCAGCCCACACCCTCCATCACCGATGTATCGGTCGACGGAACCCAGAACACACCCAACCAGAGCAACGCCGACATCGAGGTCGCGCTGGATATCCAGGTGGCCGGCGCGTCCTACTACGCCGCCACCGGTCAGGCAGCCACCATCCGCATGTACTGGTCGCAGGACATCGCATCGGCGGTGGCCAAGGCTGCGGCCGATGGCTGCTCCGTCTGCTCCATCTCCTGGGGGGCCGACGAGGCCAACTGGGGCAGATCAGCGGCCGAACAGATGGAATCCACCGCGCAATCGGCCACAGCGGGCGGAATGGCCGTGTTTGCCGCATCCGGCGATAACGATTCGAGCGACGGCGGCCCCACACCCGCCAATGTGGACTGCCCCTCCTCCTGTCCGCATGTGATTGGCTGCGGCGGAACGCACAAGACAGCCGCCACGGAGACGGTGTGGAACGACAATCCCGGCCAGACCAACGGCGAGGGAACCGGCGGCGGCTACTCGACCATCTTCCCGGTGCAGAGCTTTCAGATCGGCGCTCCGCCCGCGCCCGCCAATACGCCTTACGGCAAAGGACGCATGGTGCCCGATATCAGCGCCGACGCCGACCCCAACACCGGCTACAACATCTTTGTGCATGGAGCGCCGGCGGTGGTTGGCGGCACCAGCGCCGTCGCTCCGCTCTACGCCGGCCTCTTTGCCGCCTTCGGCACCAGGCTCGGCTTTGTTACGCCCGCGCTCTGGCAGCATCAGACCTCGTTCCATGACATTACGGTGGGGAGCAATGGCTTTTACAGCGCCAGGGTCGGGCCGGATCCGTGCAGCGGAATCGGTTCGCCGCTCGGCGACCGCATTGCAACCTGGCTTGCTACGCCTGCGTAAGCCGCTCGTGGGGCGGCTCTGCCGCCATTGGAAAGACGGGGGGAATGGCATCCACCGGATAGCCGCGCCGTTTCCACTCATCGTAGCCGCCGCGCAGCGGACGCACCCGCTCCACGCCCAGCCGCACCAGCGTCAGCGCGGTCTTGGCCGCCGTGGTTTCGCTGGGGCAGCTGCAAAAGAGCACGATGTCGCGGTCGCGCGGAATCTCGTGATGCCGCGCCGCCAGTTCATCGGGACCAAAGTGCAAGGCCCCGGGCAGCGTGTACGGCTCCGGCACCAGCTCCAGTGGATGGCGCAGGTCCACGATGAAGACGGGCTCGCCGGCATCGAGCTGGCGCTTCAGATCGTCCGCGTCGAGCCGGGCACCGGCCAGACGCCTCAGAATCGCCCGGCGGCGGAGTACGCGCGCCACGAAAAATCCCACAATCCCCAGCAGCAAAAGCAGACCGGAAAACTGCCCCACCCACTCCAGCAGCCTCGAGTTGCGTTCGATTGCCACCCCGAAAAAGCGGCCGGTAGCCAGCATCGCAACACCCCAGAGCCCCGATCCCAGGCAGTCCATCACGGCAAACGCGGCATAGCTCATTCCGCTCTCCGCCGCCACCGGCGCCGCCAGCAACCCCAGTCCCGGCAGGAACTTTGCAAATAGCAGAAAAAGCGCTCCGCGGGTGTGGAAGGAGCTCTGGGTCCGCTGCACGCAACTGGCGGGCTCCAGCGAGAGCCTGCACAACCTGCGCATCACGCCATGTCCGTAGCGGCGGCCGGCCAGAAACCAGACGCTGTCTGCCAGCAGCGCTCCCAGCACCGCAGCCCCGAGCGCCACCGGGAACCGCACCAGTCCCTGCGCCGACAGGGCTCCGGCGGCCATCAGCACCGGGGCGGCCGGCAACGGCAAGCCAAGTTGCTCCACCAGCACCCAGCCCATCAACAACAAGGGGCCATAGCTGAGCAGGATGTGGAAGGGCAGTTCCATAGGCAGTCACCGTGAAACGGCTGAAGGATGTGAATCCCCGGTCCTTACGCTGGACCGGGACCAAAACGGGAAGACTCCTCTATCCGATGATGCAGAGGGGCATCCCGGTGCAATTTAGGCTGCAAAAAATCCAAGAGCCGCCCGCAGGCGGCTCTTCGGAATGACGTAAGCCAGATCGGCGCTACTGCGACGCCCCGCTGCCGCCCACTCCACCGGCCGGCGCTTCCTGCGCCTGCTGCATCTTCACGGCAAAGTAGTCCTGATCCCACAGGTCGCGGTAGAAGTGTCCGGCAATCTCCGCCGAGTGCGGACCCGAGGTGCCGTGACGCCCCTTAAAGAAGAACACTGCCACCAGGTTGCGCTGCGGAGACTTCAGGAAGGAGGCAAACCATCCGAACCGAGTCCCCTCGTTCGAGCAGGTACCGGTCTTGCCAAACACGGGGATCTGGTCGAAGCTGACCCGCAGGCTGCGCGCCGTGCCGTATTGCACCGAGCCTGCCATGCCGTCGATCATCTCGGGAATGTCGCGGGCGATGTCGAGCTTGCGCTTGATCATCGGCTTGAACTCAGCCACTTGCTCCGGCGTGGTGGGATGCTGCAGGTAGTAGAGCGTGCCGCCGTTGGCGATGGTCATCACCACAGCGCCGAGTTGCAGCGGCGTCATCGACACCCCCTGCCCGAAGCTGCACATGCGGCCCACGCCGCCCTGCGACACCGGAATCGGATGGTCTGGATACTCGCCCAACTGCTCGCCGGCGATGTGGTACCCGGCCAGTTCGCCGAGTCCAAACTCTTTCGCATAGCGGTGCACGCGCTCGAAGCCCAGTTCGCGGCCCAGTTCCTCGAAGTAGAGATTGTTGCTGTGGGCAAGCGCCTGCGTCATATTCATGCGGAAGCCAGGCAGACGCACCATCGTATCGCGCGTCACCAGCCCTTCCGACAGGGCCGCCAGCGCCACGCTCAGCTTGATCGTCGAGCAGGGCTCGGCGCCGGGCGAGAGCGCGATCTGCTGATTCACCATGGTCAGAATGCGGCCGTTTGTGGGATCGATCACCACCACCGTGCCATTCAGGTCGCCCAGCGCATCCACCGCCGCCTGGCGCACCACCGGGTCTTCGCCGGCGGTCACGTCGCCTGCGCCCACTGTGCCGCTGAGATAGGGATTCGCGGTGAAGCGCTCGTAATAGCGGTGGCGGCGCAGAACCGTGCGGCGCACATGCGCGCGCGTCGTTCTCTTCACCGTCGTTCGCGTACGCCGCACCCTGCTGGTCGTCGTGCGAGTGGTCTTATGGACGATGGTCTTATGGACAGTTGTTTTATGGACGGTTGTCCGAGTGGTTCGATGGGCCGCCGTGGTGCGTACCCTGCGCCGCACATGGTGCGTGGTGGTCTTGTGCGAGGTCTTGCTGGTGGGAGCCGCGGCGGGCGGCGTATCCAGAGCGGAGGCGCCCGCCGCGCCCCAAACCGCCAGCGACAAGAAAACTGCAAAAAAACAGGATCTCTTCATCCCGCCCGCATGCCTCTCAACTTCTTCAAATCTGCGGCCGCGCCCGCCGCCGGGGCAGCGCGTCCCGTACACTCTGTTGCCGACTTCCCGCACCCGGGCTTTTGCGGACTCGGCAACCTTGCCTTTCCCCGACAAAGCTTCTCGATAAGTGAGACGCCTGAAACAGCCCTGCGGGCTGCCTGCGCCTCACTTGGGCTTCTACATCCCTGGCGGCCGGCAGTCATCCACATTGGCCGGGCTGGCCGGTCGTTCTGTTCGGGGCCTTTTCGTCTACTATACCGTCGAGTTTGCTCCTTTCGTCCCAAAATCCGGCTTCTCACGAGCTTTTCCAATCCCGGCTGGAACCAGTGTTGAAAAGGAACGGCCTAGAAGCGTACGCGGCGCAGAAACGCCGGAACATCCAGGTCCCTTTCCGACTCTTCCTGGCCGCCAAACAGAGCGCTGTCTCCCATCGCCGGCTCTGCCGCGGCGCTCATGCGGGGCAATCCGGACCCAGGCTCCATCCCCGCCTCACTGCGCGGATCGACGCGGAAGGCATCGACATTCTGGGCCGGCGCTGCGGACTCCTCCATGCGGGCCATCGCCACCGGCTCCGCTGGTTCCTGAATTTCCTGCGCGTTCTTCACCGGAGGGGGCGCGAACGTGACAGTGGTGGCCACGGGCGGCTGCGCCGAGGAAAAGAAGAACGGTTCATCCTCCTCCTCTTCACTCTGGAAGCGCACCGGCGCGGGTGCCTTGGAAATCTCCGGCTCAGCATCCGACTCCCGCATCCACGCATCCGGCGCCACCACCGGAACCGAAACCACCGGCGCGTCTTCCACGCTCAGCATGCGCGCGCGCCGCTCCGGCATCTGGTCGCGGAAGCCGGTGGCAATCACGGTGATCTTCACCTCTTCGCCCATCTTCTCGTCGAGCACAGCGCCAAAGATGATATTCGCGTCCTCGTGCGCGGCCGACTGGATCAGAGACGAGGCTTCGTTCACCTCCGACAGCTTCAGCGAGCTGGACCCGGTGATGTTGATCAGGATGCCGCGGGCGCCGTCGATCGCGCCGGCATCGAGCAGCGGCGAAGCCATGGCCGCCTGCGCTGCCTCGATAGCGCGGTTCTCGCCCGCGCGAAGGGCCGTGCCCATCACCGCCTGGCCCATGCCGGCCATCGTGGTCTTCACATCGGCAAAGTCACGGTTGATGATGCCGGGAATCGTGATGATGTCGCTGATGCCCTGCACGCCCTGGCGCAGCACGTCATCGGCGATGCGGAAACTCTCGAAGAAGCCAGCGTCCTTGGCCACCGCCAGCAGCTTCTCGTTGGGAATCACGATCATGGTGTCCACGCTCTCCACCAGTTCGCGGAGTCCGCGCTCGGCCTGCTGCAACCGGCGCTTGCCCTCAAACGAGAACGGGCGCGTAACCACGCCCACCGTGAGAATGCCCATTTCGCTGGCCAGCGAAGCGATGACCGGCGCGGCGCCCGTGCCCGTTCCGCCGCCCAGGCCGGCCGTGACGAAGACCATGTCCGCGCCTTCCAGCGCCTCGATGATCTTCTCCGAATCCTCGAGCGCGGCGCGCCTGCCCACGTCCGGGTTCGAACCCGCGCCCAATCCCGAGGTCAGCCGCACGCCCAGTTGCAGCTTCACCGGCGCCTGGGAAAGTTTGAGCGCCTGCACGTCGGTATTCGCGGCGATGAACTCCACGCCCTCCATCCGCGCCTGAATCATGCGGTTCACGGCGTTGCCGCCGCCACCGCCCACACCGATCACCTTGATGCGCGCTCCGCGCACCGCTTCTTCGTGAAACTGAATCCGCATCTCGCCCGCTTCGTTCCGCTGCTCGTCCATCTCCGCCCCCTTCACTGCCAGCTTCTAGCCCCAGCTCAATCCCTGAATTGAGATAAGGCAATGACTCTAAAAACTCGCCGCAAACACTGCCCTCAGCTTTGCGCGCAAGCTGTTGTCCTCCGCCGCCCGCGTCATGCGCGTGCGGTGCGTATACAAAAGCATGCCGATCGCTACCGCGAACCCCGGATGCACCAATTCGCCCGGCATCTGCGACAGCCGCACCGGCATTCCCGTCCGCGCCGGCACCCGCAACTGGCTCTCCGTTACATCCAGCAGGCCGGGCAGCATGGCGCCGCCGCCGGTCAACACGCAGCCGGCGCCCAGCGCGTTCTCCACCCGTCCGTAGCGCAGGCTCTCCTTTACGTAGTAAAGCAGTTCCCGCGCGCGCGGCTCCAGGATCTCCGCAAGTGCGCGCAGGGCAAGCTTTTGCGGCTGCGGGTTGGCGATCTCGATCTCCGCGCCCAGCGGCACCGCTGTCACCACCGCATTGCCGAACTGCTTCTTCAGCTCCTCCGCCTGCGCCACTGGCATCTGGAGCCCGATTGCCAGATCGTTCGTAAAGTGCGCCCCGCCGATCGGCACCGAAGCCGTATAAGCCACCGCGCCCTCGAAGAACACCACTAAATCGCTGGAGTGCGCTCCGATATCCAGCAGGCACACGCCCAGCTCGCGCTCATCTGCGGAGAGCGTGCACTCGGCTGCGGCAATCGACTCGAGCACCGCCTCCGTCACTTCCAGGCCGGCGCGATTGGCGCAGGTCACGGTGCTCTGCAACGCGCTGCCCGAACAGGTGGCGATATGCAGGTCCACCTCCAGCCGCGCTCCCACCATGCCTACCGGATCGAAGATGCCCGGCTGCCCATCCAGAATGAACTGGCGCGGCAGCAGGTGCAGGATCTCGCGATCCGGCGGCCGCTCCACGGCGCGCGCCCGCTCCACCGCGGCGCGCACATCCTCGCGCGTGATCTCGCGCATCCGGCTGCCCAACTCCAGGCCGCCGTTGGTGTTCATGCCGCGAATGTGCGGTCCGCCCACGCCGACCACGCACTCCTCGATATTCATGCGCGCCACGTTCTCGGCCTGCTCGTTGGCCTTGCGCACCACGCGTGCCGCCGGCGACAGCTCGGCAATCATGCCCTTGCGCATGCCCTCCGAGGCCAGCACCCCGTGGCCGCAGTAGCGCAGCACGCCTTCGTTCACCTCGGCCGCCAGCACGCGCGTCCAGGCGCTGCCTATGTCGAGCACGACGATCGGATTTTCCTGTCTCTGCGGCATCTCGTGCTCACCCGCCCTGCGATACGCCCGCCGCCGGATGCACCGGCTGATGGGCTCTTGAAGATCTGCGCCGTGCGGCACGCAGCTCCGCGCGCCGCAATTCCATGCGCCGTTCCCGCTTCAGCTCCGCGCGTCTGCGCGCCGCGGAGAGCTGCGCCTGCTTTCTTGCGTGCGCCTTGGCGGCTGCGTGCCTCTCCACTTTCTTGGTATGCGCCGGCTTGCTGTCAACCGCCGCCGGATCCGGCTTCGCAAGTGGAGCGGCCGGATTCTGCGCCGTCTCCTTGCCCGATGCCATCTGCAAAACCACCTGATGGTCGTAGCGCAGATCGACGGCCGCCAGATTCGGATACTGCGCCCGCCACTCGGCGATATGCGCCTGGTAACGCTCGTAGCGCTCCAGGAAATGATCCTCGCCAAAATGCGCAAGAATATCGTGGCCCGGCGACGGCATCGTCACCCGCGCATCTTCCGGGTCGGTCAAATCGATCTCGGAGATCTGCTGCGAATAGTGATGGCCGCTCGAATCCAGTTCCTGCATCATCCGCAGATACACCGCCATGCGCGTTCTGCGCGCCTCCGGCGAGTCGCTCGGATCGATCCCCGTCAGCACCGGAAACGAGTAGTGATGGCGAGCCATCGCCTCCGCCGACATCGGCAGCAGCACTCCAGCCGCATCCACCAGCCGGATCTGCGATCCATTGCGGGCAAATGCCACCGGCTGCCGCTCGACCACGGCCACGCGAATCTGATCGGGCAGCAGGCGCATCACCGTGGCGTGCTCAACCCACGGAATCTGCTCCAACTGCACCCGCCGCTGGGCCAGAGGAACAAAGAAGACGTTGCGCCCCACATCTGCGCCAAAGACGGGCAGCAGATCGGCGCGGTTGACTTCAGTCAATCCGCTCGCCTGAATGTCGCTGGTGCCGGTGATGCGGAAGCGAGCATCGTGCTCCAGATAGGAACGCATGGCCAGGGTTGCGGTGGTCAGTACCCCCAGCACCAGCAGCGCGCCGCAGGCCAGCACGATCTTCCCAGCCTTTGATTCCGGACGCCACCACGGACGGGGCGGCTCATCGAAGCGTGAGAAGCGCGCGCGCCCGGGAGGCGCGTCCTCGGCATCCGGATCCGCGAACTGCAGCGGCATGCCGGGTAGCACGCGGCCGCTTCCGGGCACGGACTGCCGACTGCGCCGGAAGCGAGGCTCCTCGGACGCTTCATCCTCCCACACAGGAGGCCGGTTTGGGTTCCCCTGATTCTGCACGCCTGAGCAAGGTCGTGAGAGTCGCCAGCCTTCACTATAAAGCGCACTTTCTTCGCTTTTGTCCCGATCCCCGGCGGGGGAACCCGCGGGGTTAACCGGGCTGAAGCTTTCGCTGAGGATCGCGCCCTCAATCCGCCTGCGACCCCTTTTCCAGCGCCGCCAGGATCTGCGGCGCAAGCTGGCTCACGCTGCCTGCGCCCAGCGTCAGCACCAGGTCGCCATCGCCGGCCGCGGCCGCTACCGTGTGCACCGCCGCAGCAAAATCGGGCGCGTACTCGACCTGCGGACCCGCGATGCGCCCCGCCAGATTCTCCGCGGTGACTCCGGCGATCGGCTCCTCGCTGGCCGCGTAGATCGGGAGCACCGTCACCGTGTCGGCGTCCCGGAAGGCGCCGCCGAACTCCTCGAAAAGATCGCGCGTGCGGGTGTAGCGATGCGGCTGGAAGACCACGTGCAGCCGCCGCGGATGGCACTCCCGCGCCGCCGCCAGTGTCGCCTTGATCTCGGTGGGATGGTGCCCGTAGTCGTCCACTACGCGCACTCCGCGCGCCTCGCCGCGCTGCTGAAAGCGCCGGTCCACGCCCCGAAATGCGCGCAGTCCCTCGGCAATCTTCGCCGGCTCCAATTCGAGCTGCCGCGCGATCGCCACCGCCGCCGTCGCGTTCAGCACGTTGTGCCGCCCCGGCACGTGCAGCTCAAAGGGCCCCAGCCGCTCGCCCCCAGCAATCACCTGGAAGCGCGCAAACGAAGCCGCGCTGCCCTCCAGATACTCCAGCCGGAAATCCGCCTCCGCATCCGTGCCGTAGGTAAACACCCGCCGCCGCACCTTGGGCAAAATCGCTTTCAGCCGCTCGTTGTCGATGCATGCCGTCACCGCTCCGTAGAACGGCACCCGATCCATGAACTCCAGAAAGGCACGCTCCACATCGGCCATGTCGCGGTAGCAGTCCATGTGCTCGCGGTCGAGGTTGGTCACCACCGCCCGGATCGGTGACAGCTTCAGGAACGAGCGATCGCTCTCGTCGGCCTCGGCCACCAGATACTGTGTGGTGCCCAGCCGCGCATTCGAGCCCAGCGCATCCACCCGGCCGCCGACCACCACCGTCGGATCGAGCCCTCCGGCGGAGAGCACCGCCGCCACCATCGAGGTGGTCGTGGTCTTGCCGTGCATTCCGGCGATCGCGATGCCGTACTTCAACCGCATCAGCTCGGCCAGCATCTCCGCGCGCTGGATCACCGGAATCTTGCGCGCATGCGCTTCCATCACCTCGGGATTACTGGCCTGCACCGCCGAACTGGTCACCACCACCGTTGCCCCAACCACGTTCGTGGCCTCGTGGCCTTCATAAACGGTCGCGCCCAGTTGCACCAGCCGGTCGGTGACGGCGGTGCGGCGCAGATCCGATCCCGAAACTTCCATTCCTAGGTTCAACAAGATCTCGGCGATGCCGCTCATGCCGATCCCGCCGATTCCGATGAAGTGCGCGTGCTGCGAAGTGGCAAACATGGTGGCTGAAAGTCCAATGTAACACCCGCGCAGCAGCGCAGCCGGCGTGGGCTCAACCCGGCAGGGCGTAGTCGAAATCGTAGAAGTGCTTGCCATCTTCCAGACGTATGGTGAAGGTGCCTGTCAGGCCCTGCAACTCGCCTGTTCCCGATCCCGGTGTCACGATCACCTGCATCTGCGGCCCGCCCGCGTCCATGGTGGCAAAGTGCTGCAGCACGAACGTCCCCTTCCTGCCGCCGAGCGTTCCAGTTACCGTTTCGATGGCCACGTAACCGGCTGCTCCCTTCTTGGGATCGCCGCCAGTAAACATCTCTCCCTTGCTCTCCCCTTCCAAATCGCCCTGGATCTGCTTGTCAATCGAGAAACGTCCCAGCCCCTCAGCCGGTGCGGGCTGGAGAGGACGAATGCTCACAGTGAACGAACCATGTGCCTGCTGCACGATAAAACCTCCGCCGGACGATTGCGATAACCGCATCGCAAACCCCGTCCAGACAAGAGTAACCGGGACACCCTCATGCCCCGATCTCAATCGCGCGGGCAAAAAGTTGCGCGCCTTGCTTTTCCACAAGCCACCGCAACCTTTCCCCCAAGTCGCTGTTTGAGTGGACTGAACGGCAAGCTGGAAGGCAAAACAAAAGGCCGCCAGGCAAAGCCGAGGCGGCCCACCGTCAGGAGGCCGGCCGTAAGGAGGGTTTATGAGAAGCATGAAAAAGATGGTGTTGGGTGCAGCGTTGGCAGTTGGAGCCATGACAATGACGGCAGTTCCCGCGCACGCGGCTCACATCGGCATCTATTTCGGCTTCGGCGCTCCCGACGCCTATATCCCTCCCGCTCCCGGACCGGGCTATGCCTGGATGAATGGATACTGGGCGGCAGGCGCCTGGGTTCCGGGCTACTGGAATTATGTAGGCGGCGACGACGGACCCGCCTTTTACGGCTACGGCGATGGCGACGGCGACGGAGGCTGGCGCGGCGGCGAGGACTTCCGCGGCGGCTGGGGGGACCGCGGAGACTGGGGACGCCGGGGCGACTGGGGCCGCGGCAGAGATTGGGGCCATGACCGTGGCGGATGGGGCCGCGGCGGCGACCACTTCCGCAGGTAAGTCCCTCCCCTGCTTTCCGCCTGCGGAGACGCGGTTCCGGGCCGGCTCAGACCGGCTTGTGGAACCGCCCGACGGCCTCTCCCCACCGGAGAGGCCGTTTCCTTTTTCAGCGCATCTCCTGGTGCCCCACCCCTGCCACCAACCGCAACTAAACCTCGAATAGGTGTTTAATCGAATGTAGGCCGGCTCCCAACCAGGGCCGGCAGTGCTGAGAACCAATTCCCGCTTTTGCTCGAGGAGCACGGGCAGCACGAGGAGGATCTATGCGGAAGTTCCGCCCGCTCCTGGTTGCAATGCTTCTTGCGATACCGTTCGCCGCTGCCGCCCATGCCCAAATCTCCTTTGGCATCGGGATCGGGCCGGCGGTCGTCGCTCCGCCCGCTTACTATGGCCCTCCCGATTGCGAGTGGGGCTACTATCCTTACTACCCCTATGCCTGCGCCCCTGACGGGTATTACGGACCGAGCTGGTTCTCAGGCGGTCTGTTCATAGGCGCCGGCCCATGGTTCGGCTGGGGTGGACGCGACTGGGACGGCGACGGCTGGGGCTGGGGTCGCGGCGGATGGGGCCGGGGTGGATGGGGCCGCGGCGGATGGGCTGACGGCAGGCGCGGATTCTATGGAGACCGCGGCGGCTACGGCGGACGCGGAGTCTACGGAGGTCGCGGCGGCTACGGCGGGCGCGGAGTTTACGGCGGACGCGGCGGCTACGGCGGGCGCGGGGCTTACGGCGGACGGGGCGCGTATGGCGGCGGCGGATTCCGCGGCGCCTACGCTGGTCCGGCGCACGGCTTCGTAGGTGGCGGTCGCGCCATGGGCGGGGCGCCCGGCGCATTCCGCGGAGCCGGCGGCTATCACGGCGTGGGCGGATTCCACGGCGTCGGCGGCGGAGCCTTTCATGGCGGAGGATTCCATGGTGGTGGCGGCGGCTTCCACGGCGGGGGCGGATTCCACGGCGGTGGTTTTCACGGTGGAGGATTCCACGGAGGAGGCGGAGGCTTCCATGGCGGTGGCGGATTCCACGGCGGCGGCGGACGCCGCTAATCCCCACTCATAAGTTGGCAAGCCCGGCTGCTCCAGCAGCCGGGCTTTCTTATGCGCCGCGCAGGGGTTCCAGCCGCCCGACATCCCGAACCCGTCTGCCCGCTGTCGCGCCGAACCCCGCCCCTGCCAAGAAGAAGGCCAGCCCGCAGACTGGCCGATTCTACCCCGATCATGAGGGCTTACTGGGCCCGCTCTCCATGCCCGAGCGACAGGACCTGAAGATCCACCGGCGCCAGGCCGGAATGAATCATGGCCAGCTTGTGGGCCGCGCCATAGGAGAGGTCGATGATCCGTCCCTGGTGGACCAGATCGCCGCGATCGGTGATCTTCACCACGACCGACTTGTGATTTCTGAGGTTAATGACCCGCACCAGCGATCCGAACGGCAGCGTCGGATGACACGCCGTCATGGCGTACATGTCGAACTTTTCGCCGCTGGCTGTCTTGCGCCCGTCGAAGCTGCCTCCATACCAGGAGGCAATGCCGTGGAGCAGGCTCCCTTTGTGCGGCGTCGCCGCCTTCGCCAAACTCGCTGGCGTGGGGCTCTGCACCGTCACCGGGGAGGGTTGGGCCGGTTGGAGTCGCGCATTCGCCTGCACCGTCCGTGTGGAAGCAACCAGCGCTCCCGCGGCCAGCACAACCGAGCAAGCTCCTGCCAGCACGTAAATGCGAAGAGGAGTTTTCATGTTCATGCTGCGGCTTTTCCGTCTCATAACCATTCGTCCATTTTACCAACTCGCTACCTCCCTTCGATGCCATTTGCAACATTGATACTGCCTGGATCGTTGAAAAAATTGGGCTTGTGGATAAATTGCCCGTAAACAACTCATATACAGTTACTTATCGGAAGCACCAAAGTTTATGCAATTTCCCCTTTTGGACCTCCTGGGGCATCCTGGACCGATCTGGGCATCCGCAGCCCTGCCTCACGCCAATCCAAGCCGCTCCCTTGGTCCCGGAGCCAGGGAACCTTGCGAGAAATTTCCGATCCTTTTGCTAGCTTGGCAGGGGGAGAACGAAATGGAACTCAGCGCCGCAGGGCTTGCGTTCGTCAAGCAATCGGAGGGATTTCGCAGCCGCGTGTATCTCGATGCTCGAGGCCTGCCCACCATCGGCTACGGACATCGCCTGCTTTCTTCCGACAGCTTTCCGGATGAGGTGACCGAAGCAGAGGCCGCCGATATCCTGCATGGGGATTTGCGTCAGGCGGAGGAGGCGGTGCAGCATCTGGTCCGCGTGCCGCTCGCGCAGGGACAGTTCGACGCGCTGGTGGACTTCTGCTTTAACCTGGGCCAGGGCCGGCTGGCTGCCTCAACCCTGCTCGCCGATCTCAACGCCGGCCGTTACGCTGCCGCTGCGGAACAGCTCCTGCTCTGGGATCACGCAGGCGCGGAGGAGAGCGCCGGTCTCCGCTCCCGCAGGCAGGCCGAATTCCACCTCTGGCACTCCGGACCAGCCCCGCAACAGGCTGGAGCACGTCCCTCTGCCGCCTGAAACCCGCCGCCGACTCGCTGACTTGCTGACCCGCTGACTCGCTGCCTTTCTAGTGCATCCCCGCGCGGGTCTCCGGTAGCTGGCTCAACGAGACCGGCTTCACTTCCCCGCCGGTCTCCACGCCGAAGCGCTGGAACCCGAAGTCCTGCTGGGTCACACGCTCGCGCAGGTGCTTAAACAGCAGCACCTTCGCCTCCACGTCCGCTTCCGAGCCGGTCGGCAGCCACAGGCCGCGCCCTACCGGGGCCTGATCGAAGCGGAAACTCGATCCCTTCTGGACCGAAGCCAGCAATCCTCCAAAGCGGAAGTCATCGTCGACCCGAACCTCCAGGTGCGCAACCTGCAAATCGGCAGCGTCGATGTAGATGGTTCCCTGGAGCTTCTTGGAGGCGTCTTCCATTATGCCGTGGGTCTTGGCGTCGCGCCGGCCCACAAAGTCGAAGACGATCGTTGGCCGCCCCCGAAACACCTCCCGCCGCGGATTGCGGAGGTCCATCAGGTCAAGCACCCGGTCCACGCTGATGCTTGGCCCATCCAGGCGCTGCCCGGGCGGCGTCTTTTGCGCCTTATCCACCAGTTCGATGATCCGCGCGTCTTCCTTGCGGCTGTCGGCCGCGCTCAGGGGCTGTCCGTTCCTCTTCACCAGCCGCCCGATCATGTGTCCGTTCACAAAAAACTGTTCGCGTTCTTCGCTCTCCGTCTTCTGCACCTGCCCGCTGCCATCCACCTCCTGCTTGATTTGAACCGAGTTGAAGGTATAGTTCTCGCGGAGCGCCTCCACCTGCTTCTGGTGCGCCTGCACTTCGGTCAGAACCTGGTGGAGATCGAGAGACGCAGACTGCGGCGTTTCAGCAGGAACAGGCAGACCGTAAAGCAGCAACGGGAGAAAGGTCAGGATAGGGGAAAATCGCCGAACTTCCATACACGTCCTTGGATGGCTGGGTCCTGCAGAGCGAAGCCTCTGTAGGGTATCGACCCGATTGCCTCTTGGACCCGCTTCGCCGCTTTTGGGAAGCGCCCGATGGTTGCATGGCGGTTTCTTCGCCCGGATTTCCGGTTGCACCCCGGCGGCCTTCAGGCTACTGTGGAGGCGCGGCGCCAAACGCAAACTGCACGTGCGCAATGGCATCCAACAGGGACGATATGCTCGGACTTCTTCTCCAGTGGTTTCTCAGCGCCCTGGCGCTGATGATCGTAGCCCGCATCGTGCCGGGCTTTTACCTCGAAGGCCTGTGGCCGGCGCTGGTGGCCGCGCTCGTCATTGGTCTGCTCAATGCCACCATCGGGTTCATTCTCAAGATCGTGACTCTTCCGCTCAGCCTGCTCACCCTGGGCATCTTCCTGCTCGTCATCAACGCTCTGATGATCCTGCTCGCCTCCAGCATTGTGAAAGGCTTCCGCGTCTACGGCTTCTTCCCGGCCTTCTGGGGAGCGGTCGTGCTGGCCATCCTCGGCCTTCTCATCCGCGCATTCACCCAGGCCTGACTGCGCACCAAAGCAAAACGGCGGCCCCAGGCCGCCGTTTTGCCGTTCACTGCACGAACTCTTATTTGCCAACTGCCTGCACCGCACGGCCGGCCGTCTCCTGGCCGGCATGGTGCGCGGCCCGCTCTTTGGCCACGACAGCCTTGGCATCGGGCTTTTGTTCTGTTGTGCTCAGCACCGGC
>DAIDLI010000078.1 GCA_027449545.1 Acidobacteriaceae bacterium | reverse complement strand
CAGACCAGGTTGTTGACCAGGATGCGCTTGAGCGTGCCCACCTTCGCATGGGGGCCGCGCAGGCGCGATCCCAGGCGCATGAAGAGCGGACCGGAGGCGTGCAGATCGCGCATGGTCGTGTTGGTAATCGCGATGTCTTCCAGCAGAGCACCGTCCACCGATTCCAGAGCGTATCCGTGGCAGCCTTCAAAGACGCAGTTGGCAATGCTGATATTAATAAAGCCGCCATTGGACTCTGTGCCGCACTTGATACGCCCGGTGTAACCCGAGTGCTGCCCTTCGGGAAACTTCTTGAAGGTGCCGTCGAGCACGGTGCCTAACTGGTAGCAGCCGCTCACAAAGCAGTCGCTGATGGTAACGTTCCGGGTGGGCCGGAGATAGCCGAGCGCGAAGCTGGACTTGGGGCAGATCCCGTCATCCCAGGGCGAATTCACCGTACAGTTGGACACCCGAACGTTCTGGCAGCAGTCGATGTCCATGCCGTCGCGATCGGTGTCGATCTTCAGATTGTCGATGGTCAGATTGTCTACCCCGGTGAGCAGCAACCCGAAGTGCCCGCCTTTGAGGATGGAGAAGTCGCGCAGCAGCACATTGTGGCAGTTCTTGAGGGCGATAGCTTTATTGCCGACGCCTTGCTGCTCGGCCTGGTACATCGTATAGTTGCCGCGCGGCTGGTAATGGCGGTGCTGAGCGGTGGGCGGAGCACCCGGGGGGAGGCCTGGGCCGGCGCCGAAGCTGAGGCCTTTGCCATAGATCAGCCCCGGACCGGTGATGCTGAAGTCGTGCAGGTCTTCGCCCCAGATCAGCGAATTGTGCCAGTGGTTGTGGCCGAAGTCCTGGTAGGGCTCCCAGGGATTGTTAGGCTCTGCCTGATCGTAGGTCCCGCCGTTGTATCCGGTCTTCTCGCCAGGCTTCGGGGAGTCCGCGGCCAGAATCGTCGAGCCTTGCTCCAGGTGCAGATGGACGTTGCTCTTGAGGTGAATCGAAAAGCAGAGATAGGTGCCAGCGGGGAAGAGGACGATGCCTCCGCCAGCGGCGGCAGCCGCTTCAATGGCGCGGTTCACCGCGGGAGTATCGACCGTTTTGCCGTCTCCGGTGGCGCCGTACTGCCGGACATCGAATGAGCCCATGCCCGGTTTGGGTCCGCCAGCCGAAGCCGCCAGCGATACCGCCGGAATTCCGATCGCTGCCGCGCCCAGTCCGCCGGCACGCAAAAAATTACGCCGCATGCTGCTGAATTTGTCCATGAAGGCCCTTTCATCTACGTGAGGTTTTCACTGCGATTCGTTGGTTCGCATCACTCCGTGCAATGGAGCGAGCAGGGAAGACTGATCAACAACATCGAAACATGGTACTGCCCCGACCGCAGGTATGGAAACAATTTCTGCATTGCACTTTACCCGGAGGTGCGGATTTGCCCGGCACGCACGGCCCCGGGGTTAGAATTCCCTATGCCCTCCGCGGACATTTCGCTCCATGCCTGCTGTCGCAGCAGCCGGAGCGCCTGCCATTGCACGGAACTTTGCGCGCTGCATAACGCCGCCCAGGGCCAGGAACGCCTGCATGATCGAGACTGAGACGCAAACAGCCGCCCTTCCGGAAAATGCCTACCGCCCGCTGCATCGCGGCGAAGAGTACAAACCCATCCTTCCGGCCGACGCTCACCCGCCGGAGGTGACGTGGCGCGCCGTCCTGTGGGGTGCGCTGTTCTGCTTTGTCTTCACCGTCGCTTCGGCCTACTCCACCCTTAAAGTCGGTCAAGGCATGGAAGCCGCCATTCCTATCTCCATCCTTACCATCGCACTGGCACGCATGTACGCTCGCCGCTCCACGCTTTTGGAGAATGTCATCACAATTGGGATTGGTGGGGCCTCTGCGGCGGTGGTGGCCGGCGCGGTCTTTACACTTCCCGCGCTTTACATCCTTCATCTGAATCCGCATCCCATCCAGACGGTGTTTATCTGCCTGGCCGGGGGCTGCCTCGGGGTGCTCTTCATCCTGCCGCTGCGCCGCTACTTCGTGCGCGAGATGCATGGGCAGTTTCCGTTCCCTGAGGCCACCGCCATCACTGAGGTTCTGGTCACAGGCGAGAAGGGTGGCTCCCAGGCCAAGTTGCTGTTGCAGGCCACCCTGATTGCAGGCCTGTACGACTTTTTTGTGACCACCTTCCATGTGTGGAAGGAGGTGGTCAACCTGCAATTTATCCCCCTGATGCGCGGGCTGGCGGAGCGCGGCCGCATGGTATTCAACTTCGACGCCATTGGTTTTATCCTCGGCCTCGGCTACGTCATGGGGCTTCGCAGCGCCATCGTCTTCTGCGCCGGCGGTGTCCTGGCCAACTTTGTGCTGATCCCCGCAGTCTGGTTCCTGGGCAGCCACATGCCCTTGGCCGTCTATCCCGGAACGCTCCCGGTCGCACAGATGTCGGCTGCCGAGATCTACGGCAATTACGTGCGCTTCATCGGCGTGGGGGCGATCGCATCGGCGGGCATTCTCGGCGTCATCAAGTCGCTGCGCGTCATTGCCGGCTCGTTCGGCATCGCGCTGCACGCCTTCCACGGCAGCGAGGCCCAGCAGACCGAGCGCACCGATCGCGATCTCTCTGTTGTCACCCTCCTGCTGGCGCTTGTGCTGACCACGCTGGCCGTCGCAGTCTTTTTCGGTAAGCTGCACGTCTCCTGGACGGTGCTGGCCTGGGGGCTGGCGCTCACGCTGGTCTTCGCGTTCTTCTTTGCCTCCGTAGCGGCCAACGCCATTGCGACCACCGCAAACAATCCCGCCTCCGGCATGACGATGCTGACGGTCATCATCTCGGCCGTAGTGCTGCTGCGCTTCGGAATCTCGGGGACTACGGGCATGTTTTTTGTGATGGCGATTGCTGGCATGGTGTGCACGGCGCTGTGCGTCTCCGGCCAGTTCATCACCGATCTCAAGACGGGCTATTGGGTGGGCTCTACGCCGTCGGCGCAGGAGAAGGTGAAGTTCATTGGCGTGCTGGTGGCGGCGCTGGCGGCGGGGCTCACTATCGTGATGCTGGCGCACACCTTCCAGTTTGGCGAAGCGGCTCTTGGCGACGCGCGGCCGGTACTGGCGGCGCCGCAGGCCTCCATTATGAAGGCGCTGGTGGTGGGCTTCATGAGCCACCAGCCTGTCACTTATCTGCTCTTCGGCATCGGCGTCATGATGACGGTAGTGCTGGAGATGCTGGGCCGTTCGTCCATGGTGTTCGCCCTTGGCATGTATCTGCCCCTGAGCCTGACCACGCCCATCCTGGCCGGGGGCGCGCTCTCGCATCTGGTGAACCGGCGAGCCGAAAATACCGCGGGGGAGCCCGGCCGCCGCATTCGTGAGCGGGGCGTGATTCTTGCCTCCGGGCTGATGGCCGGCGGTGCGCTGGGTGGCGTGCTTGGCGCGGCGCTGCGGCTCATTCCCGGATTCCGCGAGAACCTTATCCAGACGCCCTTCTACGCCTTCGATCCGGTCTCGCAGACCGTCTCGGTGGTGCTCTTTGCTAGCCTTTGCTTATACGTGTGGTGGGTCGCACAGAAGAAGGAGGAGTGATGGATCGGGCAGGGAAGTATGTAGCGGATGCGGTGCTCGGCATCGATACGCTCTGGGGTGGCGACGTGATGTGCCCGTCGGGCACCGGACGCTTCATTGCGGACTCATGGTTCTCCGATGAGCCGCTGCCGCCTGCCTATGCTCATCCTGCCGCTGGCCGTCTGCGCGAGAGCGGGGGAGTCTCCGGCAAAGCCATCGATCGCGAAGCCGTGGATGCCTATCTGCAGGGGACCGATCTGCCTGGGGCCATAGCCGGCCTGCGCTCCGAAGCGGAGAAGACCGGCGGCCTGCGCGGCGCTTACCTCGGGAGCCTGGCACACTCGCTCGACGTGATGTGGGACCTGGCGATGGAAGTTCTGGGCAAGGGCGCTCCAGTGCCGTACGCCCGCGCCGTCGAAGCTTCGACTGGCAAGCCTCCCGTGCCGTCCGATCCTGCCGCCAAGCGCGAAGGCGTGGCCGATCTGCTGGCCCGCGCCGGCTACAAGGTCTCTGGCGAGTCCTCGCTGCTGGAAGCGGTAGATGCCTGGCGGCGTGAGCGCGTATCTCCGATGGCCTCAGTGAAGTCGCTGGGCGCTGCCGTAATTGCGCACTTTGATAGCCTCAGCGCGAAGAATCTCGTCCCTTACCTGCCAGCAGAGCTGGCTGGAGTGCCGCGAGCGAATATCGATTTTCTGCCCATCAAGGAGGCATGGTTCTCCGGCTCAATGAACTACATCGGCCGCGCGCGCACAGCCGAGGGCAAGCCCCGCTACGAGGCCAGTTACGAGATCAATGCTTCGCTGCAAATCTCCTATCCTGAGTTTGAGCAGTTGGTGAGCCATGAAGTGGTGCCCGGCCACGTAACCACCTTTGCCTATTTGCAGGATCTTTATGTACGCGGCAAAGCCGGTTTCGAGGCCACGGTGCTGACCATGAATACCCGTGCTGCCACGCTGTTTGAAGGCATCGCCAACAATGCCATCCTGATTGCCTATGGCGTCCAAGAGGTCGAGCAACTTCCTGACGAAGATCTTAGGATTGGCGTCCTGCTCGCCCTGTTGCAGGATGACGCCAAGAACCAGTCCTCGTTCCTCACCTGGGGCGAAGGCGCCGCTCAGGCCGAGGTGGCCGCCATCCTGCGCCGCGATTTCCTGGTCTCCGAAGAGCGCGCCGGCAAGCTCTCCGGCGCCTGGGGGCGTCATCCGCTGCTGGGCCGTATGTATTTGCCCGCTTACCGAGCAGGCACCGAAAAAGTTGCCCAACTGCGCCGCTCCTACCCACCCGAAAAGGTGCTGCCCGCCATCTATGGATGTAGCGGTCTCGTCGATATCGAGACCATCGACCGCGTCCTGCAACCCTGAACGCTGAGGCACTTCATTCAGAGCTTCCTGAGAGGAGAGCTTTCCCGTGCAAAAGAGAATAATTTCTTTCCTGGCCTTTTGCTTTGTCCTGCTCGGCTTGCCCGCGCTCGCCAATGCGCAAGCACCGGAGCAGATAACGATCGACGCCCATGCCGCCGGGCACCCCTTTCCGCACTACTGGGAGCAGATGTTCGGCTCCGGCCGCGCCCGCCTGTCGATGCGGCAGAGCTATCGCGAAGACTTGCAGCGCGTGAAGAAGGTGACCGAGTTCAAGTATGTTCGCTTTCACGCCATCCTCGATGACGAGAACGGCGTCTATAGTGAGGACGCCCACGGCAATCCCGTCTACAACTGGTCCTATGTCGACCAGATCTACGATGGGCTGCTCGAGAATGGCATCCGCCCCTTCGTCGAAATTAGCTTTATGCCCAAGGCGTTGGCCGCGCGCCTCGATTATCAGGCCTTCTGGTATCACCCCATCATCTCGCCGCCCAAAGATTACGCCAAGTGGGATGCGCTGATCACCGCTTTTGCGAAGCACCTGGTAGATCGCTACGGCATCGATGAGGTCTCGCAGTGGTACTTCGAAGTGTGGAACGAACCCAACATCGGTTTCTGGACCGGAACCCCAGCGCAGAAGAGCTACTTTGAGCTCTACGACAACACCGCTCGCGCACTGAAGGCTGTGAACTCGCGCATTCGCGTGGGTGGTCCGGCTACCGCGCAGGCGGCTTGGGTGGGGGACATGATCGCTCATGCTGAAAAGGATCACGTCCCGCTCGACTTCGTTTCCACGCACGTCTACGGCAACGACAGCGCTGAAAATGTCTTCCACGACAAGCGCAATATCCCACCCTTCCAGATGGTTTGCCCGGCAGTTCAGAAGGTACATGAGGAGATTCTGCACTCAGCCCGGCCGAAGATTCCGCTCATCTGGAGCGAGTTCAACGCCGCTTATGACAACCGCCAGAATGTGACCGATTCCATCTACATGGGGCCCTGGCTCGCCGACACCGTCAGCCGCTGCGACGGGATGACGCAGATGATGTCGTACTGGAGCTTCTCCGATGTCTTCGAAGAACAGGGCGTAGTCAAGACGCCGTTCTATGGCGGATTCGGCCTGGTGGCGGAACTCGGTATTCCCAAGCCCTCTTATGACGCATTCCAACTGCTGCACGCGCTGGGGACCGAGCGCCTGCCCAATTCGTCTCCCAATGTGCTGGTCACGCGCCGTAAGGATGGCACGCTGGAAATTGCGCTGTGGAACTACGTCGAGCCGGGCGGCACTGGATCGGCCAAGACCATCGATCTCGATTTGAAGGGGATTGCCGCCGGCGCACATGCCTCGATCCTTCGCGTGGATGCTACCCACGGCGACACGCTCGATGCCTGGAAGAAGATGGGAAGCCCCAAATACCCGAGTAAAACGCAAGTCGAAGAGCTGCGCCGGGTAGCGGATTTGGGACCAGGCCAGATGGAGCCGCTTCAGGACGGCCGCTTGTCCGTCGAACTACCCCCCATGGGCCTGGCGGTGGTCGAAATTCACTAGGGTTTTTATCCTGAATCAAATCTTGTTGGCCTTATGCAGCGCTCCTCGTCTAAAGGTGTGGGGAGCGCTGCTGGATTGGCTCTCCGCACTTGACCTGACTCTCCACTTCAGATGAAATAAAGCCTGTACCGCTTTTGCCAATTAAAAGACCGGTTAGCCCGCATTGGGTGTGTCGGCGTCCGCTCGTTGTGTCGTACCGTTCCGCTCAATCGTAAGAACATTTTTGTGCTTTTTTGAGGGAACTGAACGCTGTATGCCACTTGATGCTTCCCCCGCGGCCATGTCGCGCCGCCACTTTCTCCGCGCCATGGCACTTTCCGCAGGTTGTGCTGTTGTGCCTCCTGCCTTCGCGCTCGCAGGCACCCCTTCCTCATTCCCACTCGACAGCGGTGATGAAGCCTTCCTGGATGAACTCGAGCGGCTTGGTTCCCTCTATTTCTGGGAGCAGGGGAGTCCTGAAACCGGCCAGGTGCTCGACCGCGCACGCCATAATCTGAACGGCGCGCGCGATCCCCGCCGCATGGCCAGCATTGCCGCTACGGGCTTTGGCCTCACCGCTCTGTGCATCGCCGACCGGCGCGGTTATCTGCCCCACCAGCAGGTATTGGAGCGCGTGCGCACTACGTTGCACTGGCACCTGAACCAGATGCCCGAGGTGCACGGCTTCTTCTACCACTTCACAGACATCGAGACCGGCGTGCGCTGGGCCCGTTCCGAGGTCTCCTCCATCGACACCTCGATCCTGCTCTGCGGCATTCTCACGGCCAAAGCCTACTTCGACGATCCGCAGATCACCTACATGGCCGAGCAGATCTATCAGCGAGTGGATTGGCCGTGGCTGCTCAACGGCGGCTCCACATTCTCGATGGGCTGGATGCCGGAATCGGGATTCCTCGCCCATCGCTGGGATCATTATTGCGAGCTGATGATGATCTACCTGCTCGCCATTGGCTCGCCCTCGCATCCCGTGAATCCTGAGGTATGGCGCAACTTTACGCGCCCGGTGGTCCGATTCGAAGGATACCAGTACATCAGCGGCACCGACCCCATCTTCACGCACCAGTATTCGCATGCCTGGTTCGACTTCCGCAACAAGCGCGACGCTTTCACTGACTACTTCGAGAATTCGGTGATTGCCACGCGCGCGCACGAGGCCTTCTGTCTTTCGCATCCCGAGTGGTTCAACAAGGACTACTGGGGCGTGACGGCTTCGGACTCCATCGGCGGCTACACCGGCTGGGGTGGTCCGCCGGCAATGGGTCCCCTCGACGGCTCTGTGGTGCCTTGCGCCGCGGCGGGTTCGCTGCCCTTTGTCCCAGCCGATTGTCTCGCGGTGCTGCGCGCCATGAAAGAGAAGTGGGGCAAGCTGGCTTGGACCCGCTACGGCTTTGTGGACGCCTTCCATCCCGCGGCCGACTGGTACGACCGCGACGTTCTGGGCATCGACCAGGGCATCTCCGTGCTCATGGCCGAAAACCTGCGCAGCAGTTTTGTCTGGGATGTCTTTATGACCAATCCCGAAGCCACGCAGGCCATGCAACTGGTCGGATTCCAGAGAGAAGCCTAGCCTGCGGCGCGCTCCATCTGGTTGTAACGAACTGCTGCCGCGCGGCCGATCGTCCGCGTCGGCAGCGACTCGCTCCCGCTGACCTCTGCGCCGCGCGCGTGGCCAGTCCAGCCCGGCTGCGATCTCATCGCATTTTCCTCCACCACGCAGCTTCCCTACACACCTTGGCTCGTCAGGTCTCGAACGGGAGATGCCGCACCTCGCACAAAGGATGGATGCCCGCGGCTGGCCGTGGTCGCGGCTCTTTCGAATTCACGAAGCGGCATGGGGAGGAAAGCCGTGCATCGGATCGGGTGGAGGAATATGCGATGTGTGCGGTTGAAAAGAACAGCGCGAGGCGCAGAGAGTTGGAAGATCCGAGGGAGCGGTTTGCCAAGCCGCCGTTTCCTGACCAGCAGCAGCCCGCTCCCGGCAGTTCGGCTGAACTGAATCCCCAAGCCGATTACGGCGAGCAGAGCTATACCGGCCACGGCAAGCTGCTGGGGCGCGTGGCCCTGATTACAGGTGCTGACAGCGGCATCGGCCGCGCGGTGGCGCTCTGCTTTGCCAAAGAGGGCGCGGACGTGCTCTTTGCCCATCTTCCCGAGGAGCAGCAGGATGCGGCCGAGACGGTTCGCCTGGTGGAGGGCGCAGGCCGTCGCGCCGTTGCTGTTGCCGGCGACATCCGCCAGAGATCCTTCTGTCAGCAACTCGTTGAGAAGACGCTCCAGACCTTCGGCCATCTCGACATTCTGGTCAACAACGCCGCCTTCCAGCGTACCTACGCAAAGCTCGAAGATATTCCCGAAGACGAATTCGACGCAGCCTTCCGCACCAATGTGTACGGTACCTTCTTCCTGTCACAGGCGGCGCTGCCGCGGATGAGGCCGGGAGGCGTAATTCTGAACACCTGCTCGATCGAGTCCTACGAGCCGGCAGCCTACTTGCTGCCTTATGCGGCCATCAAGGCCGCCCTGGCCAGCATCACCAAGTCACTGGCCAAGCTGTCCATCGAGCGCGGTGTGCGGGTCGCCGGGATCGCGCCCGGGCCGGTTTGGACGCCGCTGATTCCCTCCACCATGCCCAAGGATAAAGTGAAGAGCTTTGGCGAGAACACCGCCTTCAAGCGGCCGGCGATGCCGGTCGAGCAGGCGGCGGTCTTCGTCTTTCTCGCCTCCGACGACGCCAGCTACGTGACCGGGGAGATCTACGGCGCTACCGGCGGCAGACGGCCGGTTTAGGCCCGTCTTTTCCGCCGCCCAGGCGAGCTTCGCCCCATTTAAACTGGTGCTGAGGGAAAGACGCGGCGGTATGGATAAATTTGTGATTCGCGGCGGCAATCCGCTGGTGGGAACGGTACGCATCTCCGGCGCCAAGAACTCGGCACTGCCGTGCATTGCCGCGGCCATCCTGACCGAAGACGACATCGTGCTCGAAAACATTCCGCTGGTGCGAGACATGGACACCGAGCGGCGGCTGCTGGAATCGATGGGCGCGGCGGTGCAGCGGCCCGAGGCTAACGCCCAGCACCTGATGACCATCAGTTGCCGCAGCCTCTCCGATCCGGTGGCGCGGTACGAAATCGTGAAAACCATGCGCGCCAGCTCGCTGGTGCTGGGGCCGCTCGTGGCCCGCACCGGCATGGCGCGTGTGGCCATGCCCGGCGGCTGTGCCATCGGCGGACGCCCGATCGACCTGCACCTGAAGGGGCTGGAAAAAATGGGTGCGGCGATCACGCAGGAGCACGGATACATCGAAGCCCGCGCGGAACGCCTGCGCGGTGCGCACATTGTCTTCGACAAGATCACCGTGACCGGCACCGAAGACCTGCTGATGGCGGCGGTGATGGCCGAGGGCGAGACGCTGATGGAGAACTGCGCGCGCGAGCCCGAGGTCTGTGACCTGGCCGCTCTGCTCAACGCCATGGGTGCGAAGATCGAGGGCGCGGGTACTTCCACGATTCGCGTGCACGGCGTCACCAGCCTGCATGGCGCGCATTACCGCATCAATCCCGATCGCATTGAAGCGGGAACCTTCCTCATTGCCGGCGCCATCACTGGCGGCGACCTCATCGTGGCCAACTGCGATCCAGCGCACCTGGGGGCCGTGATCGCCAAGCTGCAGGAGGCCGGCGCGCGCGTCGATGTGCTCGGCGGCGATTCGGTGCGGGTGCGCGGCGGCGGCAAGTTGCAGGGCGCCGATATCTCTACCGAGGAGTATCCCGGATTCCCCACCGACATGCAGGCGCAATACATGGCGCTGGCCACCCAGGCCGAAGGCGTGAGCCTGGTGACGGAGAACATCTTCGAGAACCGCTTCATGCACGTGCAGGAACTCGTCCGCATGGGCGCCAACATCAAGGTGGACGCCAAGACTGCCACGGTGCGCGGGCCGGCTCGGCTGTCTTCTGCCGCAGTGATGTGCTCTGATCTTCGTGCCTCGGCATCCCTGGTGCTGGCGGCGCTGGTGGCCGAGGGCGAGACGGTGATCGACCGCGTCTACCACATGGACCGCGGCTATGAGCATATCGAGCAGAAGCTCAGCTCGGTCGGCGCGCAGATCCAGCGGCTGGGCAATCTGTTTGCCCCGCGCGAGCAGGCCGCCTATATGGCCGACTAGAACGGTGACGGAGGACCCCACCCTGGCCGCCATCGCTAGGGCGCGCCGAGGGTGGGGCACCTCAACCGATTAGGTGAAGATGATCTGGCCGCCGGCCGCTTTCTCATAAAACTGACCGACGGAGATTACGCCGTCCAGTTCGGGGCAGAAGTCGTCGGGCTTCAGGTGGAACATGTCCACCGTCGCCTTGCAGGCATAGATTTCGGCCCCTGAATCGTGGTCCGGATCACGTAGCCCAGCCGCGTAAGCTGCAGCAGCACCAGCAGCACGATCACAACCAGGCCCACGAAGGCCAACAGCAGCAATGCTCCCTGTCCAGGCATACCTTTCTATTCAAACATCCCGGACTCATTCAACGTGCCGCCGGCCGCGCTTATACTCGGTACGGGTTTAGCCTTCCTCGGAGCCGCCGATGCGATACGAGTTTCTAGTGGAGACGTACGATTCCGAACGCTTGAAGGTCCTGAGCGTCTGGAGCGAGTTCAGAGAAGAAGATATGCCGCAAAGGCCTTTGCCGGCCGACAGGCGCGGGCGCAGCGTTCACGAGCAGATGGTGCATCAATGCGTGAGCGAAGACATCTGGTTCCGGAACATGCTGGGAATCGACGTGGGCGCTCCGCCGCTGCCCAGCCCGGAGACCCGGCTGAACTTCCTCCGCCGTTATGCCGAGGACAGCGCCAAGCGCCTGCGCGCATTGCAGCCCAAGGATGAGTTGTGGTGGGAGGCAGAAACGGGGTTCTTCGAGGTGACGCGCTCGCGGGCCTGGATCGTGACCCGGCGCATCGTCCATACCGCCCACCATCGCGGTCAGCTCACGGCCATCCTGCGCATGTTGGGGCGCGACCTGCACAGCACCTACGGCCCCACCGCGGATACTGGCGGCCTGATGCAGAGCCACGCGCCCACCCTTTATGCCTATCCCGGGATCGACGCATTGCTTGAGGGCGAAGCCAGCGGCGGCCGCAAATCACCTTTGCCCGGCAGCGGCAGCAACGCCGTCACAGAGCGGCCCAATGAATGATCTGGTGCGGTTCTTAGCGCGTCTGGATTGTTTGGAGAATCTCACGCCTGTTTTGACAATGGGTGCGAGTGGTAAGGCTAATCCTCCAAGAATGTGCCAGATGGGGTGACTCGCCGGTCAGAGCTGATTGGCAAGAAGTTGCTCGATCTCGCCTATCATTGCGGTTACATCATAAGAACCAAATTCATCCTGATCGCCATGTGCAGCGGCATTTCGGACTGCTGACAAATACGTGACTCGCTTCTGTACGATTGCATTGTAGACACCAGCCTTGGCGAGGTCGTCGTTCATTCTGGCGAGCTTTGCGGGAGGTATTTGATTTCGCTTGCACAACTCTCGAATCGCTGTTTCTAGGACGACTCCCGCAATCACTGCGGCGGCGACCTTATAACCGTTCTTTAGCAGTTCAGTCGCTTGGTCCAACTCTGACCCGAACAAGTCAGCTTGAACCACCGTTTGAATCTTTTGAAAGTACCCCCCGTCAAAGTCGCTTTGAGCTGCTCGCAGCACAGCCGCCATTTGGCGGAGGTTGTCGAGGCTGGTCCTATAGCCCCCGGTCTCATTGTCGGTAAAGAGTTGGAAGTGCTGTGATGATTCCCCGCACGCGACAACTAAGAGATGCCTCGCCTTGGTTTTCCAAGCGAGCAAAGCGTTCTTGTCAACCTGCTCTTTGTTAGATCCTGCGTAGTCGTCGTACCACTTTGTCTTCTTTGCCTCGATTTGCCCTGCTTCAGCCAGCAGTTCACCGAAGCGCTGCGACAATTTGTTGAGCATTGCTGGAATCCCTTTGCAGCTTATTTAATCGTCCCCAAAGCTCGCAACCGTCATGGCCGACAACGCAATTGCGCCTAAGGTGGCAGATTAACATCCCGCGGCAACTATATCGCAGAAGGGGTGCTTGCGGAAGCGCCGCAGGTCATTGATGCCTGAGCGCTTATGAGGGATTGTCGCTAGGAATGTCACATGCCACGAACCCATCTCTTGGGTTTCAATGGCGGGGACGACGGGGCTCGAACCCGCGACCTCTGCCGTGACAGGGCAGCGCTCTAACCAAACTGAGCTACGTCCCCAACATGACGCGGCGGCGATTCGCATCGCTTCGCGACAAGATTGAGTGTATCAGATCGGAGGCCGCTTTTGGCGCGCCTCCGATCTGTGGGAAACACTACGCCGACAACGCGGTACGGGTGCCGCGGCTGGAAATGTAGCCCATGTCCATGGAGATGCCGCGCACGCATTGCAGCAGGTGATTGGCGATCGAGGGCAGCTTCTGCGCGGTCACCCGGAACGACGGTCCCGAGACGCTCACCGCCGCCACCGGAAAACGCTGCGCGTCGAGCACCGGCACGGCGATGCAGCGCAGTCCCTCTTCCAGCTCCTCATCGTCCACGGCATAGCCGCGGCGGCGGGTCTTGTCGAGCTCCACGCGCAGGGCCTCCGGGGTGACGATGGTGCGGTGCGTCAGCCGCTCGTAGCGCACCCGCTTGAGCACGTCAGCGGCCCGGTCCTCGGGCAGAAACGCCAGAATCGCCTTGCCCACCGAGGTGCAGTGCACCGGGTTGCTGGCGCCGATGCGGGTGATCATGCGGACCGACCGCGCCGGTTCGATCTTGTCGATATAGATCATGCGCGCGGCTTCCAGAATGCAGAGGTGCGCGGTCTCCTCGGTCTCCGCCACCAGGCGGCGCAGGTGCGGCTGGGCGCGCTCGCGCAGGTCGTACTGCTCAATGGCGCGGTTGCCAAAGTCAAACAGACGCAGCCCCAGACGAAACTTGCCGTGCGAGGTGCGCTCCACCATGCGGTGGCGCTCCAGCACCATTAAAAAACGGTGCGCCGTGCTCTTGTGCAGTTGCAGGGAAGAAGCCACCTGGGCGAGGCCGAGCGGGGAATCGCTTTCGCCCAGAAGGTCAAGGACCGCAAAGGCGCGGTCGAGTGCTTGGACTTTATAGGTGCCTTGAGGAGCCACGTCTCGCATCTTGAACCTCAGTTTCGCGTGGTGAGTACAGGTTTAGCTTCTCAGATAATGGAATGGACGTCAAGAGGTGAGACGCGCGCAGACCGGAAAGGAAAGCAGGAAAGGGCAGGAATTTAGAGTGAGGTTTCGCGGTCGGAGACAATGTCGCCCTCGCCGGGCGCGAGGAAGAGATTGGCCTCAAGGCCGTGCTGGCGCATGTAGAGATCGTAGTAGCGGCCGCCCAGCGCGAATAGCTCCGAGTGGTTGCCGCGCTCCACCACGCGGCCCCGTTCGATGACCAGGATCTGGTCGGCGCGGCGGATCGTCGAGAGGCGATGGGCGATGACGAAAGTCGTGCGCCCTTGCATCAACTGCGCCAGGCCGGCCTGGATCATCGCCTCTGATTCCGAATCCAGCGAACTGGTGGCCTCATCGAGGATCAAGATGCGCGGGGCGGCCAGCAGCGCGCGGGCGATGGAGAGCCGCTGGCGCTGCCCGCCGGAGAGCTTGACGCCGCGTTCGCCCACCAGCGTGTCATAGCCCTCGGGGAAGCGCTCCGCGAACTCATCCACGCGCGCGGTGCGGCATGCGGCCAGGAACTGCTCCTCGGTCGCATCGGGGCGCGAGAACATCACGTTCTCACGGATGCTGCCATCGAAGAGAAACGATTCCTGCAAGACCACCCCGAGCTGCGACCGATAGCTGTTCAGGTCCACCTTCGACAGATCGAAGCCGTCTACCAGCACCTTGCCCGCGGATGGAGCATAAAAGGCGCACAGGAGGCTGATAATGGTGGATTTGCCGGAGCCCGAGGAACCCACCAGCGCGGTGACGGTGCCGGGTGCGGCCTCGAAGTTGATCCCGTGCAGCACCGGCTTATCCGGCGTGTAGGCAAACTCAACCTCGTTGAAGCGGACCTGGCCTTCGAGGGGCGGCATGGGAGTGGTGCGCCCCGGCGTCTGATTCTCCTGAAGTTCATCCATGATCTCGCGAGTGCGGTCGAGTCCGGCGAAGGCCTCTGTCAACTGCGTCCCCACGCTCACGATCTGGAAGACGGGTGCGATCATGAAGGCGAGAAACATGTTGTAGCTGAAGTAGTCCCCGACCGTCCACGTGCTGTGCAGCACGGCATGGCCACCCAGCCACATCACCAGCGCCGACACCAAGCCCAGCACCGTGGTCGAGGCCGAAGACAGCACGCTGGTCATGGTGAGCGACTTCATGACGTTTTGCAGCAGTCTCTCCACCCCGCCAGAGAAGACGTGGTGTTCGCGTTCCTCGGCATGGTAGCCCTTGACCACACGCACCCCACCCAAAGATTCGGTGAGGCGCCCGGTGACCTCGGCGTTGATGCGCGAGCGCTCGCGGAAGATGGGGCGGATGACGCGGAAGACGTACCGCAAAACCAGAACAAAGACGCCGATGACCGTGAACACCGTGACGGTGACGATGACACTGAGGTGCAGCAGGTAGAAGAAGGCGAGAATGGCGGTCAGGATGCCGCCCAGAAACTGCACCAGGCCGGTGCCGATCAGGTTGCGTATACCCTCGACGTCGCTCATGATGCGCGCTACCAGCGTGCCGGTGCGGTTCTCGTCGTAGTAGGCCACCGAGAGGAGCCCCACGTGGCGCTGCACCTGGCGGCGCATCTCGGCGATCAGCCGCTGCCCGGCGATGGAGAGCAGTTGGGTCAGCGAGAATGAGGTGATGGCCTGCACCACGGTCGCCGCAAAAACCAGCAGGATGATCTTCGGCAGCAGCTCGGGATGAGGATGGCTTGAGGCCAGAACCTTGTCGAGCAGAGGCTTGGAGGTGTAGGGAATCACCAGGCCGGCGAGGCGGTTGAGGGCCATCAGCGCCATGCCCAGCACGAGCAGTCCCTTACGGGGCCTGACCAGGGCCCAGACCTCGGGCCCGATCTTCTTCAGGCTGGGCTTGCGCTTGGGCAGATTCGCCTGCGCGCCCCGCGACGTGCGGCCGTGCGGGGTGCGCTCCGCGCGCATGCCAAAGCCGAGCCCTCCACCCCCCATCGCTCCCACGCGCTAAGCCTCGCGGGCGCGGCGAGCTGCGATGAACGAGCGCACGCACAGGTTCACGTAGATCAGCAGGATGACCGCCATCGCTCCCTGTGCCTCAAGCGCGGTGTAGTCCGGGGTGACGCCCGCCGAACGCGCAGCGCCATAGTTGTGCAGCGCCGAGGCCACGGCGCCGATAAAGCCCAGCGCGCCGATGGTGACGTTGATGTGCATGAAGAGCTTGCGCCGTCCCTCGCTGGGGCTGATGGCCAGGAATCCGAACACGCCGAGAGCCAGGCCGAACCACAGGGGAATGAGCGCGGTGGGATGCTGGCTGCCGGTGCCTACATAGCTGACCACACCCAGAATGACCAGCAGAAGTCCAAAGACCAGAGTTGTTTTCGCCATACTGCGACCTCTCCTTGTTTCTTAGGCCAGCATATCAGTCAGATTACCCGCAGGCCCGCCGGGATTCAGGGAAGAAGTGCGCGCTGGAGGACAGCCCCGGTCAGCCGGCCTGAGCTTCCAGGCGGTTCAGGTCGCCCAATACCTGTTGCGGAGTCCAGGTGTTGTCCGGATAGAACTGCACCACCTTGCCCTTGGCATTGATGAGCGTGGTGGAGAGCGTGTGCGTGATGGTTCCGTTGGGCCCGGCCGACATGCCGACATCGAAGTACTGCGCCATCTTGGCCAGCTCATCCTTCGGAGGCACGGCGAACTCCAGGTGCGAGAAGGCGCTGGGGCTGTTGCTGCCCAGGTATGCGGCCCCATACGCGCGCAGAGTCGCAGGCGTGTCGTGTTCGGGATCGAAGCTGACGCACAGCAGATGCGTCTTCTGGTAAAGCTTGGGCTCTTTCTGCAAGGCCGTGTTGATCGCGGCGAAGTTGCGCGTGATCAGCGGGCAGAAGTTCGGCAACGGGCAGCGCGTGTAGATAAAGGTGATGAGCAGATTCTTGCCCCGGAACTGCTGGAGATGGATTTCGCGGCCCAGCTCATTGCGCAACCGGAAGTCGGGCACGCTGTCGCCTGGTGAGGGAACGTGATACAGAATCTTCGGCTTGTAGTCTGGCCGGCCCTGCGCGATCACGTCGATATCGTCCAGCACCACGGTCTGAGCCGAGGTCTTTGAAACCAGGACATCGGCGGTGATGGTGTCGCCGGGGTGCAGATCGGTGGCGATGGTCGGGTCCTTCAACTGATAGGGCATGGTCATCGCGTCCATGAAGCCGGGGATGGCCTCGTGATCCACGACCACGATTCCGTGCGCAACATCCGTGGAAACGATCTTGCCGCGCATGTGGTAGACCTTCACATCGGATGAGGAGGCAGATTGCGCATCGGGCTTCGTGCTGGTACGGCATCCCGCCAGGGTCACAAGCGCAAGCAGAGCGGCAAAGAAGTGGGTACGCATCTTCCTTCAGTTTATATCCGGGCATTTATCCGTCTGTAAGTGGCTGGTGCCCAGCCGGTTGCAGAGTGGAAAACTAGATTGAGACGCGCAGCGGCCGAAGAAGGTATAACGCATGAATGGAGCAGGAACAGGGAATCAGGTCAGACGCCGGCGTGGACGCATGGCTGCGCGGGGGCGGAAAGATCGTGACCGCGAGCGAGCGCGCGGCTCGTGCCGTGGCCACGGACTTCCATCGCCGCCGCCGCACTGAAGGGCTGACCGCATGGCCGGCGCCGGACATTCAGGACTGGCAGAGCTTCGTGCGCCGGGAGTGGGAGGCGCGTCGAAACGACGATCGTCTGGTCCTGAATCCCTTGCAGGAGCGGGCGCTGTGGGCAGATGTCGTGGAAAGCAGCACCGAGAGCCGCATCCTGCTGGAGGAACCGCGTCAGCGCATGGCGGCGATGGCGGCCGACGCATATCGTCTGCTGTGCTCGTATGCTCCGCAACATTTGAGCGAGAAGAGCCGCTCCGGCTGGCAGCAGGACGCGGCAGCCTTCAGCGGCTGGCTGCGCGCGTTCGACAGCGCCTGCCGGGCGGAAAAATTGATTGGCAGCGCTCGTCTGCCGCTGGAATTGCTGGCCCTGCTTGAGGCCGACGCAGTCGAGCGGCCTCCGCTTCTGCTGGTGGGCTTCGACCGCATCCTGCCGGTCCAGCGCCGCGTCTTCGATGCCTGGGGAAGATGCACCGAAGAAACCCCCGCCGCTGCTGCCGCAGAGGTGCGCTTCTACCGTGCTCCCGATCCGGAAGCCGAACTGGAGGCATGTGCGCTGTGGTGCGCGCAGTGCCTGAAGGCCAATCCTCAGGCGCGCTTGCTGGTGCTTGCGCAGAATCTGGCCAATCAGCGCGGCGAAATTGAGCGCGCATTCCATCGTTTCGCCGGCGAAGAGGCCGCGGCTGCGCGGTTTGAATTTTCGCTGGGTGTGCCGCTCACCGAGGTGGCGCTGGGGCGCGGCGCGCTCCTCACCTTGCAGTGGCTCAATGGAGCCCTCGAGGAAAGCGAGATTGACTGGCTGTTCTCCACCGGGCAGGGAACTGAAGATGCAGGCCAATCTCTTGCGCTGAGCGGCTTCATGCGCGCGCTGCGCCGGCGCAACCTGCAAAGAACTCGATGGAAGCTCGATGATCTGGTTGCGCAGCGTTGCGCGGTGGAGTTGCCCCGGCCCTGGCTTTCGCGAATGGTGCAGGCACGCCGGCAACTGCATGAAGCCGTCCGCCGCCGACAGTCTCCGCTGGAGTGGGCGGGGCTGGTGCCTGAACTGCTCGACACCGCAGGCTGGCCGGGAGGACGCGCGCTCACCAGCGCCGAGTTTCAGGCGCTGCGCCGCTGGCAACAGACGCTGGATGCCTGCGCCTCTCTGGGATTTGATGGACGCCGCCTCTCCTGGGATGAATTCCTGCGCGAGTTGCGGCGGACTGCCGGCGAAACCCTGTTTGCACCGGAGTCGCAAGATGCGCCCATTCAGATTGCCGGACCCGCGGAGGCCGCCGGACTGCACGCCGATGCCGTCTGGTTTCTCGGCGCCGATGAGGAGCGGTGGCCGGCCAGGGGCTCGACGAATCCGCTGCTGCCGATTGCAGTCCAGCGCGAAGCGAGTATGCCCCATTGCTCCCCGCAACTGGACCTGGTCGTTGCCCAGGCGATCACCGAGCGTGTGTTTGCCTGCGCGCCCGCCGTCTGCTTCAGCTATGCGCGGCAGAGCGAAGGAGTCGAGGCGCGGCCGTCCCGGCTCATCCTAAGCTGTGCCGGAGAGCCGCAGGCTCTCCCGGCTGGGCTCGTCGCGCCCGCAGCATCTGCGCCTGCAACGGTTGTCTTCGAAGACGCGAGCCGCGTTGCGTTGCAGAGCGGAGATGCCTCCGGAGGATCGGCGGTGCTCACCACCCAATCGCAGTGCCCCTTCAAAGCCTTCGCGACGGCACGACTGGACGCACAGGGGTGGGACGCTGCGCAGGCCGGGCTCACCGCCGCCCAGCGCGGCCAGTTGCTTCACGATGTGTTGCACGCGGTGTGGGCCGGCGCGCCCGACGGCATCCGCACGCATGCGGAACTGGCGGCGCTGCCCGATCTCAGTGCGTTCGTCGAAGGGCATGTGCAGCGGGTCTTCGAACAGAGCCTGGCGGCCGGAGTTCGAGACTCCATGCCGCAGCGTTACCTCGAGCTCGAACAGATTCGTCTCACCCGCCTCATTTCCGAGTGGCTGGAGTATGAGCGGACCCGCGTTCCGTTCGCGGTCGTGGGCACCGAGCAGAAGTCGAATGTTGAGATTGCCGGCCTGAGTCTGCACCTGCGCCTCGATCGCATCGACTGGCTCAAGGATGACAGCGTGCTCGTGGTGGACTACAAAACCGGCGAGGTCTCAACGCGGTCGTGGGAGACGCCTCGGCCCGAGGATGTGCAGTTGCCGCTCTATGCGTTGTACGCATTGGATCGGGAGAAGCAGCCGCTGGGTGGATTGACTTTCGCCAGGATCAAGGCCGCCAAGTGCTGCTTTCAGGGCAGGGTAGGGAATGCCAAAGAGTATCTGCTCCCGGGTCTGACTGCGGCTGCTGCGCTGGTGAAGACACCGCTGAATCTGGAAGAGATGGAAGCGTGGCGCGACTGCATCGAAGGCCTTGCGCGGGATTTTGTTGACGGGCGCGCCGACGTGGATCCGCGCCAGTATCCGCAGACCTGCGAGCGCTGTGAACTGCAAGCGGTCTGCCGCATTCAGGAATTTCAACCGGAAATCGAAGAGAGCGAGGAGGTCGTCGATGAGTAGTACCGCCTCACGCATTCTTCCTCCGGACCAGGCCGCGCGTGAACAGGCGCTGGATGCGCGCAGAAGTTTTCTGGTGCAGGCGCCGGCCGGATCGGGCAAGACCGATCTGCTGACGCGGCGCTTTCTGCGCCTGCTTGCGGAGGTCGATGATCCCGGCCAGATCGTCGCCATCACCTTTACCAAGGCTGCAGCCGCCGAGATGCGGCACCGCATCCTGGGCGAGCTCGAAAGAGCGGCGCGTCCGGACCGAGAAGCAGACTCGGAGCCTGCCGACGAGTTCTCGATGGAATCTTTAGCAGCGAATGCGCTGGCGCGTTCGCGCGCTCTGGCCTGGAATCTGATCGATCTGCCCAACCAGCTTCGCATCACCACCATCGACGCCTTCTGCCGCGAGATTGCCTTGCAGCAGCCGCTGGTTTCGCCGCTCGGCTCGGGGCTCGATATCGCCGAGAATGCACGCGACCTGTACCGCCGGGCGGCGCGTCGCGTCCTCGAGCAGCTCGGCACGGCCGATGCGGCTCTGCGCTCGGCAATCGAATCGCTGCTACTGTGGCGCGATAACGGCTGGCAGGAGATGGAAGACCTGCTGGTTGAGATGCTGGCCAAGCGCGACCGCTGGATGCAGGGCTTTGTCCTCGATCGCGAGCAGGATTGGCATGCATTGCGCGAGCGCCTGGAGCGGCCTTTCGCGCGGGCCGTGCGGACACACCTGTTGCGCTTGAATGCATTGCTCGAACGAGCTCCGGGTGCGCGGGAAGAGGCTCTGGCCTTAGCACAGTTCGGCTGTGAGCAGACTTCCGGCGCGCTGTATGGCGAGCTTGCAGAACTGGCGGAGTTTCCGCAGGGGACATTCGATAATTCGGAAGCGATTGAGGCCGCCCGTCAGGCATGTGCATGCTTGGCAAAACTTTTGCTGAGCGATGGGAACTTCCGCCAGCGGGTCGACAAGCGCCATGGTTTCCCTGCGGATGCCAAGCCGCAAAAGGAACGTCTAATGACACTCATAGCGGCACTTTCCCGGGTGCGAGGAATGGAGGAGGAGTTGCAAGAAATCGCAAGCCTTCCTCCCGCGCGCTACAGCGAAGAGGATTGGGCCATCGTGCAGGCGTGCTTTGAGCTGTTGCGTCAGGCGGCCGGCCAACTCAGGGTCGTCTTTGCCGAGCAGGGAGCGGCCGACTATACCGAGATTGCGCAGATCGCCTTGAGCGTTCTGAAGGGCGAGGAAGGCATTCCCGGCGAAGCGGCTCTTGCCGTGGCCGATCGCATTCGCCATCTGCTGGTGGATGAATTTCAGGACACCAGCCGCCGCCAGCATGAGCTCCTGCGCCGCCTGGTGGCTGCGTGGCCCGATCGCGACGGCCGCACCTGTTTTGTGGTCGGCGACCCCATGCAGTCCATCTATTTCTTCCGCGATGCCGACGCCGAGCTGTTCCCGCGCGTGAAGACCAGCGGCCTCGAAATCGCCGGCGATCACCCGCTGCTCTTCGACTACGTTCCTCTTGAAGCCAACTTCCGCACCGCCCACGATCTGGTGGCTGCGCTGAACTCCGCGTTCGACGCCATCTTCAATGTTCAGGACGGCAGCGGCATTGCGTTTGCTCCCGCGCTACCGGCGCGAAGCAGTGTGGCGCTGGATTCGGCTCGGCAGACGCCACCGCTGCAAGTGCACTGCACCTTCATGCCCGCCTTGAAGCGCGGAGGTTCCGCCGATCGTGCGCAAAAAGAACGCGTTCGCGCGGAGCGTGAAGAGGCCCTGCGCCGGAAGGTGGAAGAGGTCGTAGCACTGATCCGTGCCCATGTGCCACGCATCGAAGCAGCGCGCGCCGCCGGGCAAAAGTACCGCATCGCTGTTCTCGGCCGTGCGCGTCGCGCCTTGGCTCCTATCGCGGAAGCGCTGCGCAGCGAGAGCATTCCGTTCCTGGCATTGGATCTCGAAGAATTGGCGGACCGGCCCGAGATCCTCGATGCCGTCAGCCTGGCGCGCGCGCTGCTGAACCCCCATGACCGCGTGGCGTGGCTGGGCGTTCTGCGCGCGCCGTGGTGTGCTCTGTCGCTCGCCGATCTGCATCTGCTCGTCAGCGCAGACGATCCCGCGCTGCAACTGCGCCACATTCCGGAGTTGCTGCGTGAGCGCGCCGGCTTGCTGGGTTCTGAGGCAAGGGCTGCCGTCGAGCACGTATGCGATGCGGCCGAGTTCGCCGCCACGCAGCGCGCAGCGCGACCCTCGCTTGCACTCGGTTCGTGGCTTGAGCAGGTGTGGCTGCGCCTGGGGGGGGATCGCTGCGTGGACGCCAATGGCCGCGCCAATCTCAACCTGTTGTGGTCCTCTTTGGACAAGCTCCGCGCCGGCGAGCAGGATCTGCTGGGGCCGGCCTTCGATGCGGCGCTGAAGGAGCTGAAAGCTCTGCCCGACCCGCACGCGGACAGCGAATGCGGCGTTCAGCTCATGACCATTCACAGCGCAAAAGGGCTGGAGTTTGAAGTCGTGATCGTACCCGAACTGCAAGCTCGCAGCGGCGGCGGCAACCGCGATCTGCTCGCCTGGCTGGAGCGCGGCCTCGCGGAGTCGGACGATCCCGAGGAGGTCACCGAGTTTCTGGTCGCGCCCGTGCAGTCCAAGGGAGCTGACGCCGGCAGCACCCGCAAGTTCGTGAGCCAGGAGCGGAGCAGGCGCGAAGAGCAGGAGATGCGCCGTTTGTTCTACGTTGCCGCGACCCGCGCTCGCGAAGAATTGCATCTCTTCGCCCGCCCCGAGTTCACCACCAACGCCGACGGCATGCGCGAGCTTTCCCGCCCGGCGAACTGCCTGTTGCAGACCGGCTGGCCTGCTCTTGAAACCGAGGTCCGCCGCCAGTTCGACCAGTGGGACAGGCAGGCCTCTCCCGGGCGCGAAGAGGGAACCCTGGAGCAGGTTGCCGCGGCCGATGCGGAGAACCTGATCGTCATGCCAGCGCCGGGCCGGCCCGCGCGCCTGCACAGAATACCGGCTGCACTATTGCCAGCATCTTCTTCGTCGGTTACATCAGCCGCGGAAGCGATCAGCGGCATGGGCGCCAGCCCAGCCTATCTCCGTCATGAGGGCGGCTTGCGTTCTCGCGCCCTGGGCATGGCCGTCCACGCACTTCTCGAGCGGCTCGCGGAGCTGGTTGCTCAATCCGGGTGGGATGCGGCGCTGACCGCGCTCGCGGGCGTCTCGCCCGGCATCGTGGCGCAAGCGCGCGCTGCGGGCATGGAACGCTCCGAAGCGGAGCGCATCGCGGCCCAGGCCCTGGAGATCGCCGCCATGGTCTCGCAGGATTCTGCGGGCCGCTGGATCCTTTCTCCGCATTGCGATGCGGCTAGCGAGATGCGCTGGGCGGGGGTGACCGACAAGGGATTGCGCCAGGTGCAGGTAGACCGCGTCTTTCGCGCCAGTGCGGAGCCGCACCAAACAGGCGATGAAACCTGGTGGATCATCGACTACAAAACCGCGCATCCGGAGAAGAGCGATCCGGAAACAGCGTTGCCCGGTTTGCGCGCGCTGTTCGCACCGCAGCTCGATATCTACGCGCGCGTCCTGCGCCAGATGCACGGCGCCGATGTCGCGGTGCGGGCGGGCCTCTTCTATCCCCGCATGATGCGCTTCGACTGGTGGGAGATCTAAAAGCTCTTCCGGCATCCGCTCAATAAACGAATACCCCGGAACGGCACAGCCGTTCCGGGGTATTCGGGGCTTCTCGCAGTCAATCGCTACTGCAAGTTGGTCATCAGCGTTTCGAGCGCGCTCTTGGGCGGCCGCACCATCGATTCCGGCAGCGTCGCCAGCGGCTGATCCACCATGTTGAGCTGATCGGTGAACGACGGCTTCTTGGTATCGATGTAGAAGACACCGGTCAGCACTTCGTTGTTCTCCGAGGCTTCCATCAGCGTGCGCACCGCGTTGGCCTTGTTGGTGGGGTCGTAGTCCTCGTGCAGCTTGCGCAGGCGCAGGCTGGAGCCGTCGTGCATCTGCACGTCGTACACCTCGCCCGATGCGTAATCCACCGCGATGTCATCGAAGGCGGGAACGAAGCCGACTTCGTTGATGGGCTCGTCGTGCTCCTGCATGAACTTGTAGCTCTTGGTGGAGCCCTCGTGATCGTTGAAGGTCACGCAAGGGCTGATGACGTCGAGCATCACCGTGCCCTTGTGGGCGATCGCCGCCTTGAGCATGGTCAGCAGCTGCTTCTTGTCGCCGGAGAACGAGCGGCCCACAAACGTTGCGCCCAGTTGGATGGCCAGCGCGCAGGTGTCGATCGGGGGCAGGTCGTTAATGACGCCGGTCTTCAACTTGGAGCCGATATCGGCAGTAGCCGAGAACTGGCCCTTGGTCAGGCCGTACACGCCGTTGTCTTCGATGATGTAGATCATCGGCAGATTGCGGCGCATCAGGTGTACGAACTGGCCCGCTCCGATGGAGGCCGTGTCGCCATCGCCGGAGACGCCCAGCGCGGTCATGCCGCTGTTGGCCAGCACCGCCCCGGTGGTCACCGAGGGCATGCGGCCGTGCACGCTGTTGAAGGAGTGCGCGCGGCTCATGAAGTAAGCCGGGCTCTTCGACGAGCAGCCGATGCCGCTCATCTTCATCACCCGTTCCGGTTCCACGCCCATCTCGTACATGGCGTCCACAATGCGCTCGGAGATGGCGTTGTGGCCGCAGCCGGCGCAGAGCGTCGACTTGCCGCCGCGATAATCCACAATCGGAAGGCCGATGCGATTCACTTTAGGAGTAGGTGCTGCGGTTGCCAATTTAGAGGCCCTCCTTGGTCGCAAATTCGTCAGTAATGGTGCGCGCGTCGAGCGGCAGGCCGTTGTAGTTCAGGATGCTGCGCAGCTTGGTCGTCTGCTCGGCCGCAAGATCCAGCTTCAGCAGGCTGGCCATTTGCGCGTCGCGGTTCTGCTCCACCACGTAGATGCGCTCGTGCGAGGCCACAAAATCGTGGATCTCGTGCGTGAACGGATACGCCCGGATGCGCATGTAATCGACGCTCTTGCCGTATTCGTTGCCGATCTGGTCCAGGCTCTCGCGGACCGCGAAGTCCGAGGTGCCGAAGGCCAGAATGCCTACCTTCGAGGTGCCGTTCTTGACCGCGATCGGTGCCGGCACCAGCGTGCGCGCGTGCTCGAACTTGCGCGACAGCCGGTCGACAACCTTCTGGTATTCGTCGGGCTTCTCCGTATAACCGGCGGCATCGTTGTGTCCCGAGCCGCGGGTAAAGTAGGCAGCCTTGGGATGCTTGGTGCCGGGCAGGGTGCGCCAGCCGATGCCGTCGCCGTCCACGTCCCGGTAGCGGGCAAAGCCGCCCAGCCGTTCCAGATCCTCGGCGGTCAGCACCTTGCCGCGATCGATCGGCTTCTCCGGATACTCGAAGGGATCCGACATCCAGTTGTTCATGCCTAGATCCAGATCGGTCAGCACGAACACCGGCGTCTGCAGCCGCTCGGTGAGATCGAAAGCCGCAATGCCCATCTCGAAGCACTCCTTCACCGAGCCCGGCAGCAGCATCACGTGCTTGGTGTCGCCGTGCGAGAGGAATGCGGTGGAGAGCAGATCGGCCTGTTGCGTGCGCGTCGGCATGCCCGTCGAGGGGCCGCTGCGCTGCACGTCGAAGATCACGCCCGGCAGCTCGGCATAGTAGCCCAGGCCGGAGAACTCGGCCATCAGCGAGATACCCGGGCCAGAGGTCGCGGTCATCGAGCGGGCGCCCGCCCAGCCTGCGCCCAGCACCATGCCGATGGCGGCCAGCTCATCCTCGGCCTGAACCACGGCAAAGGTCGCCTTGCCCTCGGGCGTGATTCGGAATTTTTTCAGCAGGTCGGTGGTCGATTCCACCAGCGAGGTCGAGGGCGTGATGGGATACCAAGCAACCACCGTAACCCCCGCGAACACCGCGCCCATGCCGCAGGCCGCGTTGCCGTCGATGATGATCTTGCCCGCCGTCTCGTTCATCGCGGAAACGTAGTACGGATCCTGCTTGGTGAAGTGGCTCTGCGCGTAATCGAAGCCCGCCTTTACGGCGCCGAAGTTCAGATCGAACACCTTCTGCTTCTTCGAGAACTGCTTCTTGACGCTCTGCTCAACCACTGCCAGATCGATGTGCAGCAGTTGCGCCACCACGCCCACATACACCATGTTCTTGACCAGCTTGCGCAGCTTGGCCTCGGTGCAGACGGCGGCGGTGATCTTGTCGAAGGGAACCGGGTAGCAGACCACATCGTCGCGGTACTGCTTCAGATTGAGGTTTTCCTCGTAAATGGCTACGCCCCCGGGCGGCAAGGCCAAGATGTCTTCCTTGGCCGTCTCCGGATTCAGGGCAACCAGAACCTCGGAGTCGCGCTTGCGGGCGACGTATCCATCCTTGCTGGCGCGGATCGTGTACCAGGTGGGAAGTCCGGCAATGTTAGAGGGGAACAGGTTTTTCCCGCTGACGGGAACACCCATCCCGAAGATGCTCTTCAGCAACACGCTGTTGGCGGATTGTGAGCCGGAACCGTTGACAGTGGCTACATTGATGCTGAAGTCATTGACCACGCGCGGGCGCGCGTTTGAGAGACCCTGTTCTTCACCCAGGGCTAAATTTCCAGTCGCCATTGTGGCGGAGTTCCCTTCAAAAAATTTCGAAAGGAGCGTGGTTTTCTGCGCTCTCTCCCTAAATTATAGTCACTTACGAGATGCGCCGTCCCATAGCGCGACCCGCGGAGTTACCTTTTTGAGCCTCCGCGCATCAAGGACGGCCAGATTTCCTCGAGCGCTCCCGTAACCTGGCGAATTTCCCTCTAACGTCTCTGTTCTGAACCGGGTACGGCGGGCCGCGGCCTGGCCGGCCGGGCGGTGATCGTCAGCCGGGCAGTCGCCACCCGGGTCCCAGGGCTCGCCGCCGCGGCTTCTACCACAATCTGCCCCGGCTGCTTGCCGGCCTGCACGATGGCCTGAGCCAATCCATTGAAAAGCGAGCGTTTCGCTCCCTTGTCGCTCTCGTGGCAGTTGGGATCGCCGTTGCCCACGCCAATCAACTCTCCCGGTCCTGTCACTTTGAAGCTCACCAGTTCATCCGCCGTCGGCACCGGCCGGCCTTGCCCGTCGAGCGCCTCCACCCGGATCACCGCCACATCTTCCCCATCGGCGTTGATCTCCGCACGATCGGCACTGAGATGCAATGCAGTGGCCGCGCCGGTGGTCTCGCGCCTGTCGGTCAGAAGCATCTTGCCGTCTTGATACCCATGCGCTTCAAGAACGCCTGCCTCATAGCGGACCTTCCACTGCGCGTGTCCGAGATGCGGAACCTTCTGGCGTCCCAGGCTCTTGCCGTTCAGCAGCAGCTCCGCCTCGTCCAGGTTCGAGTACACCCATACCGGAATCTCCTCGCCCTCGCGGCCTTCGAAGTTCCAGTGCGGAAACAAATGCAGCACCGGCTCCTTGCCCCACCATGCCTTGTAGTAGAAGAAGCTGTCCTTGGGAAAGCCGCAGGTGTCCACAATGCCGTACTGCGAGCTGATGGAAGGCCAGCCGTAGGGCGTCGGCTCACCCCGGTAATCGAACCCGGTCCAGGCAAATCCGCCGGCCGCCCATGCTCGCGTTGCGTAGAAGTTCCACCAGGCCTCGGCGCTCTCGCCCCAGTAAGGCAGATTCACGTCATATGCGCTCACCGTGTTGCGCAGAGGATCGGTGCTGTACTCGCCGCGCGTCGAGAGCGCGCTGGCCGTCTCCGAGCCAAAGACAGGCCGGTTGGGATGCTCCTGGTGAAAGGCATCCGGGAACTTCAGGTTGTAATTGAAGCCGATGACGTCCAGAGCATCGGAGACGCCTTTCCTGTTGTCTCCATTCACCGCCGCCGAAACCGGTCGCGTGGGATCGAGTTCGTGGCAGCGTTCCACCATGGTGGCTGCGATCCGCGCGCCTTCCTCGGCCATCTTGTCCTGCAGCAGCCCTTCCTCGTTCCCGATCGACCAGAGAATGATCGACGGCGAGTTGCGGTAGCGCTTGATCATGCTCTCCAGTTGGGCCAGGCCCTCGGGGCTGGAACTCATCTGCCGCGTTTCGCACATCATCATCATGCCCATGCGGTCGCAGGCGTCCACCCACTCCGGCGTGGGCATGTTGTGTGAGGTGCGCACCGCGTTGCTGCCCATCTCCTTGAGCACCGCCAGCCGGTACGCCTGCAGCGCATCGGGAACCGCCGCACCCACGCCTGCGTGGTCCTGGTGGTTACAGGTCCCCTGAATCTTCATCGGCTTGCCATTGAGGAAGAAGCCCTTCTCGGCGTCAAACCGCGCGGTGCGCACGCCAAAGGAAACCTGTTCGGCATCCCGCGTCGTCCCCTCCGTAGCCACCGCGACCACCGCTGTGTAGATGTGCGGCTGGTCCGGGGACCACAAGGCGGGATGCGGAAGCTGGGCCTCGGCTTTGAACGTGGCGGTGCCGTCGCGATCGATCTGTTGCGCGGGCGTCTCCACGCGCGCAACCGTGTTGCCGGCCGCATCGAGAATCTTCCAGCGCACCAACGCGGAAGTGGGAGCTGTGCCCTCATTCCGCGCCACGGTGGCGAGGGAGAGCGTCGCAGTCTCGCCATTCATCGTGGAGCGGACATAGCTTTCCCCGTCCACCAGGTACAGCGGGTCGGTCTTGCGCAGCCACACGTGGCGATAAATCCCCGCACCCTCATAGAACCAGCCGTCGCCGAAGGTTGTATCCACGCGGGCCACGATGCAGTTGCGCCCGCCGTAATGCAGAAAGTCGCTGATGTCGAAGTGAAACGGCACGTATCCGTTGTTGCTGCGCCCGATGAAGCACCCGTTCACGAAGAGCAGCACATCGCGAAAGGCACCGTCGAACTCCACCGTGATGCGCCGGCCCGTATCACTGGCAGGAATGTCGAACTCGCGCCGGTACCAGCCCACGCTGGTGTCGGGATAACGGCGGCCGAGCGGCTTGTAGCCGTGCGACTTCAGCTTTTCATCCCACACGAAGGGCAGCTCCACCGCCCAGTCGTGCGGCAGGTTCAGGGCCCGCCACTTGGAATCGTCATAGCCCGGCTTCGCGAACTTGAAGGTGCCGGTCTTGGCGAAGTCCTCCTGCCCCGATCCGAAGCCGAGATCCTTGGCCGGATCGTTGCTGTTGCCGAACTGGAATCGCCAGCCGAAATCGAAGAGCAGCCGTTCGCGCGGCGCGAGTGCTGGCAGGGCCGTGGCGGAGGCCTCCTGGCGCGCCGCCAGCAGCGCGGCCGTGCGCGCCCAGGCTGAGCGGCTGAGCAGGGAAGAGGCAGAAAGGGTAAGTCCGGAACAGAGCAGATCGCGGCGGGAGAAGCTAGGCAAACGGAACCTCGTGCTCACAGAAATTCACGCCGGCTCAAGGCCTTGGCGGAGCGGTGTGCGAGTCGAAGAAGATATATCAAAAACGGGGTCCCAAAGTAAACGCTTTCACCATTCGCCCTCGGCCGCCTTGCGCTCCTCTGCCCGCTTCGAATCCGCCTGCCCGATGTGCTACAGTCAAACAGGCAGACCACCCTAGCTGGAGAGATGGCCGAGTGGTTGAAGGCGCACGCTTGGAAAGCGTGTTTAGGGGAAACTCTAACGTGGGTTCGAATCCCACTCTCTCCGCCATACGCCGGCAGGTGATTGGGTGTTGTGGCTCCCGTGCTGCCCGGTTCTGCTCTGTTTCCGACTGCCCAAGCCCTGATTTGCATGTTCCGGACCTGACCTTCGAAAATACTTGCAAAAGCACAGTGTAGGTGTCCTTTGCGCGTCAGCCTGGCCTTCGGAAAATCCGGACTCGAGATCGATCTGCCGCAAGGCCCCGCGTGGCAGGTGTTGCGGCCCCGCGAGGAGTCCCCCATCGCCGACCTCCCAGCCGCTCTCTCCGCAGCCCTGGATCATCCCATCGGAACTCCCGCGCTCCGCGAGATCGCCAGAGGCAAAACCACTGCCGCCATCTCCGTCTGCGACATCACCCGGCCTGCTCCCAACGCCATCACGCTGCCGCCCTTGCTCGAGCGCCTGCAACAGGCGGGCATCCCCAAAGACGGCATCACCATTCTGATCGCCACCGGCCTCCACCGCCCGGCCACCGCCGCTGAGATTCAGGCCATCCTCGGCCCTTCGATTGCCGCCGAGTATCGCGTGGTGAACCACGACGCCCGCGACTTCACCTCGCATGCCGCGCTCGGCACAACCCGCCGCGGCACGCCCGTCTATATCGATCGAAGGTTCGTGGATGCGGACCTGCACATTACCCTTGGCTTCATCGAGCAGCACCTGATGGCTGGCTTCTCCGGCGGCAGAAAGCTCATCGCACCCGGCCTGGCCGCGCAGGAAACCATCAAGATGCTGCACTCGCCTCGGTTCATGCGCCAGGCTGCCGCCACCGAGGGCTCCATCGAAGAGAACCCCCTGCACGCCGAGCTTCTGGAGATTGCGGCCCTCGCCCGCCACGACTTCATGCTCGATGTGGCACTCAGTCGGCGCCGCGAAATCACCGGCATCTTTGCCGGCAGCGGCGTGCAGGCGCATGCCGCCGGCGTCCGCTTCCTGCGCAGTGCGCAACTGGAACTCCTCGCCGAGCCGGTGGACGCGGTCATCACCACCGGGGCGGGCTATCCCCTCGATCTCACCTTCTACCAGACCATCAAGGGCGTGACCGCGGCGCAGCACATCGTCAAGCCCGGCGGCAAGATCCTGGTCTTTAGCGAATCCGCGGAGGGAGTCGGCGCGCCAGAATTCACAGCCCGCCTCGCCGCTCTTTCCAGCTATGCCGGCTATCTGAAAGAAATCGAGAGTGGCCCGGTGGTCGTCGATCAATGGCAGCTTGAAAAGCTGGCCATGACCGGCTCGAAATTCGAAACGCTCTTCTATGTTCCCGGTGTTCCCCCGGAGGCAGCGGGCGGACTCGCGGACCGCTTCTTCCCTACGCCCCTGGCGGCCATCGAAGCACTGCTGTGCGGCCTGCCCCCGCATTGTACCGTGGCCGTCATTCCGGAAGGCCCTTACGTCTTTGCGCAGTTGAAACAGGACTCCCAGCAACTCACCGCGCCTGCGGCAGGATCATGAGGTCCAGCAGTTACTGGCGTGCTTCGGGCTGCAATCTTTCCTGTCGATATGCGCCCGCAAAGTCGCCCAAAGCGTCTAGACTGCTTGGTTGGGCGCCGTGGGCCATCCGCTGATTCGAGGGCGCCGGAAGGCTGGCGGCGCACGGCGCGAAAGACCCATGCAGACCATCTACGTGATTACCACCGGCGGGACCATCGAGAAGGCCTACAACGAGCAGGCCGGGGCCGTCGAAAATATCTCCAGCAAGATCGCCCAGTATCTCAGCCTCCTGCGCCTGCCCGACGCCGACGTCCGGGTGATGCCGCTGATGAATAAGGACAGCCTGGAGATGAGCTCGGAGGACCGCGCCCGGCTGGTACGCCAGGTGGAAAGCCTGCTGCCGGAGAGCTGCCCCATTGTCATCACCCACGGCACCGATACCATGGTCCAGAGCGGGCTGGCCATTCAGAAGGCCATTCCCGCGCCGGCCGTGCCCATTATCCTGACCGGCGCCATGGCGCCGCTGGGCTTCGAGCGCAGCGACGGCTTGCAGAACCTGACCGAGAGCCTGTTTGCGGCGCGGCTCGCGCCCCCGGGTGTCTATGTGGTCATGCACGGCCAGCTTTTCCCCGCGGAGACAGTGCGCAAAGATCGCGCACGGGCGACCTTCGTGCGAACCGACACGCAGTAGATTGGCAGTAACCGGAGGACAGGCGATGAAGGCTTTGGTGAAGAGCAAAGCGGAGCGGGGACTCTGGCTGGAAGACATTCCCGAACCCTCGTACGGCATCAACGATGTCCTTGTGCGCGTGCAGGCCACCGGCATCTGTGGCACCGACGTTCACATCTATGACTGGGACGAGTGGGCGCAGCAGACCATTCCTGTGCCCATGGCGGTAGGCCATGAGTTCGTCGGCGAGGTCGTGGCTGTCGGCTCCAACGTCAGCGACTTCTTTCCCGGCGACATTGTCAGCGGAGAAGGGCACGTAGTCTGCGGCCGTTGCCGCAACTGCCTGGCCGGGCGTCGCCATCTGTGCGCGCACACTATGGGCGTGGGCGTGAATCGCCCCGGCGCATTTGCCGAGTTGGTGACGCTGCCCATGACCAACATCTGGCGTCATAATCCCGGCATCAACCGCGACATTGCCGCCATCTTCGACCCCTTCGGCAACGCGGTGCACACCGCGCTCTCGTTTCCGGTGCTGGGCGAGGACGTGCTCATCACTGGCGCCGGGCCCATCGGCCTGATGGCCATCCCCGTGGTGCAGCACGCCGGCGCGCGCCATGTCGTCATCACCGACCTCAACCCCTTCCGGCTCGATCTGGCACGTAAAATGGGCGCAACCCTCGCAGTCAATCCCTCTGAAACCCCGCTGGCCGAAGTCGAGAAGCAGCTCGGCATGCAGGAGGGCTTCGACGTCGGCCTGGAGATGTCCGGCAACCCGCAGGCGCTCGGCGAGATGATTGCGCACATGAGCCACGGCGGGCGCATCGCCATCCTCGGCATTCCCGCTAAAGCGGTGCAAATCGACCTGCGCCAGGTGATCTTCGACATGCTCACCATCAAGGGCATCTACGGTCGCGAGATGTACGAGACCTGGTACAAGATGACCGTGATGCTCGACTCCGACCTGGACATCTCGCCGGTGATCACCCATCGCTATCGCTACGATGAATTCGAAAAGGGATTCGAGGCGATGCGTTCCGGCAAAGCGGGCAAGGTGATCCTCGACTGGACCTCCGCTCATTAGCCCAGCCGCAGGGCATTCCAGGACAGGATCAATGGTCGAGAAAAATAGTCT
>DAIDLI010000077.1 GCA_027449545.1 Acidobacteriaceae bacterium | reverse complement strand
GTGATGTTGAAGGGTGCGCCGGATTGAGCGACGAAGAGCGGGCTCCAGCGCAGGCCGCCCCAAGTCTGGAACATGCCGCCGAAGTTGACCTGGTGACGGATGTCGGTGGCTGCCGGTCCGTATTCCCCCGCGAAGTTGTAGGGGTTGGCCGGGAAGGTGCCGACGCCCAGGCCCTGAATGGCGATCGCGGGATTGAAATTGGTGTTCTGCGGCGGGGGAGAGTAGTCGGTGTTGCTCATCGCGTGATTGAAGACATAGGAACCGAAGAGCGACACGGAGCTATTCACCTGCGCGTTCACGTTGGTGACCAGTTCGTTCTGGTTGTAGAGGCCCTCTGACTCGACGAGGAATGCGGGATTGGCGTTTCCCATCGGGTAGACGGCGGCGCCAGGGTTCTGCGGGTTCCAGGTGCCCGGCAGCGGGGCGTTGAGGTCGTTGGACAGGAACTGGTGCAGGCCGTGGCTGTTGACGTAAGTGAGCGCCACGGTGGTATGCGCGGGAAGTTGCTGTTCCACACTCAGAGCGGAATCCATGGTGTAGGGCGCGCGGAGTTTCGGGCTGAGCTCCTCGATGGACTGCTGCGACTGGGTCGAGGAGAGCGACGAGGGCGGCGGAATGGCCGGGTAAAAGCCGGGGTTGGTGACCACGAAGCTCTGCTGCGTGATGCCGTTGTAGCGTTCGGCGGTGAGGACGTTGGTGATGTCGAGCCGCTGGTAGAAGATGCCGAAGCCAGCGCGGACCACGGTGCGCGGAGAGGATGCGGGACGGCCGAAGGTCGGCGCCCAGGCGAAGCCAAGCCGTGGACCCACATCGCGAAAGTCGTGCATGTTGGTCTGCCACTCGTAACGCAGGCCGTAGTCGAGGGTGAGGTTGGGGCGGGCCTGCCAGGTGTCGCCGGCAAAGACGCCGATGTCCTCCTGGTCGACGCCGAGGCGCGGCTGTCCTGCGTTCAGAGTGAACTGCGAAGCGCCGCCGCCCAGGGCGCGGACCTGCGATGGCGTCTTGCCTTCGCTCTGGAAGAGCAGCGTGCGCCGGTAGGCCTCAATCGAGTTGATGGTGGTTATCACCGGTTGGCCGGAGGAGTTCAGGACCGGCTGGTTGTTCGAGTCCAGTTCCGGCGCGGCACGGCCGCCAAAGGTGAAGGTGCCCCCAAAGTCGATGGGAGAGGTGTTGCCGATGGTTTGCGCGCGGACGCGTACACCCATATCGAGGGTGTGATGACCGTGCTGAAGGGTTACGTAGTTCTGGAATTCCCAGGTGTTCAGCAGGCTGGAGGCGTTGCCCACCTGCGCGCCCCCGCCGGTGAAGGCGTTCAGGACCTGAAGCTGCGGGGCAATGCTCTCCGAGGTGTTTGCGATGTGCGCGCGGTAGTACTGGAAGCGAGTCTCGTTCACCGCGTTCTCGCCCAGGGTGAGGGCATTGGAAACCTGCACACTCTGGTCGGTGCCCCGGTTGTGGACTCCCGTCGTATCCAGGTTGAATGCCCCAATGCCGGAGTGCCGGATGTTGGCATCGGCGATCATGTAGCGCAGCGAGACGGTGTCCTTGGACGCCAGTTGATCGTCGATTCTGCCACTGACCCGGATACGCTGCTGGGGCATGGTGAAGACCTGCGTATAGGGATCGATGATCGCCAGTGTGGCTGGATCGAGCGTAGAGCCGTTGATGACCGCGCCGTTGGCGATATCGGCGCCATCGAGAGCGAGAAAGTAGGAGGTGGATTTGCGCAGCGGCCCGTCAACGGTGGCGCCATATTCTCGCAGCAGGAAAGGGGCCTTTTGTGCGGCGTAGGGATTGCGCGAGTTCCAGATGCTGTCGCCGATATTGAAGTAGCCGCCGCCGTGGAGGTGGGTGGCTCCGGGCTTGGTGAGGATTTCGACGCGGCCGTAGCCGAGCGTGTCGTACTCAGGCGAAAAGGGGTCTTGATTGATGCGGATGGACTGAATGGCATCCTTGGGAGGCAGTTCGCCGCCGGTGAAGCCGTCGATGAAGACGGAGCTGCCTTCAGGGCCCGCGGAGGGACCTGCCAGAGCTTGCAAATCGGTGGCCAGATCCTCCGGATCGTCGGCCAGAGCATTGAGGGTGTTGCCCTGGAGGACGAGCGCTGAGGCGTTGCCCGCAGATTCCGTGGAAAGCGTGGGACCGGCGTTGGCGTTCACCGTGATCTGTTGCTGGGCGGCCAGTACCTGGAGCACCAGCGGCAAGTTCTGCAACCCAGGTTTTAGTTGGATGGCGACGGGCGCCTGTGTGAGATTGGCCGCGCTGGCCTGCGCCTTGTAGGGGCCGGGGGCGAGGCCGGTAAAGGCGTAGGAACCGTCAGCGCCGCTGGTCGCCCGGAAGATCTGGCCGCGCGGATTGGTGAGGAGGACCGATGCGCCGGGAACGATGGCGCCCGTTTGGTCCGTTACCCGGCCGCGTAGAGAGGCGGTCTGCGCGGCCGCGGCGGTTGGGATGAGCGATAGAAAAAATGCCAGATGCAGCAGGCCCCACGCCAGAACACGCAAGCGTGACCAACCTGCGGGACATGGGTGACAGCCATCCATGACAGCAATCTTCCTTCGATTTCCGCCAGCCGAAGCTGAGGCTGGTGCAGTGGTTGCAGGACACTCGCATCGAGGATCCGCACTGGGTTGCACATCTTGCGCGCATGGCAGGTTTGGCGTGGTTCCGGCGGCCCATATCTATCTTATGTGCCGGAGCTTAAGGGAAGCTTAAAGAACTTTTCCCTTCAAGAACCGTAGCCGCGCGGGGGGCGTGATTCTGGCGCGTCGTCGTCTGTGGGCCTCGCCGGGCTGAATCTTTGGATACGGTCAGGATCTCGTAGGGGCGCATCATGTCTGATGCCGCAGGATGTGACAGTGCCACACATAACGTCCGGCATAGCCCCGAAAGGGCACAGCTATGCGGGTGAACATTCCCGGCGGGCACTGCACGACATTCTTCCAGGCCATCTCGTGGTTGGCCGGTGGCTGTGGCGCGGCGATGTAGCGTAGTGGCAGTGTGTTGGTGGCGAAGTAATCGTCGACCGCAAAGGCGCGACGGTCCAGTCTTCCGGATAGTCGTTGCTGATGGAGGTGCCGCGTGCGCCGTGCAGGTACGGTGCGGGGCGGAAGTTGATTGATTTCTGGCGGCATTCCCAAGGTGGAGGAAATCTCCGGCGCGGAATGGGGGAGTTCAACTACAGGGAGTCGGGGAATCTTCCGTCCCAGCAGAGCCAACTCAGCACAAGGAATAACGGATTTCCCCGCTAGAGCATCAGGTAAGAAGACGCCTTGATTCGCCTGTGGCGTCCGCAGAGAGGAGCCTCCCGTGTCACCTGACAACTGCAAAGAGCATGACCGCCTGGCCGCTGAGGCGCACGCTGTCCTTTCCAAGTTGCATGAAATTACGGCGCGGCAACTCGCAGTGTTCGAAGCAGGCGATCGCCCAAAATTCATCCAGTACGACGAAGAGCTGGAGCTAACGGTTGGGGAAAAGGAGCGAGTGATCGGAGCTCTGCGTCAGCACGATGAAGAGCATGGCTGCCAACTGAAGCCGTTGTGAGCGCGGAGAGAAGGCGAGCCCGTCTAGCTGAGTTGACGCACTGCTTCCAGGGCTAGTGTGTGCAGTCCTCCTCCACCCTGGGCCACGTAGTTGCAAATCTGGACCCGCATGCGCGGCTCCCAATAGCGCCGGAGATGGCTCAACACTCCTGCCACAGCCTCCTCGTGTGGGTACGATGACCAGAACAGCGCGATCTGGTTTGCGTTATGCACCATGGTTTCGGATTTCATCGTGATCTCTCCGAGGCTGCTTCAATCTGCGTGGTCTGCTTGCGCGTTTCCAGGTACTGCTGCTGCCATGCGGAGATTTGCCGGGCCGGAGTTACCTCGACGGCAGTCACCTTGTATTCGGGGCAGCTCGTTGCCCAGTCGGAAAACTCGGTGGTCACGACGTTCGCGCCGCTGAACTGGTGATGGAAGGTGGTGTAGACGACGCCTGGCTGCATGCGCTCGGAGATCTTGGCTTTGAGCGAAGTTTCACCGGCCCGGCTGGTCAGCAGGACGCGGTCTCCGTCTTTGATGCCCCGGTCTTCAGCATCCTGGGGGTGGATCTCCAGCAGATCTTCGGTGTGCCAGACGTTGTTTTCCGTGCGCCCGGTCTGAGCGCCCACGTTGTATTGGGTGAGAATGCGGCCGGTAGTCAGGATCAGTGGGAAGCGCCGCGTGACCTTTTCATCCGTAGGCACAAATTCCGTCAGCATGAATCGGCCCTTGCCGCGCACAAATTTGTCGATGTGCATGATTGGCGTGCCGTCCGGGGCGGTGTCGTTGCAGGGCCACTGCACGCTTCCGAGCTTTTCGATCTTCTCGTAGGTTATGCCGGCGAAGGTCGGCGTCAGATGAGCGATCTCGTCCATGATTTCCGAAGGATGGTTGTAGTGCATCGGGTATCCCATGGCATTGGAGAGCTTCATGGTGATCTCCCAGTCCTCGAATCCGGCCATCGGGGGCATGGCTTTGCGCACCATGCTGATGCGGCGCTCGGCATTGGTGAAGGTGCCGTTCTTCTCCAGGAACGACGAGCCGGGCAGAAACACGTGCGCGTAGCTCGCTGTCTCGTTGAGGAAAAGGTCCTGTACCACCACGCATTCCATCGCCTGGAGCCCCGCGGTCATGTGCTGCGTATTCGGGTCGGACTGGAGGATGTCTTCGCCCTGGATATAGAGGCCCTTGAAGGTGCCATCGATCGCGGCGTCGATCATGTTTGAGATGCGCAAGCCGGGCTCCGCCTGCAGGGGAACTCCCCAGGTGTCTTCGAAGGACTTGCGCACCGCGGGGTCCGAGACGTGGCGGTAGCCGGGAAATTCATGCGGGAATGATCCCATGTCGCACGAGCCCTGCACGTTGTTCTGGCCGCGCAGGGGATTGACGCCTACGCCGCGGCGTCCCAGATTGCCGGTGAGCATGGCGAGGTTGGCCATGCCGATGACCATGGTCGAGCCCTGGCTGTGCTCGGTGACGCCCAGGCCGTAGTAGATGGCGGAGTTCGGTCCTTTTGCGTAGAGCCGCGCCGCCGCGCGAACATCGGCGGCGGGAACGCCGGTGAACGGCTCCATCGCCTCGGGCGAGTTGCGCTCTTCGACGATGAACTTGCGCCATCTGTCGAACTCGGCAAGGTCGCAACGCTCCTGGACGAACGCTTCGGCGGCGAGGTCTTCGGTGACGATCGTGTGCGCCATGGCGTTGATGATGGCGACATTGGTGCCGGGGCGCAGGGCGAGGTGATACTCGGCAGCTACGTGGGGTGACTTCACCAGGTTGATGCGGCGCGGATCGATCACAATGAGCCGGGCGCCGTGCCGGAGCCGCGCTTTCATGTGCGAAGCGAAGACCGGGTGGGCGTCTGTGGGGTTGGCGCCAATGACCATGATGACGTCGGCGGCATCCACCGAATCGAAGTCCTGGGTGCCGGCCGAAGTGCCGAAGGTGTTGGCCAGCCCATAGCCAGTGGGGGAATGGCAGACGCGCGCGCAGGTGTCGGTGTTGTTGTTGCCGAAGGCTGCGCGGATCATCTTCTGCACGAGATAGGTTTCTTCATTGGTGCAGCGGGAGGAGGTAATGCCGCCGATGGAGTCTTTGCCGTACCGGGCCTGGATGCGCTTGAACTCGCTGGCTGCGTGCCGGATCGCCTCTTCCCAGGTCACTTCCTTCCAGGGATCGGTGATCTTTGCGCGGATCATCGGCTTGGTGATGCGATCCTGATGGGTTGCGTAGCCCCAGGCGAAGCGGCCCTTGACGCAGGAGTGCCCATGGTTGGCCTTGCCGTCCTTGTAAGGCAGCATACGGACCACCTGGTTGCCCTGCATTTCAGCTTTGAAGCTGCAGCCGACGCCGCAATAGGCGCACGTCGTCAGAACACTGTGCTCGCCCTGGCCGAGTTCGACGACGGATTTTTCGATCAGCGTGGCGGTTGGGCAGGCCTGCACGCACGCCCCGCACGAGACGCACTCCGAACTCAGAAAGTCGCTGCCGCCGGCTGCCGCGACCTTGGATGCGAAGCCGCGCCCTTCAATCGTCAACGCGAAGGTCCCCTGAACCTCCTCGCAGGCGCGCACGCAGCGCGAGCAAAGGATGCACTTGGCCGGCTCGAACTGGAAGTAGGGATTGCTGGTGTCTTTTGATTTGTCGCCGAAATGATTTGCTCCCTCGAAGCCGTAGCGCACTTCGCGCAGTCCGACGACGCCGGCCATGTCTTGCAACTCGCAGTTGCCGTTGGCGGCGCAGGTGAGGCAATCGAGGGGATGATCGGAGATGTATAGTTCCATCACGCCGCGCCGCAGCTTGTGCAGTTTGGGCGAGGAGGTGCGCACCTTCATGCCCGGCTCGACCAGCGTGGTGCAGGAAGCCGGAGTGCCGCGGCGTCCTTCGATCTCGACCAGGCACAGCCGGCAGGATCCGAACGCCTTTACGCTGTCCGTGGCGCAGAGCTTGGGTATCTGCACACCGGCTTCGACGGCCGCGCGCATGACGGAAGTGCCCGCCGGCACGGTGACGGATTTGCCGTCGATCTCAAGGGCCACCTGCTGCTCTCTGCTGACTGCCGGGGTGCCGTAATCGATCTCGCGAATTAACGCCATGATGAAATCTCCTGGGACGCATCGGCGTCCTGAGGCGCGGGTGCGGGCTTGCGAAAATCATCGGGGAAATACTGGACCGCACTCAGAACCGGATAGGGGGTCAGCCCTCCCAGCGCGCAGAGCGAGCCGTCGACCATGGTTTCGCACAGGTCATCGAGAAGCTGAAGGTTCCTGGTGCGTTCCTGATTAGCCGTGATGCGGTCGATGACTTCGACACCGCGGGTTGAGCCGATGCGGCACGGCGTGCACTTGCCGCAGCTCTCGATGGCACAGAACTCCATGGCATAACGAGCCTGCTTTGCCATGTCCGCGGTGTCGTCGAAGACCACGATGCCGCCGTGACCGACGAGACCGCGTTTGGCGGCGAATGCTTCGTAATCGAGAGGCGTATCGAGCAGCGATTCAGGGAAGTAGGCGCCGAGCGGCCCACCCACCTGCACCGCGCGCAGCGGACGTCCGGTGGCCGTGCCGCCGCCGAAGTCGTAGATGGCCTCGCGCAGCGTGAGGCCGAAGGCCTTTTCTACCAGGCCGCCGTGCTTGATATTGCCGGCAAGCTGGATGGTCAGCGTGCCGCGCGAGCGGCCCATGCCAAAATCTTGATAGAACTGCGCGCCCTTGTTCAAAATGATGGGTACGCTGGCCAGCGAGATGACGTTGTTCACCACCGTCGGCTTGCCGAAGAGGCCTTCGATGGCCGGGAGCGGCGGCTTGGGACGAATCTGCCCGCGTCTGCCCTCCAGACTTTCGAGCAGTGCTGTCTCCTCCCCGCAGATGTAGGCGCCCGCACCCAGGCGTGCCTCGAGATCAAAGGCCTTGCCGCTGCCCGCGACGTTCGGCCCCAGATAGCCTTTATCGCGGGCGATTGCGATTGTCTTTTGAACGGTGCGAAACGCGTGCGGATATTCGGAGCGGATATAAATGTAGCCGCGGGTCGCGCCTACCGCGATGCCGGCAATGGTCATGCCCTCGATGAGTACGAACGGGTCGCCTTCCATGAGGAGGCGGTCGGCATAGGTCCCGCTGTCGCCTTCGTCGGCGTTGCAGACGATGTATTTCCGATCGGCTGCGGCGTTCAGCACCGTGCGCCACTTGATGCCGGTGGGGAAACCCGCGCCTCCGCGGCCGCGCAGGCCGGAGTTGGCAACTTCTTCGACGATGGCTGCCGGTTCCATCTGGAGTGCGCGCTCGAGTCCGCGATACCCATCGTGGGCGATGTAATCGGCGAGCGAAAGCGGATCGGTGATGCCGCAGCGCGCGAAGGTAAGCCGCTCCTGCTTTTTCAAAAACGGAATCTCTTCGGTGAGACCGAGCCGCAGCGGGTGTTCGCCGCCTCTGGTAAATCCGGCTTCGAACAGACCGGCCACGGAATCGGGGGGCACCGGGCCATAGGCAACGCGGCCTTGGGGCGTTTCCACTTCGACGAGAGGTTCGAGCCATAACATGCCGCGCGAACCATTGCGCACGATCTGCGCTTCGATGTGCCTGTTTTTGAGCTGAGACTCGATGGCCTCGGCTACCTTATCGGCACCCAAGGCGAGCGCCGCCGCGTCGCAGGGAACATAGATCTTCATTGCCGCCTCCCTGCGCTCTCGATCAGCATGTCCGCGACCTGCGGCGTGACGCGTCCGTGGGGCTCGCCGTCCAGCATGGCGGCCGGGGAGTGCGCACAGAGTCCCAAGCAAAACACGTCGCGGAGCGTGATCGCGCCATCGGGAGTCGTTTCCCCGAGCTTCACCCCGAGACGCTGTTCGACGTGTGCGATGGTCTTGTCGCAGCCCATCGACTGGCAGGATTCCGCGCGGCACAGCCGCAACACATGACGCCCCGGTGGCAGACGGCGGAAATCGTGATAGAAGCTGATGACGCCCTCAACTTCGGCTTTGGAGATGTTCAGAGTATCGGCGATCAGCGGAACAGCCGCCTCATCCACGTACCCGAATTCATCCTGCAAGGCATGCAGCATCGGCAGGAGGGCGCCATCGAGATGCTTGAGTTCCTGGATGCGCGCGAGGGCACGATCTGCATCGAAGGCTTGTATCTGGCTCATAAAAAGATCCTCAGACCTCTTCGAGACCGTTCTATGACGTTTTCGTAATTTACCGATCGAGAAGCAGCTTTAAGTGAAATCGGGGAAACGGCCATTGCTGCTCATCGCAGCCTCTTTATGTCAGAACAAGTCTAGCATGAGGTCAACGAGCCCGGCGTCCGCTCAAGCGCGACGCCTCATGCGGCGCTGGAAGCAGTGGGCTCCGTCGAAGGTGTGGTGGCTCTCGTCGCGGTCGCGATCCGGCCCTGACCGGAGTAGACCACGAAGCGGCGTCCGCGCAGAAAGCCGGCCAGCGTCAGGTCGAACTCGCGCGCAAGCTGCACGGCGAGGCTGGACGGAGCCGAAACCGAGGCGAGTACCGGGATGCCGGCGGCGATGGTCTTTTGTGCAATCTCGAAGCCGCCCCGGCCGCTGACCAGCAGAACATGGTTCGACAGCGGGAGTTGATTTTGAAGCAGCGCCCAGCCCACGATCTTGTCGACGGCGTTGTGCCGCCCGATGTCCTCGCGCAACGCCAGCAGGGTGCCCGCAGCGTCGAAAAGAGCGGCGGCATGCAGGCCCCCAGTGCGACCAAAGACCTGCTGGCCGGCGCGCAGGCGGTCAGGCAGGCTGCACAGGATTTCGGGATCAATGCTGAAATTCGAATTAGGTCTGCGCAGTCCGCGGCGGCGTAGCGCCTCGATGGAGGTCTTGCCGCAGATGCCGCAGCCGGAGGCGGCGACGGTTGCGCGCTCCGCAAGCGGTTGTTCGCAGACGGCGGCGGAGAATTCGGCCTCGATGAGGTTGCTGCGGTGTACAGGCGATTGCGACAGTCCGCGCAAATGCTCAGGCCTGTCGATGAACCCTTCCGTAAAGAGCAGGCCGGCAGCCAAATCGCGGTCGTGGCCCGGGGTGCGCATGGTGACGGTCAGCGGACGCCCCGCAGCGCGGATCTCCAGCGGCTCTTCCGCGGCCAGATAATCCTGTACCTGGCGCGCATTTCCGTCCTCCCACTCCATCACCTGGGTCAGCGCCAGGCTGCGCGCGGGCGGAGTCTGCTTCCGTCTCTGGGGAGCGGCTGGATGGCCCGGGATGGTTGAATCCTGCATCGGCATGGCCTCCGTCCTGAGCGGAGATAGGCGATAGCTTTGATCTTCGCCGGTCTTCGGATTCGTGCGAGTGGCGGGATGGGGACGGCGATTGGCAATCGGCCTTCCGGCGGATTGCTGGTCCAGATTCTACAGAGCGCAATTGCGATCCCGCAAGCAGTGCAACGGCGGGAATCCCTGTAAAGTTGAAGCAGAGCCAAGCGTGCTTACGGCTCTTCCTTTTAGGGTGTTCTCTGTCCTCCAGCGTTGCCAATTCGCCTGCTCCTACTGAGATTCTGCGCTCGGTGTTTGGGTTTGCACGATTCCGTGCCGGCCAGGAAGAGGTCTGCCGCACGGCCATCGACGGCCGCGATCTGCTGCTGGTGATGCCCACTGGGGCAGGGAAGTCGCTCTGCTATCAACTCCCGGCGATCGCCCGCGGGGGAACGGCGCTGGTCATTTCGCCGCTCATCGCGCTGATGGAAGATCAGGTGGCCAAGCTGACCGCGGTGGGGCTGCGCGCCGAGCGCATTCACTCCGGGCTGGATCGCGAGCATGCCCGTGAGATTTGCAGGGATTATCTGCGCGGTACGTTGCAATTCCTGTTCATCGCCCCGGAGCGGCTGCGCGTGCCAGGATTTGTGGAGATGCTGGCCAAAAAGCAACTGGCGCTGATCGCGATCGATGAGGCGCACTGCATTTCGCAATGGGGACACGACTTCCGCCCTGACTACCGGATGCTGGGCGACTACCTGCCTGCCTTGCGCGGCTCTGAAGCTCCGGCCCCGGTCATTGCCTGCACGGCCACCGCGACACCAGCCGTGCAGAATGACATCGTGCAGCAACTGCGTATGACCAAGCCGGCCCGGTTCATTCACGGATTCCGGCGTGACAACCTGGCCATCGAAGTGGTGGAAGTTCCGGTGCCGGAACGCGCCCGGGCCATCTGCTCGCTGCTTGCCGACCAGGCGCGGCGGCCGGCCATCGTGTACGCCACATCGCGCAAGCAGTCGGAGACGCTGGCCGCGGCGCTTGCCGTCTCGCTGCGCGCCGCTGCTTATCATGCCGGACTCGATGCGGACACGCGCGAACGCGTGCAGACCGCATTCCAGGCCAGGCAACTGGAAGTGGTGGTGGCGACCATCGCTTTCGGCATGGGGATCGACAAGGCCGATATTCGCACGGTGATCCATGCGGGCCTGCCGGGCACCCTGGAGGGCTACTACCAGGAGATCGGTCGCGCGGGGCGCGACGGACGCCCGAGCCGCACCTACCTGATGCACTCCTATGCCGACCAGCGGACCCATGATTTCTTTCTGAATCGCGATTATCCAGCGGTCGAGAACCTGAACAAGATCTTTCGCCTCCTCAGCGATGAGCCGCAGCAGGTTGAGGAGATGCGGGCCGCTGCGACCAGCCGCCTGAGCCTGAGCGAAGAGGAGTTCGACAAAGCGCTGGAGAAGCTGGAAATCCATGGCGGAGCGCGCATCGAATTTGGAGGAAGCGTAACCCGCGGCGGCGCAGGCTGGAAGAAAACCTATGCGGTGCAGGCTCAGCATCGCGCCGAGCAGTTCGAGAAGGTGCTGCGATTTACCGCGTTGAGCGAGTGCCGCATGACGGCACTGGTGCGGCACTTTGGCGATGACGAGGATGCCGGCCGCGGGTGCGGCCAATGCGATGTCTGCGATCCTGCGGGCGCGGTGCTGCGCGTGTTTCGTCATGCCGGCCCAGCGGAGCGCGAGATGGTGCAGCGCACGATCGAGGAGTTGCGTCCGCTCGATTATCTGGCGGCGGGAACGCTGCAAAAGCGGCTGGAGGTGGCGAGCCGCGGCGAGTTCGACGCCCTGCTCGACGCTATGGCGCGCGCAGGCCTCATTGAAATTGAAGAGGCGGAGTTCGAGAAAGAAGGCGAGATGATTCGCTTTCGCAAAATTCGCCTCACCGAGCGGGGTCTGGAAGTGCGCCGCTCGATGCCGCTGGATCTGTTGATCGGCGAGGGAATTGGCAGGGAGTTCAGCGATCGCAAGACAGCTTCCTCGGCCGCCCGCAAATCCACAGCGAAAAGTGGTCGGAAGTCCAGCGGGGAAGCAGGACCTGTTCAGCTCACCGCGGAGCAGGAGGCGCTTG
>DAIDLI010000076.1 GCA_027449545.1 Acidobacteriaceae bacterium | reverse complement strand
ATTCCCTAATGCGGCAGGCGCGATCGTTCCTTCACGTGGCGCTTGAGCTTTTCGCCCGAGGCCCTCGCCCTAAAAGCTCTTGAGGCTTTCGATGGCCTGGAGAATACGCTCGGGCTGGGGCAGAATCACGTCTTCAAGAATGGGCTGGTAGGCCACGAAGGTGTCCATGGCGGCCACCCGCCGCACCGGGGCGTCCAGGTCTTCGAAGAGTTCATCCGCGATGCGGGCGGCGATCTCCGCGCCATATCCCCAACTGAGCATGTCCTCATAGGCCACGAGCACGCGGCTGGTCTTGCGCACCGAGGTGGCGATGGCCTCCCAGTCATAGGGGCTTAGGGTGCGCAGGTCGAGCACCTCGACCTCGATACCGTGCTTGCGTTTCGCCTGCTCGGCGGCCTGCAAGGCACGCGGCACCACCGCGCCGTAGGTCACGATCGTCATGTCCGTGCCAGGACGAACGATCTTGGCCTTGCCGAAGGGAATGGCAAAGTCGGGGCCTGGGTACTCGGCGCGGCCGTAGGCCTCGCGATAGAGCCGCTTGTGCTCCAGGAACAGCACCGGGTCATCGCAGCGTATAGCGGTGCGCAGCAGTCCGTTGGCATCGAGCGCATTCGACGGAAAGACGACACGCAGCCCCGGAATATGGGTAAAGATGCTCTCGCCGCACTGCGAGTGGTAGATGGAGCCGCCGGTCAGGTAACCGCCGATGGCGACGCGGACGACGGCGGGCGAGGCCCAGGCGCCATTCGAGCGCCAGCGCATGAGCGGCAGCTCGTTGCGGAGCTGGTGCATCGCCGGCCAGATGTAGTCGAAGAACTGAATCTCGGTAACCGGCTTCATGCCGCGCACCGCCATGCCGACGGCGCGGCCGACGATATTGGCCTCAGCGAGCGGAGAATTAAACACGCGCTCCGAGCCGAACTCGGTCTGAAGGCCGGCGGTCAGCTTGAAGACGCCGCCCTTGCCTTTCACCTCGCCCAGCGCCTGCTCGCGGCTGGCGTCCGCCACGTCCTCGCCGTAGAGCACGATGCGCGGGTCGCGGCGCATCTCGTCGCGCAGGCAGGCGTTGATCAGGTCGGCCATGGTCCTTTGCCCGGTGAGCGCCTTCTTGCCCTGTTGCTGGGCATTCGCTTCCACGGTCTCGGTGGCAAAGGCGGCGTGGCAGGGATCGAGATCTTCGGAGTAGACGTGCTTGGGAATGGACTCGATGGTAGGCAGCGGAGCCTCCAGGGCGCGCTCGGCCGCCTCGGCCACTTCGCGCTCCAAGGACTGCTCGAAGACAACGAGTTCCTCCTCCGTCATCACGCCGCCCTCAAGCAGGCGCAGGCGCATGCGGGCGATGGGGTCGCGCAAAGCGTCGGCCTCGCGCTCGGCGGCGGAGCGGTAGAGCTTGTCGTCATCGGAGAGCGAGTGCGAGTAAGGCCGGATGCAGTGCCCGTGGACGAACGCAGGCCCTTTGCCCGCGCGGCAGTAGGCGGCAGCCTCCTGGAAGGCCGTCAGGCACGCCACGGCGTCGGTTCCATCCACCTCGGCAAAATGGAAGTTGGGGAAGTTCGCTACCAGGCGCGAGATGTTACCGCCCGGAGTATTGACCTCCACCGGCACACTGATCGCGTAGCCGTTATCTTCCACGCAGAAGATCACGGGCAGCCTGCGATTCGAGGCGGTGTTCAGCGCCTCCCAGAACTCGCCCTCGGAGGTGGAACCTTCGCCCACGCAGGTAAGCGCGATCTCATCGCCGTGGAACTCCACGTCGTGGAAGGCGCGATAATCGCCCTCTACCTTTTGCGCCGCCTCCGGATGCTGCGCAAAGTAGCGGCCCGCCTCGGCGCAGCCCACCGCGTGCAGCAGTTGGGTGGCCGTGGAAGAGGAGGTGCTGACGATGTGCAGTGGCCGACTGCTCCAGTGGGTGGGCATCTGGCGGCCGCCGCTGGCCGGATCGTCGGCCGCGCCCACACCCTGGAGAAACATATCGTAGGGCGAAACACCCAGCGAGAGGCAAAGCGCCCGGTCGCGATAATACGGGAAGAACCAGTCGTAGCCGGGACGCAGGGCCAGAGCCGCGCCCACCTGCAAGGCCTCGTGACCGGCGCCGGAGACCTGAAAGAAGATCTTCTGCTGCCGCTTGAGCATGATCTCCCGGTCGTCGATGCGACGCGAGATAAACATGAGCCGGTAGATCTCAACGAGCTGGGGAGCGCTGGGGCCGCCCGCATTGGCGGCGGTCCGTGCGCGGAGACCGGAGACTGCCACTTCCATTTCTTACCACTCCCACTCGTCCGGGCAGAGATCGGGCAGTATGCGGCGACCCCCCTCGGTTGGCAAACTTGAAGACCTCAACGGGAAGCAATCAGCACGAAACTTTGGCTATACGCCACCCACGATTGTACCAACCCGGCGGCCCGGCAGAGCGCCCGCATCAGGGCCTTTTTCGTGGTTTCCGTCTCCCGGCCCCGGACCCAATCCATGATGCTCTGGAACACCTCTCCACCTGTTGAAATGCCGCCCCTCACACCTCAAGTAAAGCTTCAACCGGCATACGCAAACCGTTGAATCTGCTCATACACCACGACATAAGATGTTGGCTGAGCGACGGTGGTTTTCGACAGTTCCGCAAAAACCGCCCACTGTCACGGGTAAGACACCGGAGCCACCGAGGGTACCTGGTAGGGGCCGGGGATATTGGTGATCGGGGTGGACATCTTGTCCTTGACGCTATGCGCCAGCTTCTCAATGGTGCCCAACAGGCGGAGCTGATCGGGTGTCAGTTCGCTCTGCTGGGAGTTATTGATCTGGGCATTCAGCTCGGCCGCCAGCTTGAGCAGTCTCTGGGCATCAGCCACCATATTCTTCTGACGCCGCGCGTTGAGGGCGACCAGGCGCTTGCGCTGGATGGCGGCGGTTTGCGGATCGACGGCCGGGCCGTGGGAATCGATGGGGGCGGTGCCCCATACCGGGGGAGATCCGGGGAACGGGTTGTTGCCCTGCTGGGCAGAGAGCCGCACGGAACCGCATGCTGCAAAAAGCGCCACCGCGATGCCGGTTGCCAGCCACCACGCCCCCGGGAACCTGCCGTTCGCACTTCGAAGAGGGGAAAACATAGCGGTACCTCCTTCAGGGGCGGGTCATTTCCTGCTGCTCAGCACAGGCCTCATCTGATCGCGCATCTTGCGGGCCAATTGCTGAATGTGGCCAGCGCCGAGCACGACCGGGACGGAAAGCTGGTCCATGTTCGTCTTGGCGACTTCGGCATTCAGCTTGCGGGCCAGATAGAGCAGGTTGGCGCACTCATCGTTGATCTGCTGGCGCTGCGCGTCTCCGCCGGCGCTGGCGGGCACCGGCTTCACAATGGGAGCAGGCGCGGCTGCCTGCGACGCCTCGCCCGGGCTGGGCTTCAGAGCCGGAACGGTGACGATGTGAGGCTGGTTGGGATCGGAGCCGTCTTCGGTTTCGTCGCTGGCCGGCGTGGTGTCCAGAGTATCGGAGTCCGCTGCATCATCGGCGGCAGTGCCGCCTGCATTCGCCGGGAGCGACTGGGCCGCCGGGCCAGGAGACGCGGCCGGGGCAGACTGCGACCCCGCTTGCTGGCCCTGAACACCGGCGGAACAGCAGAGGCCGGCAACAACCAGAAAGAAGACGCAGAGAATGCCCAGCACGGAGCGGGCAGGGACGGCAGCACGTGTGGGGCTCAAGCGCGGGGTTCGCATAGCTTGACCTCCTGTCTGACCAGGGGGAATGACCGGGTTGGAGGGCGCCGGAAGATCCGGGGCTGCCTTGGCTGACAGTCTAGTCTAGTTGCGGGGGTTTTGCATGTTCGCGATGCAAGTGGCTTTGATATGGGTGCTGGCGGCTCAGAATCAGTTCTTCGGCAAGGTGCTGAGCGAGTGGGCGTCGGACAGCCAGGAGTTTCTGCATACCACCCTGCCCCGCCTGGTGGGGATCGTTATCATCGCCCTGGTCCTCAATAAGCTGCTCAGCGTGGTGACGCGCCGCATGGTGCGGGTGGCCGAGATGCACGCCGCCGGCCCGGCGCGCATGGGCGCGGTCAAGACCCTCGCCAGCGTGATTCGGGCAACAGGACTGGCGATCATCGGAACCATTGCAGGGTTGCAGTTTCTGGCCGCGGTGGGCATGAACCTGGCGCCCCTGCTGACCTCGGCGGGCATTGCCGGCGTGGCCATCGGCCTGGCCGCACAAACCATCGTCAAAGACGTCTTCAACGGAGTGCTGATCCTGATTGAAGGGCAGTTCAATGTCGGCGACGTGGTCAAGATCGCAGGCGTCACCGGCACAGTGGAGGCGATGTCGCTGCGCAAGACGACCATCCGCGACGGCGGTGACGGAACCCTCTACATGATTCCCAACTCGCAGATCACGACGGTCGGCAACATGAGCGCCGACTTCTCGCTGAGCACCGTGCAGGTGAGCGTGGACTTCTCAGCCAACCCCGACGAGGTAATGGCGATGCTCAAGAAGATCGCCATGGAGGTGCGCGAGAGCGAGCCCTTCCGCGAGCTGTTCAAGGACGATCCGCAGGTGTTGGGAGTGGATGCGGTGAAGGGCTCGCAGCTCATCTTCCCGGTCGTGTTCAAAACCCTGCCCAGCAAGCAATACGCGCCCATGCGCGAGTTTCAGCGGCGGGTGCGCCTGGCCCTCGAAGAGCATCATCTGCTGCCCGGCGATCCGCTGCGCGTCTACGGAGTTGGGGCAGCGGCACAACGGCCGCTGCGGGATTCCGGCGGCCGCCACGCCCCTGACCCCACCACCATCCAGCCCCAGGAGACCAATCCCTTCACCGGGGAATAGAGCGAATCGCCCCTCGGATCACCCAACTCTCTCTCGCCCGCTTGCGAGTTGATCCTTCGCTTCAGGCATACTCTTTGCAGCGTCTCGCTCGCCTGCCCGATCCGCCGGGAGCCCTCTCTGGCTCACATTTTCGCCGTCCCGTAAGTGCTGTGTATTCAACACTTACGCGACATCAAATCGTAAGCCCTTTATTTCTCACACTTACGCAGAGACGGAAAGTTAAGCTCTTTGTTTCTGACACTTGCGCGAAAAAGTGCGCAGGTTGAATCGAGAAAAACGTGATTTAGCTCACACCCCCGCCCCCGATCCGACTCAGCCGGATGCTCAGGCCAGGGCTTGCAGCAGCGCCTCCGGACTGGCCACCGGCGGCAGGCAGGTGCGGCCTTTGCAGACCAGTGCCCAGGCCTCCGCGCCTGCGGGGGTGGGCACGTTGAGCACGGTCTCAGCCAAAGCCTCCGGCAGCACACCGGCCTTGAGCTGGCCTGGACCGATGACCAGGACGGTTTTATTCACCGCGAAGCCGGCGACGGCGGTGGCTTCAAGCTGCTCTGCGGCAGAGCCGGAACCCACGATAACGATCTGCACCGGATCGTGCAGCAGCCGCTCGAGGGCGAGGCCGTAGCTGCCCACGTGCAGCCCGAAGTGCTCCACAATGCCCGCGAAAGAAGCCAGCGTGTCTTCGGCGATCTCGCGATACTGCGTGCGACCGCTCAGCGTCTCCAGGCGCAGCAGCGCCGCGGCGGCGGTCGGATTGCCCGCCGGCGTGGGCGCGTCCTGGAGCGGCTTGCGGCGGGCAGCGAGCGCGCCCAGCAGCGCACTTCCCTGCTCCGCGATGGGCGCGTCATAGAACGCCCCGGCGGTACGGTCGTAGAACTTCGCCGCCAGCGCGTCGGCAAGCTTCACGGCAGCCTCGTAATACTTCCTCTCCGCGCCGGCGAGCCAGGCGTCGATGCAGGCATGCAAGGTGAAGGCGTAATCATCGAGCGTCCCGGGAGCTTCCTGCGCGGGCTTCACGCCATCGGGATAGGCGATCACGTGGCGCAGCACAGCCTCGCCGTCCCAGGCGCTGGCCAACAGCCGGTCGAGGGTGCGGAGCGCGAACGCGCGCGCCGAGCTCATGCGCAGCACCCGCGCGGCCTGAAGATACGCCGCGATGGCCATCGCGTTCCAGCCGGTATACAACGTGCGATCGATGAACGGCGTGGGGCGCTCCAGCCGGCGAGCCAGCAGCTTGCGGCGTGAGGAATCGAGCAGGCCGCGTACATCTGCTTCGGTCTTATCGGTCTGCGCGGCGATCTCCGCGATCGTGAGCTTGCGATGCAGGACGTTCTTGGCGGGGTTGTGGTGCATGTCCCCGAGCGCGCCGATGTCCCAGTAGAGCGCGGCCACCTCCAGCTCGGCGGCATCAAGAACCACCGTCGCCTCGTCCAGCGTCCAGGTGAAGTATTCGCCGTCGTCATCGAGGCCCACATCGGCATCCTGCGAGGCATAGAAGCCACCCTGTTCGCGATCGGTCATCACCTCATCCAGCCAGGCGATGATCTCCCGCGCGGTGACCAGGAAGTCCTCGCGCACAAAGCTCTGGAAGCCGTGAACGTAGTTGAGCAGCATGCCGGCGTTGTCGTAGAGCATCTTCTCGAAGTGCGGCACGACCCAGCGCTCGTCCACGGAGTAACGATGGAAGCCGCCGGCGAGCTGGTCGTAGACGCCGCCCGCCGCCATCTTTTCAAGCGTGACCGTGAAGGCCTTGCGCGCCTGCTCGTTGTTGCGATCGGTCGCCACCTGAAGCAGCAGATCGAGCGCGGCGGGATGCGGAAACTTGGGCTGCGAACCGAAGCCGCCGTTGCGCGGATCGAACTGCCCCACGATGGAGTTGGCGATGCGATCGACCAGAGAATGCGTGAGCTCGGCGCCGCGGCCGGAGAAGCTCTCATTGTGCTCGATGGCCGCCATCACGCTGGCCGCGGTCTCCAGCGCCTCTTCGCGGCGCTCGCGCCACACCTGGGCCATCGCGGCCAGCACGCGCCCGATGCCGGGCCGGCCGTAACGGTCGTCGCGCGGAATATAGGTGGTCCCGAAGTAGGGACGTCCGTCGGGAGTGAGAAATGCGGTCAGCGGCCATCCTCCCTGGCCGCTGATGGAAGACACAGCAGCCTGATAGCGGGCATCCACGTCGGGGCGCTCGTCGCGATCCACCTTCACCGCCACAAAATTCTGGTTGATGAACGTGGCGACCTCGGGGTCCTCGTAGGACTCGCCGTCCATCACGTGGCACCAGTGGCACCAGACCGCGCCGATATCGAGCAGGATGGGCTTGTCTTCAGCCTGGGCGCGGGCAAAGGCGGCCTCGCCCCAGGGATGCCACTGCACCGGCTGATGGCGCGCCGAGCGCAGGTAGGAGGAGGCGGAGTGTTCAAGCTGATTGGCGGAGGCTGGGGAAGCGTCGTCGTGCATGAGTCAAGGATAGATGGATTTCCTGGGAGAGCGGAATGAGCGGACAATTTCCTGGCGATGGATCGAAAAGGGAGATGGAAGCTTCCCATCCTTCGCGCCAACGGGGCGCGAAGGATGGGACACGGAAAGCTGTAGGAAGTCTACGGCTTGTTGGCCAGGATCATAGGCGATGGACCGCGACCCGGAAGCGTGCGCGCTTCCACAAAGCCGGCCTCGCGCAGCCAGCCGGAGATCTCCTCGAAGGAGTAGGTGTTGCCGTTTTCCGTGTTCACGATCATGTTGACGGCAAAGATGAGCCCGTTCACCGGCCCGGTGCGCTCGGCATTGACCAGGAACTCCGCGATGGCGATCGTGCCGCCCGGCGCCAGCGCCTCAAACGTCCTCGCCAGCAGCGTGCGGCTGCGTTCTTCGCCCTCGCTGTGCAGAATGTGTCCGAGCGTGGCCACGTGATGGCCGGAGCCAAAGTCGGCAGTGTGCAGATCGCCCGCGGAAAAGGTGAAGCGGTCGGTGAGACCGAAGCGGCCGACCGTGCCCGCCGTCACTTTGAGCACGTCCGGCCAATCCACGGCGCGAACCCGCACCTGCGGCGCGCTCTGCGCCAGCGCAATCCCCCACACCCCGGAGCCGGTCGCCAGGTCGAGAACGCTGACCGGACCGCTCATCAGATCGAGGCGAAGATGCTGCGCCAGATCCTGCGCGGCAGGGTAGCTCATGGGAAAGATATCGTTGACAAACTGGGCAAAGAACTCCTTGCCCTTCTGCTCGTCGTTGACCGCATGGGCTGGACGGCCGGAGGCGACCACTTCATTCAGGTGCAGCCACGCGGGAATAAGCTGCTGGCTGGCGTGCCGCAGGATGCCGCCCTGGAAGCTGGGCTTGGTGCTGACCAGAAACGCGGAGCTTTCCGGCGTCAGACCGTACACGTCGCCGTCTTTGCTCAGAAACTCAAAACCCACCAGCACGTTCAGAATGCCGGCGAGCCCGCGCTCGGAAGCGCCAGTCGCACCGGCGACCTGGGAGAGCGTCATCGGCCCGCTGTCGAGCACATCGAAGACACGATGGCGCACGGCCGCTTCCAGAACCAGTGGGACTGCGTAGCCCCAGGTCATCTGCAGAATGCGCTCAGGCGTGACGTGAGGGGATGCGGAGGTTTCCGCCGCCTTGTTGGCAGCAGGACCTGCGATGGTTGCCATGATGGACCTCGCTTCTTGGGGATAAATTGGGGCCGGGAATCAGAAGTCAGCATAGCAGGGCGGAGGCAGCCCTGCTATTGAAATCCGAAGAAGATTCGCGTCAGCTTAGGAGTTGCCGCGCCACCTGGACGTAGAGTTCGACGGCTTCGAGAAGCTCCTTCTTGGCCAGCTTCTCGTAGGGCGTGTGCGCTACGTGGATGGAGCCGGGGCCCAGCAGGAGCGGCTCGCCCCAGTTGGACAGTTGGGGAATGTCGGTGGTGAACTTCGCGACCATGGTGGGCAGGCCGGGAACAGCTCTGAGGCGCACGAAGGGAATCTCCAGCGTGAAGTCCACCTCGGCAAGATCCTTCGCGGCCTTGACCAGCGCCTCGCGAACCGGGGTGGAGTCACCCACCAGCCGAACCAGTACCTGTGCTTCTGCCTTGTCGGCAATCACGTTGGGAGCATACCCGCCCTGCACCTGGCCGATGTTCAGCGTGCTGGGTCCTACGTCCTCGGTAACTGGAAGATCGAGCGCCAGAAGCCGGGCAAGCACCTCCACCAGCTTGTGCACGGCAGAGTCGCCCAGTTCGGGATAGGCGGAGTGGGCCATCTTCCCGCTCGCGCGAAAGACCGCGCGCAGAGCGCCCTTCGACGCCAGCGCAAGGCGATTGTCCGTGGGCTCTCCATTGATGAGGAAACGGCTGCCCTTGGGATTCTCATTGGCTGCCTTGGCCCCGGCGGAGTCCCGCTCTTCTCCGCTGACGAAGAGCAGCCCCACTGGCAGACCCTCGTTCCGCAGGACCTCGGCGGCGGCTGCCTGAGCAGCCAGAATGCCCTTGGCGTCACAGACTCCGCGGCCGTGCAGGAACTCTTCATCCTCGCGGAAGGGGATGTACGGCGGCACTGTATCCATGTGCGTGGAGAAGACAAGATCGGGCGTCAGCCCCTGGGGGCCCGCATACACATTCCACCGCGGCCCGGTGCCCCCGCTCTCGCTCGGCTGCTCGACAGGCGTCTTCTCGACGGCCCATCCGCGCGCGGAGAGAAACTCGGCCAGAAAATCGCCCACCGGGCCTTCATAGTAGGTGGTGGATTCGATTGCGCAGATCTGGCGCGTGAGAGCGATAGGGTCGATCGGTTCGAACATATGCAGCCAGAATACCGTAGGGCCACACCACGGGCCGGCCAATATGTGCTTCAGCGGAAGGAGTTCGCGCGGCGTTCCGATTGGCTGGCAAACCAGCCATCCGTCCGGAGGATTTCCGATGGGAACACCCCAAGCCATTGATTTCACAACACCAAACTGATTCGATAGCAATCTGTTCCGCCGCAGTGGAGTACGCGTAGAATGAGGATTGGCATGAGCTCCCCATTCGGTTCCTCCCGGGCGGTAGCAGAAGCCTGGGTCCCCACCACGCGCAGTGTGGCGTTGACCGGTCCTGCCGGCCGGCTGGAGGCGCTGTTGAATACCGGCGCTCCCGACGCACCCTACGCGGCGCTCGTATGCCATCCGAATCCCGCCTATGGCGGCACCATGCACCACAAAGTCGTCTACCGGGCCATGAAGGTCTTCAACGATCGCGCCTGGGGCTTCGGCTGGCCCGTGCTGCGCTTTAACTTTCGCGGCACCGGCCTGAGCCAGGGCGCGCACGACGGCAAAGCTGAAGTCGAAGATGTGCTGGCCGCGCTGGAGTGGCTCGACAGCGAGTACCAGCGGCCGCTCATCGTGGCAGGCTTCAGCTTCGGTTCGGCGATGGCGTTGTGGGCCTGCTGTGGACCGCAAAAGACCGGCAAGGATGTGCGCGCGGTGATCGCGTTGGGGCTGCCCACCCACGCCGACGGCCGCGATTATCACTACCGCTTTCTTAAAGAAGCGAATCTCCCCAAATTATTCCTGAGCGGAGATCGCGACGAGTTTGGACCGGCTTCGCAACTCGCCGAGGTTGCAGAGTCCGCGGCCGCTCCCCGCAAGCTCATTCTTATTCCCGACGCAGATCATTTTTTTAACGGCCAACTGGAGCCCATGCAGCAGGCATTGGCAAGTTGGTTGAAGGAGCAGGTGCAATGACTCCGGCAAGTGACGTGGTTCTGGATAGTCTTCATGCGACAGCCAGCGGCATCTTCACAGGGGCGCTGGAGGCCTGCAACATCGCTTCGGCCTTCGACCGGCGCATCCGGTTCGACGACAACAAGCTGGTGCGGCTGATGCCCGATGGAAGCGGACCGGAGATCATCGACCTGGCGCAGTACAAGCGCATCTTCGTGATTGCCATCGGCAAAGCGGCTGCGCCCATGCTGGAGATTCTGCTGGACCGCATGAAGCGGCGCAAAGGCATGCGCGGCGTCTGCTGCACCAATCAGCCGCCGCGCAAGCGCAACTGGCGCTTCCGTTACTTCCAGGGCGGCCATCCCCTGCCCAACGAAGAATCGTTTGCGGCGGCGCGTACGACGCTTGCACTGCTGAGAAAAGCACGCAAAGACACGCTCGTCTTTTTCCTGATCTCGGGAGGAGGTTCGGCGATGTTCGATCTGCCCCTCGATCCGCAGATCAGTCTCGAGGACACCAAGGAATTCCACCGCGTGCTGCTCGGCTCGGGGGCGCCCATCAGCGAGATCAACACGCTGCGCAAGCACTTCTCCGCGGTGAAGGGCGGGCGCCTGGCGATGGCGGCGCCGGAGGCGCTGAAAGTGAGTCTGCTGGTGCCCGACGTGCCGCTGCGTACCCTCGACGCGCTCTCCTCCGGCCCGAGCTCCCCCGATCACTCCACGGTGGCCGAAGCGCGCGAACTGATCACCCGCTACGGTATGCGGGAGCAACTGCCTGCGGCGGTGCGCGCATTCTTCGACGGCGGCAATATACCGGAGTCTCCCGGCACCAAAAGCCGTCTGCCCTCCTTTCTCCCGAAGCTGCCCCGGAAAGACGCGCAGCCGCCTCGCCGCAACCCTTCTGCCGAAAGCATGAGTGGCGAGGATCCGGCGTTTCGCGACTCGGTGTTTGAGATTCTGCTCTCGAGTCACGATCTGATCGAAAACGCACGCGCGCTGGCGCGCCAGGCCGGCTATTTCACCGTAGTGGACAATAGCTGCGATGACTGGGACTACGCCAAGGCGGCCACCTATCTGCTGGAGCGCTTCCATTCCCTGCGCAAGGCGCATCCGCGGCTTTGCCTGATCTCGGTGGGCGAAGTCACGGTGACCCTTAATGAGAATCCCGGCGCCGGAGGACGCAATCAGCAGTTCGCGCTGGCTTGCGCGTTGGAACTCGAAAAATATCCCAGTGATCGCCTGGCCGTGCTCAGCGCAGGATCGGATGGCATCGACGGCAATACCAGGACCGCCGGCGCCATCGCCGACCCTACCACCGGATCACGCGCCCGCGCCTTCGGCTACGATCCGGAACGCTCCTTACGGGAGTTCAATGCCTGTCCGTTGTTCACAGCGCTGGGCGACTCGATTGTGACCGGCCCGACCGGCCAGAACCTGCGCGACATGCGCCTGCTGATTGCCGACGAAGGCTGAGCGGCAGGCGGGCGCCCTGGCTGCGGATTCCGCGCCAGATTCGACCAAACACCGACGCCTCTCCTTCAACATGACGGAAAGTTCACCGCACCTGTGCCTCACCAAACAAGTGGCGACACATCCAACAGAAAGCGCAGAGTATAGCTCCAGGCTTGCTCCGCCAGACCACCTGCTTCCCCGAGAGAATGATCGCAAACCTCATGCCCGGCAAATGGTCGCGGAGCCTGTTCGCTGCGGCCGCGCTTCTCTTCCTCTTTTCTGCATCGGCGTCGTGCTGGAGCCAGGCCCCCATTGAGCCTTCGCTCCCGCCTGCGCCACTGCCGCATCGGCGCGTGCTCTGGCTTTTTCCTGGATATGAAACCATCCAGGACCCCACCATTCCAGTCGCGCCGCTGCAAACGCGGCAGAAGTTCGAGATGGCTTACCGCAAGACGATCGACGTCTCCTTCCCGATCGAATCGGTGATGTTCGCGGGCGCCGACAAGGTTGCCAATTATGGCCCGAACTACGGCACCGGATCGAACGCCTTCGGGCAACTCGTCGGGTATAACGCAGCCAATCTCGCCTCCACCTTCTTTTTCACCGACGCACTGCTGCCGACGATCTTCCACCAGGACCCACGCTACTTCCGCAAAGGCGCAGGGACCGATACGTCTCGCGTCTGGTGGGCGCTGCGCAGCGAGTTTGTCGCGTTCAACAATCAGGGCGTCGAGGTGCCGAACTATTCCGGCATCCTCGGCTTCGGCATGGCCACCGCGTTGAGCAATGCCTACTCACCTCCGAGCAGCGTGACCCTTCCCAGCACCATGGAACGCTTCGGCGTGAAGATTGGCGTGAGCTTCGCCTTGAACGTTATGCGCGAATTCGGCGGGATCAGCGAACCGGAAAAGCATCAGCTTCAGCCCATTCGCAGAAAACTGAAGTTCTAGCCCGCCGTTGTCCCTTCCTCGGGCAACGGTCGCGTGTGTCTCCAGACCTGCTCTGGCTTCACTTTGCATGCCGCAAACAGAAGCTTGATCGCGCCACAACGGCTGCGCAAGCAGGCCGCGGGTGCTGCATCTCCGCTCGCAAGCGCTGGCATCAGAGAACCAAGATGGCGGCGAGCGCCATCTTCCCACGCATGGCGATGCAGGCGAGCGGATCGGCATGCGGTGGACTTCATCGATCAATCCTTCCATAGGAGACGTCTTGATGAGTACCCTTCCAGTGGCCACGCCGCTTTCGCGCCGCCGTATGCTCCGGCTCGGTGCAGCGGTAACCGGCGGCATGATGGCCGCAAACACCTTCGCAACCCGCATTGCATCCGCGCAGGGATCTTCCGGCGACGATACCACTCCGTCGAAAGCTGCTCAGCAGATGATTGAGCAGATCATCCAGGCGAAAGGCAAGGCCTCCAACGGCGTGTTCTCAATCAGCATCGAGCGCAAGGACATTCCCAACGTGCATCTGCATGGCGTGCCTATGACCCCGGCATTCATCATCCACGGCGGTCTCGACTTTCAATCAGCCGGCGGCGGGGGAGACGAAGTCGTGATGAACGCCGACATGTGCCTGAAGGCGCACGAACTGAATCCCTTCATCCATCAGCTCATCGCCAACAACATCACGTTCCAGGCTCAACACCAGCACATGTACGACTTCGATCCGCTGGTGTGGTTCGTGCACTTCCGGGCGCAAGGGGATCCGAATGCAATTGCCACGGGCGTGAAGGCCGCTCTCAAAGTCACCTCCACGCCTTTCCCGCAAACCCCTCCGGCGAACCCGCTGACGCCGCTGCCCGCCCAGCAGATTGGGCAAATTCTCGGCGCCAAGCCCTCGGTGCAGGCGCATGGCGTGGTGGTCTACAAGCTGCCACGACGGGAACAGATGATGCTGGGAGGAACCAACATCAACCCTTACCTGAACGTCGAGACGCATGCGCACTTCATGCCCTATGGCGGCGGACACAACGCCGCGGTGATCCCCGATTTTGGAATGATCGCCTCGGAGGTGAACAAGGTCATCGGCCAGCAGCAGAAGAATGGCTGGGATATCGGGTGCCTGTACAACCAGGAGACGGACGAAAAACCGCAGCTCTACTGGTCCCACAACTTCAAGACCGGCGATGCGCTTCAGCTTGCGCAGGAACTGCGCGAGGCCATGAACCTCATGAACCTGAAGTTCATGTAAGTGAACCTCGGCTTTCGACGACCCGTTTCGTCCTGCACATCGAGACGTGCTGCCGCCCGCCCGAAGAGGAACTCGGGGATGGAGAGAGCCTCCGAGGGTTCCGCCAGTGCACTCTCGGAGGCTTCTGCGGTTATGCTCCCAGCTCCGCCCGGATCGCTGCCGCGATGGCTTCGGCGTGATGGCGCATGGCTTGCTCGCTCTCGGCCTCGATCATGACGCGCGCCAGGGCCTCGGTGCCGGAGTAGCGGATGACGACCCGGCCGGAGTCTTTGAGCTCCTCCTCAGCAGCACGGATGGCGGCGGCCACCGAGGGAATCTTCTCCAGAGGCTTCTTTTCCCGGACTTTCACGTTGACGATCACTTGAGGAAAAACCTTCAAGTCCTGCGTGAGATCTTCGACCGAACTGCCTGTTCGAGCGAGAAGATCCAGAATCACGAGAGCCGTCAACAGCCCATCGCCGGTGGTGGCCAGATGCGGAAAAAGGATGTGCCCGGACTGCTCCCCGCCGAGGGCGGCGTCGTTCTTCTGCATCTCTTCGAGCACGTAGCGATCGCCCACTGGCGCGCGCAGCATGCGGATCCCGCTGCGCTTCAGTGCCGCCTCCAGTCCCATGTTGGACATGGTTGTGGCGACGACCACGTCGTTGGTCAGCATCCCGCGCTCTTTGAGGTCGCGGGCGGCCATCAGCAGGATGGCGTCTCCGTTGATCACGTTCTGACGGGCGCCCGCCAGCAGGCAGCGATCGGCATCGCCGTCGAAGGTGAGGCCCACAGTGGCGCCTCGCTCCTGCACCGCCCGGGCTACCGCTTCGGGATGCAGCGCGCCGCAGTTCAGGTTGATGTTGCGGCCGTCGGGTTCGACGTTCTGGAGCAGCACCTGGCCGGCCTCACCCATGAGGCGACGGAAAAGCTCGGGGGCGATGGCCGCTGCCGCGCCATTGGCACAGTCTGCGACGATGCGCAGGCCGGCGAGCGACAGCCCCGGCACGCAGTCGATGAGGAACTGGATGTAATCGTGACGATAGGCGCGGTTGTCCTCGACCGGGGGCAGGCCGGCGGGATCGGGCGTTTCAATCTGCGCCAGGTGATGGAAGATCTCGTCTTCGATTTCGAGCTCGACCGCATCTGGCAGCTTGAAACCGTCGCCGCCGAAAAGCTTGATGCCATTGTCCTCCCAGGGATTGTGGGAGGCGGAGATGACCACCCCGGCCTGGAATCCGTGGGTGCGGGCCAGGAAGGCAACGGCCGGAGTCGTAATCACGCCAGCGCTCTCGACAGTGGCGCCTGCCGCCCGCAATCCGGCGGCCATCGTGGCGGCAATCCAGGGACTGGACTCGCGGGTGTCACGGCCGAGGAGGACGCGCGGCGCAGGAGAATTCTTCGAGCCGGCGGAAGGCCCCGGCTTGCGCAGGGTGTGGGCCAGAGCCAGGCCAACGGCGTAGATGGTTTTGGCGTCCAGGGGCGATTCGCCTGCCCGCGCGCGGATTCCGTCGGTGCCAAAGAGCTTGCGTGTGTCTTTTGTCATCGTGCTTTCTTGTGGGTTGTCCTGGGAACAGTATGCCCTGCCGGGGGAGTTCGATCCACCTCCTCGACGCGGCTGGCGAAGGATCCCTGGGCCAGGCGGGTGCGGACGAGGTCTCCCGCATTGAGTTGATCGGCCGAGCGAACGACACCGCCCTGCTCATTGAGCACCAGCGCATAGCCGCGGTCGAGCACCGCCAGCGGCGAAAGCGAGTGGAGGCGCGCATCCAAGGCGCGCAACCGCGAGCCTGCGGCTTCGATCTTGCGCTCCACAGAGCGGTCCAGGCGAGCGCGGAAGTCGGCCAGATGGGCTCCGGCGTGAGCCAGGCGCTGGCGTGGATCGTGGCGCAGCACCGCGCCGCTAAGATCGCCGACGCGATCGCAGCGGTTGCGCACCAGGCCGCGCAGGGCGGTTTCGGCGCGGAAGGCGAGATCGTCCAGCCGCTGTTCCAGGCGGTGAAGGATCGCCGTCATCCGGCCCTCAGAGCGGCTCACCGGCACCCGGCTGAAGCGCTGGCGGGCGTTGAGAAGCTGAAAGCGGACGGCGCGATCGAGACGGTGCTCCTGCTCCGCCAGGCGTTCGGCAATCTTGTGCTGCGCCTCGGTCACCAGTTCGGCTGCGGCGGAAGGAGTGGGGGCACGGAGGTCGGCAACGAAATCGGCGATTGTGAAGTCCGTCTCGTGCCCGACCGCGGATACCACCGGAAGCCGGCTGGATGCAATCGCCCGGGCTACCCGCTCGCTGTTGAAGGCGGCCAGGTCTTCGAGGGAGCCGCCTCCGCGGGCGACCACGATGAGGTCAACCAGGTCGGTCGCCGCGTTGAGCTCGTGCACGGCGGTCTCGATCTCAGCCGGGGCGGAGTCGCCCTGCACGCTGACCGGGTAAAGCAGAACGTTCAGGCCGGAATGACGGCGGCCGACCACATTGAGGAAGTCGCGGATGACCGCGCCGGTGGGCGAGGTGACGATGCCGACGCAGCGCGGGAAAGCCGGGAGCGGGCGCTTACGGGCCGTCTCAAACAGCCCTTCAGCCTTCAAGTGCTCCTTTAACTGTTCGAACGCAAGCTGAAGAGAACCAGCACCTACCGGCTCCATGGTCTCAGCCACGAGTTGCATCTGGCCGCGCTGCTCGTAGACGCTCACGCGCCCCCGCACCAGCACGTGCAGCCCGTCCTCGGGGCGGAAGCGGAGCAGCATGGCCTGGCGGCGGAAGAGCACGATGGGCAGTTGCGCCTCGGCGTCCTTGAGTGTGAAGTACAGGTGGCCGGACGGCGCGGGACGATAGTTGGAGATCTCGCCCTCCACCCAGATGTCGCCGTACTCCTGCTCGATGAGAGAGCGGACCTGGCCGACCAGCTCGCGCACGGGCCAGATACGGCGGAGCTGCCGCGGCTCCTCGAAGCTGAAGTCGAGCTGGGGCGCAGATGGGTTTTGCCAGGGCATCAGGAATGAGTGTAACTGGAAGCAGCCGGCCGGTCCCCGCCCCAGCCGCACAACAAAGAGACGGCGTGGGCGAGGACCGGCGGTTACTTGCGGTTTTCGATGATGGCGCGGAGCTCGGTGGCGCCGCGTTCCAGATCGGGAGCTTGGCTGGGGCCGATGCGGTTGCCGCTGAGGCGAATCTCCAGTTCGCGGGCCAGTTCGGTGCCGCGGTCCAGGCCGAAGGTGCCCAGGCTTCCGGCAAGCTTGTGGGCGGCAGCGTGGGCGGAGACGCGCTGCTCTTCCCTGAGAGGGCCGGCCGCGGCGGCCTGGGCGGCGAGGGCCAGCACCTCGACCCGGTGGCGGATATCCGGCAAAAACTTGTGCCACATGGCGTCAAGCGCCCGCGCGACTGCGTCTTCCCGTTCGTGGTTCAGATCAGCGGTTCCCATGAATTGACCCCTGGTGCTATTTCCAGCCGAGCACGCTGGCAATCTGTTCAGACAGCGTCATGGGGTCAAAAGGTTTGAAGAGCACCGCCTCAACGCCGAGATCGGCAAAGCGGCGCTGGTCGTTCGCCTGCACCTTGGCGGTCAGCAGCAGGACCGGGATGCGCGCGGTTGCGGGATTGTTGCGCAGTTCGCGGAAGGTGGTGGGCCCGTCCATGCCCGGCATCATCACGTCCAGCAGGATGGCGTCGGGCTGGTGTTCGGCGGCGCGCGCGAGTCCCTGAGCGCCGGAGTTGGCGGTGACGATGTCCCAGCCCGCCACGCTTTCCAGGCTCAGCGCCGCGACCTCGCGAATATCGTCTTCATCGTCGATGATCAGGATTTTGCGCGCCACAATGTCTCCTCAAATCTTCTGCAAGGATAGAGATCAAAGCAAGTATCTTTTTGGATGCCCTTTTCCAGGCGGCTTACGCGCCCGTTGCTTCTCTCTCCGCCAACGGCATCTCCGGAACGGCAGAATCGAGGGCTTCGGGACGGTAAGGGAGAAAGACCCGGAAGGTGGAGCCGCGCACCGGGTTGCGCTCCGCCCAGATGCGCCCGGAGTGCTGGTGCACGATGGTGCGGCAGATGGCGAGACCCAGGCCGCTGCCGCCCTTCTGGCGGGAATCCGAGGCGTCCACCTGCTGGAATCGACCGAAGATCGCCTCCAGCTTATCGGCGGGAATGCCGCGCCCATGATCGATGATCGAGAGGGTGATGCCGGTTGCTCCGGGACGGGTCATCACGCTGACCGTCGAGTTGGGCGGCGAGAACTTGATGGCATTCGAGAGAAGGTTGGTCACCACCTGCAGCAGCCGGTCGGAGTCGGCCTGGATCTCGACCTGCGGCGCATCGTGGAGAAGACGGACACCGGCGGCATCGGCCACCGGCTGCATTCCGTCGATGGCCTGGCGCACCACGTCGGCGATGCGCACGGGACGGAAGGTCAGCGGCTCGCGCCCGCTCTGGATGCGTTCGAGATCGAGGATGTCGTTAATGAGGCGAACCAGGCGGTCGCTGTTGCTGAGCGCGATGCGCAGCAGGTTCGTGCCCTTCTCATTCAACTGGCCGAGGATCCCGGACGACAGCAGTCCGAGCGCGCCGCGGATGGAGGTGAGCGGGGTGCGCAGCTCGTGACTGACGGTGGAGATGAACTCGTCCTTCATGCGATCGAGCGCCGAACGCTGGCTGATGTCGCGGAAGCTGAGGACGGAACCGGCAAAGCGGCCCTGATCGGGGATCGGGGTCAAGACGTACTCAGCCGGGAACGAGCGGCCGTCGATGCCATAGATGGTCTCTTCGCCGGCGGCGGCAACCCTGGCCTCGGCGGCGCGCAACAGCGGACAATCTTCACTGCAGGTGCGGTCGGCGCGGCCGTGCAGCAACTCGTGGACGGGCTTGCCGGTCAGTTCCTCCGGAGCGGAACCGAGCAGCCGGGCGGCCGCGGGATTGATGAAGGTCACGCGGCCGTGACGATCAATGCCGCAGATGCCGTCGGAGACGGCGTCGAGCAGGATCTTTTGCTGGCGGCTCAGCTCCTCGGCGCGGCCGCGCTCGCGGGTGCGGGCCAGCATCTGTCCCAGGGAAGCGGCAGCCAGTTCGATGGCGGCGATGACTTCGCGGTCTTCGCGGCGCTTCAGGCGGCAATAAAACTCGAGCACGGCCAACACCTCGGAACCCACGCGCACGGGCACTGCCCAGGCAGCCCTCATCTCCTGGCGCAGCGCGGCGATGACGCGGGGACTGCCCGGAAGCAAAGCCAGGTCCGCACCCCCAACGGTGCGGCCCTCGCGCCAGGCGCGGCCGGCAAGTTCGGCGCCGCTGGGCAGCGACACGCCCATACTCTCCTGAATCAGGCTCTCGGCGGGTTTGCCGGGAACTCCCCAGGCAGTGCAGAACTCCAGGTGGTGGCCCTTGTCATCGACCAGCCACTCCACGGCAAGATCCCACCCCTGAGCGACGCAGAGGGCTTCGAGCACGCGCATGGCGGCCTCCTGCTGGGAGGCGCTCTCATTGACGATCTGGGTCACGGCGAGTTGGAGGGCCAGGCGGTTTTCGCGCTGTTTCTGCTGGGTGACGTCGCGCAGCAGACAACGGACCGCGAGCGGATTACCCGCTTTGTGGCGCTGACTAAGACTCAGCTCGAGGTCAAGGACGCGCCCGTCGTCGGCATGATGGCGGAGCGGCGCCCGCTCCACCACATCGCCTTCCAGTGCGCGGCGGAACAGAGCCGCAGCTTCGGCGCGGCTGGCGCCGGAGAAGAGGCGGTCGAAGGATTCGAGCGCCAGAAGCGCCGTGGTGTCCTCGCCGAAGCAGCGCTTCCAGGCGGGATTGGCATAGACGAAGCGGCCGGTAGGGCTGAGCGTCGCGATCATCTCGCTGGAGTTTTCGAACAGATCGCGATACCGCTCCTGCGATTCGCGCTGCGCCTGCTCCTGGCGGCGGGTGGCGGACTGATCCAGCGCGATGGCCACGAGCCCGGTGACGGTCCCATCCTGGGCGCGGAGCGCGGAGATATGCAACACCACGGGAATGGTACTGCCGTCCTTGCGGCGCAACTGCGCATCGAAGGCGGGAACCACGCTCGGAGGCAACTGGCGCAGGCATTGCAGGTAGGCGCCCAGACGGGCAATCGGGGTGGGCTCGGGATGGAGTTCGAGTCCGGAGAGCTTCTCCATCTCGCGAACCAGCCGGGCGCCTTCTCCGGGTGCGAGAACGGCCAGCTTCTCCCAGGTGGTCAGCATCTCCGAGCGGAGATAGCCGAGAAGATGCTCGGCGGCCGGGTTCACGTAGAGAATGCGACCGTCCATGCCGACAGCCAGGAGAGCAGCTCCCGTCGAATCGAGAATCTCGCCGATGGGCTCGCCGGCAGGTGCGGCCGGGGCCAGGCGGCGGAGGATGAGGAAGGTTGCCGCGGCCAGCCCGGCCAGCATCAGCAGCGCATCCGCTCGATGCGTCCTCATGTAGGTCTCTGCGAAGGCGCCTGAGGCCAGCAGCAGCGCCAGCACTCCAGTCGATGTGGTGACGATGCCGAAGGCGGTCGCGCGAGCCGGGGCCACAGGCGCATGCCCAGTCATCCCGATCTCCTCCACATCCACTGGCATGAATCTCCCCAAGTCGTCGAAACTGGCATTCTGCGCGCCCGCGGCACAGGCTGGCGAGCCCGCGGGCGAAAACTGAAAGGTCGAACGATAACACTAAAGTATAAGCACTCCCCGACTTTTTTCCGTCGCAAAAACCGGATGGGAAACGGCCCAGTTACGAGGAAAGCTGCGAACGCAGGAGAGCGCCGGGCTCCTGGTAGGCCATAGTGCCAGTCTCCATGGAGCAGGAACGTCAACCTCTGGTCGGCAGTCGTGCGGGCCTTCCGGCCCGCACGACCGCTTCGGAGCACTGTTGGCGCTGCCAAACTGCGTATACTGTTGGCCATGTTCCGGACAATTGGTTTTCTGCGTCGTTTCGGCGCAGCCGCGCCCGTGGCTGCGTTCCTTTGCGTAATCGCTGTGCCTCCCTCCGCTCATGGATGGGACGCCAAAGGCCATCGCATGATCAACAATTTGGCCGTCACCCATCTGCCCACCGATGTGCCCGCGTTCCTGCGGACTCCGGCCGCTGTCGATGAGGTGGAATATCTGGGGCCGGAGCCGGACCGCTGGCGCTCGCCGGCCGAGCCGGAGCTGAACGCGGTGCAGGCGCCGGAGCACTTCATCGATCTGGAGCCCGCCGACGCACTCGGTCCCCTGCCCCACAAGCGGCTGGACTTCGAGGCCGAAGTCTTCGCGGCGCACGAGCGGCCGGAGCGGATCGGTCTGCAACCCTGGCAAGCCGACGAGGTATGGGAACG
>DAIDLI010000075.1 GCA_027449545.1 Acidobacteriaceae bacterium | reverse complement strand
GACCCCACTGGCGGTCTTGCAGGCCGATCTGCTCAATGGCGCAAAACTGCTGGGCTGGGCCAACGATATCGGACAACTGAAGCCCGGCTTCTACGCGGATATCGTAGCCGTTCCGGGCAATCCGCTCGAGGACATCTCGGTTGTCGAGCGCGTGAAGTTTGTGATGAAGGGCGGGGAAGTGGTGCGGCAGTAAGACGCGTTCGCTTGCGACTCCAGACCCGCCGTGGCCAACTAGTTTTGACCGCCGATATCGCGGGCTGCTCAGTCTTTGCCACGATGCGGCTGCCATTCCCCAAGCCAGGGGCCAAACGCGCAGAGACAACCTGTCCCTTCCCGGCTGAATCTTCTTGACCAGCAGGAGGGGAACCGCATGGCGTCTTCCAAAACTACCCGCAATCATGAAGAGATCCGCAAATGGGCGGAGGCGCGCAAGGCTGTCCCCGTCGAAGTCTCCGGAACAGAACGCAATGGGGAAACCGGAATTCTGCGCTTCGAGTTCCCCAACGCGCCCAACCGCAACGACAAGAACCTGAAAGAGATCTCCTGGGACGAGTTCTTCCAGAAGTTCGACGAGAACAATCTGGAACTGCTTTACCAGGAGCAGACTGCCGAAGGCGCGCAGAGCAACTTCAACAAACTGATTCACCCGGAGAGCGAGAAGGGGACGGAACACCGATCAGAGAGTGGCAGCAAGTCCGGGTCGCATAGCAAGCATCGCGCCGCATAGTGCGGGCGGGGCCTCTCGCCCAATACCATCGGCTCATCTTCTCCCCGGCTCCTGCTCGCATGGTGGGGCCGGGGACCGTCTCTGCTGACGGTTCTCGACACTCATCCGCGATCTCACGGAGTAGTGCATGCACGTCGTAATCTTTGGCCTGTCCATCTCCTCATCGTGGGGCAATGGGCATGCCACGCTCTGGCGCGGCCTGGTGCGTGCGCTGGCGCGGCGGGGGCACACCATCAGGTTCTACGAACGGGATGTGCCTTACTACGCCTCTACCCGCGACGGATGGACCGCTCCGGCGGGGCTTTCTCTGTGTCTCTACAACTCGCTGCGAGAGATCGCCGGTTGCACGCGCCGCGATCTGAACCAGGCCGATGTCGCCCTCTTTACCAGCTTTTGTCCGGATGGAGCCGACGCCGCACGCATGATTCTGGATTCGCGCGCCAGCGTGAAAGCCTTCTATGACCTGGACACTCCGGTGACTTTGCAGGGCTTGCAAACGGGGATGCGGCCGGCCTATCTGCCACCTTTTGATCTGAGCGGCTTTGACCTGGTGTTGAGCTTCACCGGTGGCAAGGCCCTGAAGGAACTGCGCACCCGTCTGGGAGCCCGTAATGTTGTGCCGCTCTACGGCTTCGTGGATCCAGAGGCGCACCTCCCGGCGGCGGCGATCGATCGTTTCCGCGGATCCCTCTCCTACCTGGGAACCTATGCTGCTGACCGGCAACGAAAGCTGGAAGAGCTTTTTGTGGAACCGGCCAGGCGGATGACAGCGGCCCAGTTTCAACTCGCCGGTGCGCAATTCCCGCAGGATTTTCCCTGGCAGCCGAACATCCACTTCATTTCGCACCTGGAGCCGGTTCAGCACCCGGCGTTCTTCTGCTCTTCGCGCGCCACACTCAACGTGACCCGGGGGGTAATGGCGGAATTGGGTTACTGCCCTTCTGGGAGGCTCTTTGAAGCCGCGGCTTGCGGAGCGCCGTTGCTCAGCGACACTTGGGATGGGCTGGACAGCTTCTTTACCCCTGGCAGAGAGATTCTGTACGTGCAAAGCGCTTCCGATGTGACGGATGCGCTCTCGCTCTCTGACACAGAATTGCGCGCCATTGCCGAAGCGGGCCGGGCCCGGGTCCTCGCCGACCATACCGCCGCGCATCGTGCGCGGCAGCTCGAGTCGGCATGCGATGAGATCGCGCGTGGAACAACCGCAACCGCACTTGCATCTTGAAACAACGGAGGCATCGATCCATGTGGGGCATTGTTCCAGCCGCCGGAGCCGGCAATCGCATTCAGCCGCTCGCTTTCTCCAAGGAACTGCTGCCGGTAGGCAGCCGCGTGGAAGGGGACGAAGAGCGTCCGCGCGCGGTCAGCGAGTATCTTCTGGAGCGTCTGATTCGCGGCGGCGCCGACAAGCTGTGCATGATTATCTCGCCCGGCAAAGGCGATATTCTGCACTACTACGGATCGCGCGCGTGGGGCGCCGATATTGTGTACGCCGTGCAGCCGCACCCGGGCGGCCTCTGCGATGCAGTCTTCCGCGCCCGGCCCTTGATTCATGCCGGCGAGCCAGTGGCCATCGGGCTGCCCGACACCATCTGGTTTCCAGAGGACGCCCTGCGGCACCTGCCCGATGACGCGCTCTCGCTTCTGCTCTTTCCGGTCGAACGGCCGGAGTGCTTTGATGCGGTTGTCACGGACGAAGCGGGTGGGGTGCAGGAAATCCAGGTAAAGAGCAAGAACGCGCAGAGCAACTGGATCTGGGGCGCCATCAAGATGCCCGGGCATGTCTTTCACAGTCTGTACGATTTGTGGCGCGCGCCCGAGCGTGGCGATGAATACTTCGGAACTCTGATCAACGCATGGATTGCCCGCGGCGGATCGGCAATCGCGGTGCGCGCCGGTCGCGGCTACGTGGACGTAGGCACGTTGCACGGATACCGCGAAGCCATTCGCCTGCTCCAGGGCGATAACCCCGCCCCCTCGAGCCAACCGCGCATCGCGCAGGATGAACACGCCCATGCTATCGACATCGTCTCCCGCTGAAGATCGGATTGCCGATCTTGAACAGCGCATTGCCGCGCTCGGACCGTGGTTTCACAATCTTCGCCTGGGCGGTATGCAGACCGCGCCAGAGCACTTTCTGGGAGACTATCCGCAGGTGAAGTATGAGCGTTTTGCCCACGCGCTGCCCGCAGACCTGAGCGGCAAGAGCGTGCTCGATATTGGCTGCAATGCCGGTTTCTATTCGTTTGAGATGAAGCGTCGCGGCGCTGAACGTGTTGTAGGCATCGACAGCGATGAGCATTACCTGGCACAGGCGCGCTTTGCGGCCGGGGTGCTGGGTGCGGACGTTGAGTTTCGCAAAATGACCGTGTGGGAGATTGGCGCCCTGGGAGAAAGATTCGATGTGGTGATCTTCATGGGCGTCCTCTACCACTTGCGTCACCCGCTCCTCGCGCTGGACCTGATCCATGAGCACGTGGCCCGCGATCTGCTGCTCTTCCAAAGCATGCAGCGCGGCAGCCGGACTGTCGCGCCCGTAAGCGAGGATTACGACTTTCTCGACAAGGATCACTTTGAAGGGCCGGGCTATCCACAAATGTACTTCGTCGAGCACAAGTACGCGCACGATGAAACCAACTGGTGGGTGCCGAACCGCGCCTGCGCTGAAGCCATGCTGCGATCTTCAGGGTTCCGGATTGAGTCACAGCCCGAGGACGAAGTCTACCTCTGCCGGTGGACAGAGCTTAGCGACGCGCCCGATGGCCCGCGTTGCGTTTATCCCGCGCGGGGATGATGCTGGCGATGGAGAAGTCCTGCGGCGCTTTTACTGAACCTGCACAGGACTGGACGAGCGTGCAGAACGGCCGCTTGGCGAGGGTGTATGCGACCGAAGTGGCATCTCCTTATCATCACCGGATGCCCGGGGCCGAGTTCCAGAGCAGCAGCGCTCGACCATCTCCTCAAATTCCAAGGCGCGATGCGAGGCGGTGTGCTGCTCCAGAACGCGCTCGCGGGCATTCAAGCCGATGCGCACCCGTTCTTCGTCCGGAAACTTGCGCAGGATCTCGGTGACCTCATAGGCATCCTTGGGCAGAAGCACCTCGCGGCCGGGCGTGAGGAATTGTTCCAGGCCGCTCCACGGATCAGAAAGAATCGTTGCGCCGCAGGCTGAGGCTTCAAACAATCGCACCGAGGGAGAATACCCAGCCGCCACCATGCTGTCGCGCGTAAGGTTGAGTGTGAAGCGCGAGGAACAATAGAATACCGGATGCTCTGGCGGAGAAAGGTGAACGATGCGCTCCACGTTCGGAGCCCATGCTTCAGTCTTGGGGTACTGTGCTCCGGCAACGATGAAGCGTGATTGCGGCAGCATGGTTGCCGGATGGTTGAGGAGTTGCATCAGCTTGGGCTGGCGGTCGCTGGCGTAGGTTCCCAGGTAGCTCATATCGCAGCGGAACGCCTCGCGCCGGTGGGTAGGCCGGTACAGCTCCGGATCAACCGAGCAGTAGAACGGCAATGCGCATCGTGCGCCAAATCTCTCTTCCAACTCGTGCAGGATTGGGCCGCCGGTGAAGCTGAGATAGGCGGCGAATTGCGGGATCTGGG
>DAIDLI010000074.1 GCA_027449545.1 Acidobacteriaceae bacterium | reverse complement strand
AGCAGCGCATGGTCTTGCGAAGAGTCTACAACACGCCGTTTCGTCCGTTCCTTCCACGCGCTGGTTCTTGCTATACTTAGAGGGCAGTGCGGAAGTGGTGAAATTGGCAGACACACCATCTTGAGGGGGTGGCGCCGCAAGGCATGCGGGTTCAAGTCCCGCCTTCCGCACCAAGAGTTTCCCGGGGCCTGCCGCGGCGGGTTTGGAAAGCAGTTTCAAGCATGAACATTCTCTTCTATTTCGTGATTGTGGTCCACGTGATCGTGTGCCTGTTCCTGGTCGGCGTGGTTCTCATCCAACAGGGCCGTTCGGCCGACCTGGCCGGCGCCTTCGGCGGGCAGGGCTCGCAGACTGCCTTCGGTCCCCGCGCCGCCGCCAACGTGCTGACCCGCCTTACCACCTGGTCGGCCGTGATCTTCATGTGCACGTCGCTGATCCTGGTGGTCCTCTACGCACGCTCCACTGGGCCGCACTCGGTGCTGGACGGCACCACCGCTCCGGCCAGTGCCCCGGCCAAGTCCGGCAAGTAAGCTCAGCCCTCTCCAGCAGCTCAAAAGGCAGGCCTCGCGGCCTGCCTTTTTGCGTCTTCTGTTCCCTCGCTGTCCTGCTGATGCTTCCGCTACACGGGCGGCGGAGCGTCGACGACGGGAATGCCCTTCGGCGGTGTAAACCGGAAGACGTCCGCCGCAATGGCCGCATTGGGCTGCTGGGCGCTGAAGGTGAAGCGGGTCACCGCGCCATCCGTCTCCTGCATCTCGATACCGGTGATCGCGCCTTCGGCGGTGATGGTGAGCGTGAGACGGACGATGCGATTCTCCTGGCCTTTGGGCTGCCCGCTCAGCGTGAACTCGCCGTTCGCCGCGGGCGCGGAGGTGAGATGGTTCATCTCCTTTTCAAGCTCGGTGTGGCCCAGCAGAAAGCGCAGCGGTGAGCGGATGTCATCCAGTTCCTTGGCCGGGATGCGCTGCACTTGAGGGTCGCCCTGACTGTAAAACCACGCGAACTTGCCGTCCAGCACAAAGACTTTGCCGGCAGGCTGCGTGTAGGCCCAGCGCATGCGCCCCGGCTTGCGCAGGTAGAGCACGCCGCTCTCGGTGCGCGACATGCCGAGTCCCTGGTAATTCTCCACAAAGTTGGCCTTGAGCGAGCGCAGGGTGTTGTAGTGGTGATCGACCTTTTGCGCCAGCGCCGCGGTGGACGGCGGCTTCTGCTGCGCGTGGAGGCTGGGCAACAACAGCGCGGCGGCGAGCAAAGGCCCGCCGCCGCTGATTCCGAGGAGTTTTCTCATTGCAATGGCTGGGTGCAGTTGGTTCCGCCCGCGGGATCCTGCTTGATGGTTCCGAACTGATCGCTGCAGTAGCCGCGGTCGCCGGTCTTGCCCACCGTCTCAGGCACCGCGGTCACCGTGTACCCGGTGAAGCGGTCCTGTCCGTTCACCGTCACCTTGGTGCAGTTGGCGATCTTGAAGATGTAACCCGATTTGTATCCCGAGGCCAGATCCTGCTGGATGATATGGGCGCTGGTAGCCGATGGTGCCCCGGCCGCCGGATCTCCGCCAAGCGCCTGCAGCGAGCAGGCATATCCGTTGGTGGGATAGCTCGATTCGTACTGGATCTCGGCTTTGTTGATGACCTGGACGGAGTTGATGGCCGAGGTCTCGTTGGCCTTCTTCTTCAAGCTGCCGATGGTGGGAATCGCCATCAGCATCAGGATCAGAATGATGGCGATGACGATCAGCAGTTCCATCAGCGTGAAGCCGTTGGCTGTGATCGCGCTCCCGGCAGAAGTCGAGCGGCGGCTGCGTAGATTCATTGGCATATGAAATCCCTGTGCCTCTGTGCGGCGTTTCTCGTACTAGTGTAGACCCGCCGGGCGGCGCGGAACATCTGCGCCCGGTATTTCGGATCGCCGCCTCGCATTTGCCGCCAGAGGAAGTTCGAGCAGGGCTTTCGCCCTCTTCGAGAATGTTCAGAGACAGGACGCAGCAGGGAAAGGGGACGCTCGGCTTGCGCTACACGCAGCCACAAGCCTGTCGAGATTGCGGGTGCCCCAGGTCTCGAATCTGAGACCTGGGGCACCTGGTCATGCGGAAACCTTACGCGCGTGGCCTTTCAGCACACCAGCTCGTTGCGCCCCAGCTTCAGGCCATCGAGCCGGCCCAGCAGGGTAATGGCAATCCGCTCCGGATTGAAGAGCCGTTGGGCCATCGCCTGCACCTGCGCCGCGGTGACGTCGCCGATGCGGCTGATGATCTCATCCACGGTGAAGAACTGCTGGAAGTACATCTCCTGGCGCGCCAGGTTGGCCATGCGCGAGCTTGAGCTCTCCAGCCCAAGCAGGATGTTGCCGCGCACCTGGTCTTTGGCGCGGGTCAGCTCCTCGTCGCTCAGCGGTTCCTCCTTCAGCTTCCGGAACTCGGTGACGACAAGATTGACAACCTCCAGAACCTTGCCCGCCGAGGTCCCCGCGTAAACGCACAGGGTTCCGGTGTCGCGGTAGGGGCTCAGGTCGGAGTACACCGAGTAGGCCATGCCGCGCTCTTCGCGTATGGTCTGGAAGAGGCGCGAGCTCATGCCCCCGCCCAGCACGGTGTTCAGAATCAGCGTGGCGTAGCGGTTCTGGTCGGTGATGGGCGGCGCAGGGACGCCCATGCAGATCTGCACCTGCTCCAGAGATTTCTTGTTGCGTAGCAGAATGCGCGCGCTGGGCTGCGGCGCCGAAAGCTCCACCGGCGTTGCCCCTCCGGACAAGCTGGAGAACTTCTCGGCGACGGCGGCGGTGAACTGGTCGTGGTCGAGATTCCCGGCCGCGGAGAAGATGATGTTCCCGCCGTGGAAACGGTCGCTGTGATACTGCTGCAACTGGTCCTGGTTCAACCGGCCCACCGTTTCGGTGGTGCCCAGGATAGGCTTACCCAGCGGGTGCCCCTTCCAGAAATTCTGGGTGAACAGCTCGTGCACCAGCACGTCGGGATTGTCTTCATCGATCTTGATCTCTTCGAGAATGACGCCGCGCTCGCGCTCGATCTCGGGCGGCGCAAAGACCGGATTGAGCACCAGGTCGGTGAGCACGTCCAGGGCGATGGGCACGTGATCCGCGAGCGACTTCACGTTGAAGCAGATGGTCTCTTTGCTGGTGAAGGCGTCGAGGTTGCCGCCGATCGCGTCCATCTCGCGGGCGATCGACTGCGCGGTGCGCGACTTGGTCCCCTTGAAGACCATGTGCTCCACGAAGTGGGAGATGCCGTTGGTCTCAGCCGGCTCGCAGCGCGATCCGGATTTGATCCACACGCCCATCGCCACCGACCGCAGATGTTCCATGCGCTCGGTCAGAACGATCAGGCCGTTGGGCAATACTGTGCGGCGAAGGTTGCGCTCGTTATTCAAGGCGAGTCCTGTCAATTCCTGATTGTAGGGCAACGGCGTCGAAACGGCGCCTGCGTGGCGGTTAAAGAGCAACCGGCTGAAAAGACAACAGATAACGGCGAATGCTGGCTCTTCAGTTGGTGCAGTGAAATACTGGGACTGTGAATGAAGACCGGAACCAGCTTGTTGGATTAGACGCAGCAACCCCCTCGGATGGAGGCCTGAATCTCTTCGGAGAAGATACCAACGCTTTGGTCCGGCAGATGGATGCCCTGGGAGAACCCGCCTTTCGCGGCAGGCAGATCGCCGAAGCTCTTTATCGTCAGCGCGTTGAAGAGCTTTCTTCGATTACTACCTTACCAAAATCCCTGCGCGATCGCCTCACTGCCGCCGGGTGGCGGGTAGGCCGTCCCACAATCGCCCAGGTCTTCCAATCCACAGACGGCACCGAGCGCTACCTGATCCGGTGTCCCGGTCCCAGGGCCGAGACGGTGGAGACCGTCTGGATGCCGGAGGGCGACGGCAGCGAGCTTGCCGACGAGGAGGAAGCCGACCCCACGACCAGGCCGGGTGCCCCATCCTATCCGCGGCCTTTTGCGGATAGGGTGGGAGAGCACGAACCTCAATCCGTCAGGCCGGGTGCCCCATCCTATCCGCGGCCTTTTGCGGATAGGGTGGGAGAGCACGAATCTCGATCCATCAAGCCCTGGTCCCGGGCCACTATCTGCGTCTCCAGCCAGATCGGCTGCGCGGTGAACTGCCAGTTCTGCCTGACCGCCAAGCTCGGCTTGCAGCGCAACCTCGCAGCCGGCGAGATTGCCGGACAGGTGCTTGCGGTCTTCGACCGCCAGCAGGTCGAAGTGGGCCGTGACCGCGTGAACCTGGTCTTCATGGGCATGGGCGAGCCCTTCCTCAACTACGACAACTTCATGGCGGCGGTGCGCCTGCTGGTGAATGAAGTCGGGCTGAGCCCGCAGCGGATGACGGTTTCGACTTCCGGGATCGTGCCCGGGATCGAGCGCTTTGCCGCGGAGCCGCCGGAGATTCGACCGCGGCTGGCCATCAGCCTGAATGCGCCCAACAACGAAGTGCGCGCCGAGGTGATGCCCATCAACCGCAAATGGCCCATCGAGGCCGTAATCGATGCCGTGCGCCAGGTGCGTTTGCGCCCCCGCGAGCGGGTTACCTTCGAGTACGTGCTGCTGGCGGGAATCACCGATCAGCCTGAGCATGCGCGCGAGGTAGCGCGGCTGGTGCGGCGCACGAACCTGCCGGCCAAGGTGAACCTGATCGCCTGGAATCCGGGCCCCGGCATTCCCTACGCGATGCCGGATCCAGCCACCATCGAGTCCTTCAAACAGGAGCTGATCGCCAACGGGATTACCGCATATCTGCGCAAACCCCGCGGACGAGACATCTATGCGGCCTGCGGACAGTTGAAGCGAACGGTGGAGCGGTAGAAGCGATACCTTGTCAGAAAGCTGTCATCCTGAGGCGAAGCCGAAGGATCTGCGCTTGTTGTTTTCTATTCTGTTTGCAAGTCCCTTTGCGGTGGAAGGCTCCGGGCATCTCTTTTTCTCACCGTTGGCGGCGCTCTATCGCTATGCAGTCTGCGGGCAGTGAAGCGAACCGTGGAGGGCTAGCGATGGCTACCGGGCGCCCAGAGCGTTTGCGGTGATCAGAAAAACGGCTGCGTACGACGCTGCGAACGTAATCGCCGTTGTGCTCCAGTAAAGGTAACTGAGTTTTGACCGCCGCGAACGAGGGCTAGAGATCAGTACGATAGCCGTTTGAACCAGCCACAGAACGACGCCAATCAGCGCGGCTGAAGAAGTGCTGGAGTGCAATACCCCAACTGCAAGTCCACCGAGAAGCGGGGTTCCTGCCAGTGCAAACTTACCGAGCGAGACAAGCGGCCTCGCGGCCGCGACTGGGGACCATGGCACCTCACGGATAACGCCGTCGTCGTCTACCTCATGCTTGATGAAGTGGACGGGAAGTTCGGTTACCGCAGTGATTCCGTTGGCGAGCATTCCTGCCTGGCGCTTGCTCAGGCGACTCCCAGTAGAAATGCTGAGCCAATGATCGGAACCGCTCCGTGGACGGAAACATACCCGAATTCCATATGGATTATCCTCGTGCGCATTAAGGAAGAACGCGCTGTAGTTATCCAGATAGTCTTGACGCCCCCGGCAGATGACAATTTCCTTCGCATTGTCTGGCAATGATATAGCGCTTGAGGGATCACCGATCCAGCGTTTGAAAGGCTGCGGAACATAGCGGATCGAGTTATGCTCGCATTCAAGGCGTGCAAGCCAACCCTTAGGCGGAAAGGGAGCAGCAGGAAGAAGAAACACCCCGATCCGAAGATTCCGCCCAGAAGCAGAAGCAAAAGTGGATCATGCTCCAGTGCCTCTGATATTCGCATCAGCCCCAGTTTGATCGGGATAAAGACGAGCCAACCTGCAAAGAAAGTAGCTCCAGCGATAGCGATTGTTGTGGACCTAGGTGGGTCTGGGGAGGGTGTTTTGATTTCCGTGTAAACGTCTGTTCCTGGATACTGGAGGGGAACAGATGGAACTGGATAAAGAGCTAATCGACAAGTTGCTTGCCGGGTACAAGGGTCCGGAGGACCTGATCGGCGAGCAGGGGCTGCTC
>DAIDLI010000073.1 GCA_027449545.1 Acidobacteriaceae bacterium | reverse complement strand
CTCAGAATCGAGACCTGGGGCACCCGGATTCATGGGGCAATCAAAAAGAAAACGCCCTGCTCGTGTGAGCAGGGCGTTTTCTTGATTCAGATTGGGTTCAGTGTTTCCGTTCGGCCCCGGCGGAGGCCAGCTTGGCCTCGGCTTCGGCGATGACGCGGAGCGACTCGTCGTAGGCCTCTTCGCTGTCGCCGGCCTTCTTCCACTCCTCCAGGCCGCGGTCGAGCTGGCGCTCGGCGCGCTGCACGTCGATCTCCTCGGGCTTGAGAGCGTCGTTGGCCAGGATGGTGACGCGGTCGGGGAGCACTTCCACGAAGCCCCAGCTTACGTTGTAGCGCAGCTCGCCATTGCCATTTTCGGTAGCGCCGCCGTGCACGGTGACGTCTCCGGCGCCCAGCTCGGCCAGCAGCGGCGCGTGCCCGTAGAGCACCTCCATGTAGCCGTTCTTCGCAGGCAGCTCGACCGCGTCGGCCGGCTGCTCGAAGAGCGTGCGCTCCGGGGTGACGAGGCGGACGCGGAGTTGGTTGGATGTTGGCTCAGCCATGGGCTCCTTTCAGTCGCCAGAGAGCAGAGAACAGAGATCAGAGGGATGAAGTCCTTGCTGCTCTCTGATCCCTATTCTCTGGCAACTCGTTTTACACGCTCGCCTTCAGCTTCTCGGCGGTTTCCAGCACTTCCTCGATGCCGCCCTTCATGTAGAAGGCCTGCTCAGGGACGTCGTCGTGCTTGCCCTCGATGATCTCCTTGAAGCTGCGCACCGTGTCGGCAATCTTCACGTAGCGGCCGGGGATGCCGGTGAACTGCTCCGCCACGTGGAACGGCTGCGACAGGAATTTCTGCACTTTGCGGGCGCGGGCCACAGTGAGCTTGTCTTCTTCGGAGAGCTCGTCGATGCCAAGGATGGCGATGATGTCCTGCAGGTCCTTGTAGCGCTGCAAGATCTTCTTCACGCCCTGGGCGACGTCGTAGTGCTCCTGGCCGACGACCCGCGCGGTGAGGATGCGCGAGGTGGAGGCCAGCGGATCGACGGCCGGGTAGATGCCGAGCTCGGAGAGCGGGCGGCTCAACACGGTGGTGGCGTCGAGGTGGGCGAAGGTAGTGGCCGGCGCGGGATCGGTCAAGTCGTCGGCGGGCACGTAGACGGCCTGCACCGAGGTGACGGAGCCTTTGCTGGTGGAGGTGATGCGCTCCTGCAGCTCGCCCATCTCGGTAGCCAGGTTGGGCTGGTAGCCCACGGCCGAGGGCATGCGGCCCAGCAGCGTGGAGACCTCCGAGCCGGCCTGGGTGAAGCGGAAGATGTTGTCGATGAAGAGCAGGGTGTCGGCGCCTTCCTGGTCGCGGAAGTACTCGGCGACGGTGAGGCCGGTGAGCGCCACGCGCAGACGCGCGCCCGGCGGCTCGGTCATCTGGCCGTAGACCAGCGAGCACTTGGAATCCTGCCAGGTGCCGGGCTTGATGACGCCGCTCTCGGTCATTTCGACCCACAGGTCGTTGCCCTCGCGGGTGCGCTCGCCCACGCCGGCAAATACCGAGTAGCCGCCGTGGTTCTTGGCCACGTTGTTGATCAGCTCCATGATGACGACGGTTTTGCCGACACCGGCGCCGCCGAAGAGGCCGATCTTGCCGCCCTTGAGGAAGGGCTGGATGAGATCGACGACCTTGATGCCGGTCTCGAACATCTCTTCGCTGGTGGACTGCTCGTCGAAGAGCGGGGCCGGACGGTGGATGGGGTTGCGCTGCTTTTCGCCCACCGGGCCGAGCTCGTCCACCGGCTCGCCGATAACGTTGATGATGCGGCCCAGGGTCTCTTTGCCTACCGGCACGCGGATGGGGCCGCCCAGGTCGATGGCCTTCATGCCGCGGACCATGCCGTCGGTGGCCTCCATGGCCACGGTGCGCACGCGGCCCTCGCCCAGGTGCTGCTGCACCTCGAGGATCACGTTGATGGGCATGGGGGTGTCAAAGCCCTCGCTGGTGACGCGCAGCGCCTGGTAGATGGGAGGCATGGTCGCCTCTTCGAATTGAACGTCCACGGCCGGGCCGGAGACCTGAATCACTTTGCCGATGTTTTGTGCCATGTGTGCCTCGCGAGGGATCAGGGGTCAGAGATCAGGGATCAAGGCCGAGGTATCCAGCTTTCTCCCTTTGCGCGATTCCGTGATCCACTCCTTACTCTCAGGGGCTAAAGCCCCGAAATCTTGAATTGTGTTCTTCGGCACGGCTGAAGCCGTGCCCTTTCCAAACCGATTTCCCTCGCCCCTACGGGGCTATGCGTCGTATCTTGCATTTCACCCCACGCTAAAGCGCGGGGCTAACAACCACTGCGCCTGCGGCGCGAAAACTGACCACTGTTCACTGACCCCTGACCACTGCTCCTACAGCGCCGCGGCGCCGCTCACAATCTCGATAATCTCCTTGGTGATGGCCGCTTGGCGCACGCGATTCATGTGCAGCGTGAGCGCGTCGATCATCTCCGAGGCGTTGTTGGTGGCCGAGTCCATGGCCGTCATGCGGGCGGCGTGCTCGGCGGCCACCGACTCCGACATCGCGTGATACAGCATGGCGAAGATGTACTGCGGCAGCAGCCCCTTGAACAGCTCCTCGGGCGACTGCTCGTAGATGTAGTCCACATCCGCGGTGCCGAACTTCCTGGCCTCTTCCTCAATCTCCGCGGTGTCGGCCGCTTCCACTTCAATGCCCGCCGAACGCGCGGCCTCGGCGGCGCGCTCTTTCTCTTCCTTGCTGGGCTCGACCGCGCCCGCAACCTGCTGCTTGCCGATCTCGATCAGCGGCAGCAGCTTCTCGACGACCAGGCGCTGGGAGATGACGGATTTGAATTCGTTGTAGACGATGTAGGCGGCGTCGATCTCCTCGTGCACGTAGCGGTCGATGATGTTGCGCGCCAGCTCCTGCACGCGCGAGGCTTCGAGGTTGGTGAGCATGCCGGGATGATCGCCGGTGACTTCGACGGGACCTTTGCGTGTATCTCTGACATTGCGCGTTACGCCGTTCTCATCGGTCTTCTCGGTGTAACTTGCCACCGGAAAGCGGCGGCGCAACTGATCGCGGCCCTTGCGGCCCACCGCCTCGATGTCGATCTCCTTCTCCGGATTGCCCTGGATGAATTGATAGGCGGTTTTCAGGATGTTGGAGTTGAAGGCGCCAGCAAAGCCTTTGTCGCCGCTGATCACGACCAGCAGAACGCGCTTTTCCGGGCGCGTGAGGAACAGCGGGTGTGCCAAATTACCGGTGGATTCGTCAAAGATATCGACGCGCCGCACCAGCGACTGCAGCACGCTGGTGATCATGCGCGCATAGGGACGCGCGGCCAGCGCGCGCTCCTGGGCGCGGCGCAGCTTGGCGGCCGAGACCATCTTCATGGCCTTGGTGATCTGCCGCGTGTTCTTCACACTGCGGATGCGGCGGCGAAGGTCGAGTACGTTAGCCATAGTCTTTCCAGAGATCAGTGTGCAGAGATCAGAGATCAGTCTTTCGAGACTGGATCAGCGGTTTTGCCAATCTCTCATCTCCGTTCTCTGATCTCTCGTTCCTTATGCCGTAGCAGCCTGCAGCTCGGCCACAAACCCCGCCTTGTATTCCTTGAGCGCGGCGTGCAGCTTGTTGCGGACATCGTCGTCGAGCTGCTTTTTGGCCGTGAGCTCATCCATGAGTGGGCCGCACGCAGTGCCGAAGTACTTGTGCAGGCCGTCCTCGTAGGCGCGAATGTCGCTCACCTTCAGATCGTCCAGATACCCCTGCGTTCCGGCAAAGAGCACCACCACCTGCTGCTGCCAGGTGAGGGGGTGGAACTGCGGCTGCTTGAGCAGTTCGGTCAGGCGCTGGCCGCGGTTGAGCTGCTTCTGGGTGAGCGGATCGAGGTCCGAGCCGAACTGCGCGAAGGCCGCCAGCTCGCGGTACTGGGCGAGATCGAGCTTGAGCGTGGAGCCCACCTGCTTGGTGGCCTTGATGGCCGCCGAGAAGCCTACGCGCGAAACCGAGAGACCCACGTTGACCGCCGGACGCACGCCGGAGTTGAACAGGTCGGTCTCCAGGAAGATCTGGCCGTCGGTGATGGAGATGACGTTGGTCGGAATGTAGGCCGAGACGTCGCCGGCCTGGGTTTCGATGACCGGCAGCGCGGTCAGCGAACCGCCGCCGCGGGCCTTGCTCATCTTGGCCGAGCGCTCCAGCAACCGCGAGTGGAGATAGAAGACGTCGCCGGGGTACGCCTCGCGGCCCGGCGGGCGGCGCAGCAGCAGCGAGATTTCGCGATAGGCCATGGCGTGCTTGGAGAGATCGTCGTACATCACCAGCGCATGCTTGCCGTTGTCGCGGAAGTACTCGCCCAGCGCGGTGGCGGCGTAGGGCGCGAGGTAGAGCATGGGAGCGGGCTCGGATGCCGAGGCGGCCACGATGATGGTGTGGCCCATGGCGCCGGCTTCGGTCAGCGTCTGCACCACCTGCGCGATGGACGAGCGCTTCTGCCCGATGGCGCAGTAGATGCAGATGAGATCGTTCTTGGCGTTGTTGATGATGGTATCGAGCAGCACGGCGGTCTTGCCGGTCTGGCGGTCGCCGATGATCAGCTCGCGCTGGCCGCGGCCGATGGGAATCATGGCGTCGATGGCCTTGAGACCGGTGGCCATGGGCTCGCGCACGCCCTGGCGGTCGATGATGCCCGGGGCCAGGCGCTCGACGGGCAGCGTCTGGGTGGTGGCGATGGGGCCCTTGTCGTCGATGGGCATGCCCAGCGCGTTGACCACGCGGCCGATCATGGCGTCGCCCACGGGCACGCTCAGAATCTTGCCGGTGCGCTTGACCTCCTGGCCTTCCTTGAGCTCGGTGTACTCGCCCAGGATGACGGCGCCTACCTGGTCTTCTTCCAGAGAGAGCGCCAGGCCAGCCACGCCATGGGGGAAGCTGAGCAGCTCGCCTGACATCACCTTGTCGAGGCCGTGGATGCGGGCGATACCGTCGCCCAGCGAGGTGATCGTCCCGACCTCGTCGACCTGGACCTTGGAATCGTAGTTCGCGATCTGCTCGCGAAGAAGTTGTGTAATCTCGTCTGCCTTGATCTGAGCCATGTCGTTCCTCAAGAGAGCAGAGAACAGAGATCAGAGATCAACTCACCCACGGCTAGATCAGCCCTGCGATGGAACGGTCTCTTCTTCGGTTCCCCTTTATCTCCTAACCTCTCTACTTCAAAATCAAATCTGCTTACGGGCTGGAAACCTGATCTCTGATCTCCGTCCCCTGATCTCTGTTGCTTCAGCCGGCCAGCTCTTCCCGCAGCCGTTGCAGCCGGCCGCGCAGCGACCCATCATAGACGGTGGAGCCGATGCGGACCACGGTGCCGCCCAGGATGGACTTGTCCTGCTTGAAGGTGGCCTCCACGCGTCCGCCGGCCAGCTTACCAATTTCGGCCAGCAGCGCGTCGCGTTCCTCTTTGCCCAGCTCGCGCGCGGTCACGATCTCCGCGGGGTGAATGCCCAGCTTCTCCTGGAGCAGTTGACGGTAGGCTGCGCCTACCTCTGCCACGGCGCCGATGCGGCCGTTGTCGATCAGCACCGCAATCAGGTTGCGCAACTCCCGCTGCATCCCGAGCTTCGCATTCAGCTTGTCGAGAATCGAAACCTTTTGTGCCGCGGGCAGGGCCGGGTTTACGAAGAACTCGCGCAGCTCGTGGCTGCCCTCCCAGGTGGCGAGAAAGTCGGCGAGCTGCCGGTCGATGGCCGTGGTGTCGAGCTTCGCGGCCGTGACCACGTCGAGGAAAGCGCTGGCATAGCGCGTGACAAAGGCTGCCATTACTTCTTTCCTCCATTGCGGGCGTCGGAGGCGACCTGCCCGATAAATTCATCGATCAATGCGCGGTCGGCCTCCGGCGTCAGCTCAATCTGCTTGGAAGCATGCTCGATGGCCAGGTCGGCGGCGAAGCTGCGCAGCGCGCGCTTGGCGTGGCTCGAGGCGGCGGCAATCTCCTGCTCGGCCGAGGCCAGGATGCGTTCGCTCTCTTCCTGAATGGAAGCCTTGATGCGCTGCTCGTCGGCCAGGCTTTCCTGCTCCACCTGGGCGCGAAATGCCGCAATCTCCTGATCCAGCCCCGCCAGCTTGGCTTCGACCGCGCTCATGCGCTGGCGCGCCTCTTCGCTCGCCTTGCGGGCCTCATCGAGGCTGAAGTGAAGCGTCTGCCTGCGCTTGTGCAGGATCTTCGGCATCATGCGCGTAAGCGGAATCACGATGGCCAGGAAGATGATGAGAAAATTGATGGCGAGAAAGAGCTGCCGCGCTGCCGGCTCGCTGATGTTCAGAATGTGCGCCAGCTTGTGCACCACCGGAGCATTCAGGAAGCCCTGCTCCTGCTTCTCCTCCGCGCGAGGGGTTTCGGTGGCGTCAGGGTTTTGCGCCGGATTCACGGCGGCCTGGGCGGGCGGAGCCGAAACCGGCTGCTGGGCGGCGCAGGGCAGCGACCAAGGCGCCAATGCCAGGACGGCCAGCAGCATCAGGCCGGAAACACGGGCGGCGAAACGGAACTTGCAGACAGAAATTCTCACCGCGCCCCCTCCACTGCCATGGGCAGAACGGCCCGGGCGGCCTGGCGGCCCAACTCGGCGGCAGCGGACTGGATGGACTGCCGCGCGGCGGCGGTCTCGGATTCGATCTCGTTCTTGGCCTGGGCCACCCGCTGGCCGGCGTTCTTGCGCGCCACTTCCAGGGCCGCGTCGCGTTCCGCATACCATTGGCTGACGCGCTGTTCGCGGAGCTTGAAGGCCTCGGCACGTGCCAGGCGCAACTTCTCGGCATACTCGGCGGTCTTGGCTTCGGCCTCGGCAATCGCCCGCTGCGCTTCTTCCATAGCGCCCAGGGTGAGGGCGCGGCGTCGCGCCAGCGTGGCCGTCAGCGGGCCCTGGACCAGAAACTCATAGGCGATGACCAGCACCAGAAACAGAAGGGCCGTAGGAACCGAGCCCAGCAGCAGGTTCCCTACCTCTTGAAAGAGGGAGGGCTGCGGCGCAGGCACAGCGGCAGTGGCGATGGCGCCCACCAGTAGCGCGCCGACTTGTTGAAGAATCACTTGCATGTGGGAAGGGGACGAGCTCCAGCTTTCCTGTAAATTCACCCAGGTGGAACAACCATTTGTACCAAGAGAGCACATGTTGGGTCAACGCAATGGAACCGTTTGACCGCGGGCCTGTGACTGGAGTCACGGGAGGGGCTTCCAGACTGGCTGAGGATGTAGATTTTTTGCGTAAAAAACTTGATTTTGTCTTAAATCGGCCTACACTATGTGTACCACCTAGACCCGGTCCAGGGTCCAGCGGGCGCCGGTTTCGGGAAACCTTCCACTCCCGAGACCGGTTGCCCGCTTCTTAATTTTTGGGGCATTCTCCCCCGCAATTCCTTTACAGGCACTTTCTTGTTTTCTGGTTGGCTTCAGGTGGCTCTTAGCGCCTGGGTTTCACGACCGCTTTGTCCACGGCCAGCAGCCCCTGCGCCCGCAGCCAGTTCTCCAGCAGGCCCGGCCACTGGTCGAGGGCGGCATCTCCCCGGCCCAGGCCGCTGCCATGCGCGCCGTTGGCGAAGATGTGGATCTCAGCGGGCACGCCCGCCTTTTCGAGGGCGTTGATGAACTTCAGGCTCTGCTCGATGGGAACCGTGCGGTCATTCCAGGTGTGGTAGAGGAAGGTGGGGGGCGTGTCCTTGGTGACGAACAGCGTGGGAGAGTACTCCGCCTGGATCCTTTTGCAGGCGTTGTCTGGGATCTTGAACAGGGTGCAGTAGCTCAGGTGGGGGGTGTCCGGGGTGATGGCGTCCAGCCAGGGATAGCCCAGGACCAGGTAATCCGGCCGGCTGGGGACGCGCTCCACCGGGTCGGAGGCGTTGGGGTCCCCGGGAACGGGCTTGGTAGCTGCCAGCGCGGCCAGGTGGCCACCCGCCGAGAAGCCGATGGCCACGATCCGGTCCGGGGCGATGTGGAACTGCGCCGCGTTGGCCCGCACCTCCTGGATGGCCCGCCGCGCGTCGAGCAGCGGCACGGGCATCATGTAGCCGTGGGCAGGCAGCCGGTAGGCAACGATGAAGGCTTTGAAGCCTCGCGCCGCGAACCATGCGGCAAAGTCACGCCCTTCCAGGTCTCCGGCCAGGTGCTCGTAGCCACCGCCCGGGAAGATCAGCACGGCCGATCCGTTGGCGGTGCCGGCGCGGGGAGAAAACACCGTCAGCGTCGGGATGTCGTAGCAACTGTTGCCCTTGGATTGGGGCGGGGCTCCGGGCCAGAGGGGAAGGGTCTGGATACCGAGAAAGGCGTTGTCGGTGCCGGGCGTGGAGCAGGAAGGGGTCGCGGCCCGCGCCTGGGTGCTTAGGGTCGTGAGCGCCAAGACTCCAAGGGCGAAGAGTTGCTTCATGGGACCTCCGGGCAAATCTTCGTCGATTATAAAGAGGAGAGGTCAGACCTCGGGCGCAAAGAGCGGCGTGCAGATTGAAAACTGAGTAGGCAAAGGCAAACGGAAAAATCTGACGGGAAAGCAACATCAGCCGAAAGATTAGGATTCTAATCACCGATGGCGTACACCATCCAAACCGATCTGAGACGCGTCAAGGAATGGGCGCAAGAGAAAGCCAAGAGCGGGAGTGAACCGCCCTGGGCATGGTATCAGCTAATGAAGCTGGTGGAGGCTATTAGCGCCATTCAGCAGGGGATGGAATCCACTACCACGGCGAATTCACCGCGAGAGGTAGAACGTCGGGGAAAGCTGATCCAACTAGCGGCGGCCAAGTGTTCGCAAGATAACGCTCCACGTTGTCCCGATGAAGAGCGGGTACCGCTGCCCATGTAACGCGCAGCGTTCCGAGATTACGGTAGGCGAGGGAGGGTGTTTTGATTTCCGTGTAAACGTCTGTTCCTGGATACTGGAGGGGAACAGATGGAACTGGATAAAGAGCTAATCGACAAGTTGCTTGCCGGGTACAAGGGTCCGGAGGACCTGATCGGCGAGCAGGGGCTGCTC
>DAIDLI010000072.1 GCA_027449545.1 Acidobacteriaceae bacterium | reverse complement strand
CGACCACGTGACGATCGAAGAGCTGTAGCAGGCGAGCAGCACGCGGTGAATAACGGCTTCCGTGTCAGGGCACGACTCCAGTCGTGCCCTGACACTTTGAGACGGATCGAAAGAAGTTCAGGAGCATCCAAGAATTCATGGCCATCTATCTCCCCGCATCCGCTGAAGAACAAGAGCTTTCGCTCGACGAGCTGACGCCGCGCGAGATCGTCGCCGAGCTCGACAAGCATGTCGTCGGCCAGAAGGCCGCCAAGCGCGCCGTGGCCATTGCCCTCCGCAACCGCCAGCGCCGCCAGAAGCTGCCCCCCGACCTCGCCGACGACATCATGCCCAAGAACATCATCATGATCGGCCCGACCGGCGTGGGCAAAACCGAGATCGCGCGGCGGCTGGCCAAGCTCACCAACTCCCCGTTCCTGAAGGTGGAGGCCTCCAAGTTCACCGAGGTGGGCTATGTGGGCCGCGATGTCGAGTCCATCATCCGCGACCTGGTGGAGATCTCCATCGACATGGTTCGCGAGGAGCGGCTGGAAGAGGTGGAAGACCGCGCCGAGATGAACGCCGAGGAGCGGCTGCTGGACCTGCTGCTGCCGCCTCCGCCTCCGCCGGCGCCGGCGCACGCGCAGGAGGGACAGCTCAAGCTGCCCGAGTCCGACAGCCACCAGCGCTCGCGGGAGAAGCTGCGCCAGCAGTTACGGGAAGGTAAGCTCGACGACCGCATGGTGGAGCTCGACGTCCGCGAGCGCAACATGCCGCAGTTCGGCATCATCTCCAACCAGAACATGGAAGACATGGAGATGAACCTCAAGGACATGCTGCCCAACATCTTCGGCGGCGGCGCCAAGAAGAAGAAGATGAAGGTGACCGAGGCCTTCGAGTACCTGGTGCAGGAGGAAGAGGGCCGGCTCATCGACATGGATTCCGTGAACCGCGCGGCGGTGGAGCGCGTGGAGTCGAACGGCATCGTCTTCCTGGATGAGATCGACAAGATCGCCGGGCGCGAGGGCGGGCACGGTCCCGACGTGTCGCGCGAGGGCGTGCAGCGCGACATTCTGCCCATCGTCGAAGGCACCACCGTGAATACCCGCTACGGCATGGTGCGCACCGACCACATTCTCTTCATCGCCGCCGGCGCGTTCCACGTGTCGAAGCCGAGCGATCTGATTCCCGAGTTGCAGGGCCGCTTTCCCATCCGCGTGGAATTGCAATCGCTGACCGTGGAAGATTTCCTGCGCATCTTGACGGAGCCCAAGGCTTCGTTGACCAAGCAGTACACGGCGCTGCTCGAGACCGAGGGCGTGCGCCTGGAGTTTGTGCCCGAGGCGCTGCGCGAGATGGCCGAGTTCGCCTTCCGCGTCAACGAGACAACGGAAAACATCGGAGCGCGGCGGCTGCACACCATCATGGAGCGGGTGCTCGAGGATGTGAGCTTCCTGGCGCCCGACCTGGCCAAGCGCGCCGTGGATCAGGATGCGGCCAGCGCGCTCAAGCAGACCATCGAGAGCGAAGCCAGCGGTCCCCTGCCCTACCAGGAGCGCATGACGGCTTCGGGCCCGGAGAAGGTGTTCACCATCGACGCCCCCTACGTGAAGCAGATGGTGGCGAACATCGTGAAAGACCAGGACCTGAGCCGCTACATCCTTTAGCAGCCCGGACTGCCGCACACAGTGCTCCTATGAGGTCGAAGAAGCCTCCAACCCAGCACAAGCCGCCGCAGGATCGCCGCCCAATCACGCTCTGGACAGTAGGCCACTCGACCCGCGCTTTGATCGATTTCATTGCCCTTCTTCAGGCGCACGGCATCCGCCGGCTAGTGGATGTGCGCACGGTTCCGCGCTCGCGGCACAATCCGCAGTTCAACCAGGACTCTCTTCCCGCATCGTTGCAGCCGGCCGGCATCGAGTACGTGCATATGCCCGGCCTCGGCGGCTTGCGGCATGCGCGCCGCGACTCCACCAACACCGCCTGGCGCAATGCCAGCTTCCGCGGCTATGCGGACTACATGCAGACGCCGGAGTTCGATAAGGCGCTGGAAGAATTGATCCGGCTCGCACAGGAGCGGCCAACCGCCATCATGTGCGCGGAAGCCGTGCCCTGGCGCTGTCACCGATCCTTGATCGCCGATGCCCTCGTCGCGCGGGGAGTGAATGCCGAGGAGATCGCCAGCAAGACGAGCGCGCGACCGCACACGCTCACCGCGTGGGCACGCGTGCTGGGAGACAGGGTGACGTATCCGGAGAACAACACAGGGGAGTAGCGCTTCGGCGCTGAGCGGGTGAAATCCGGCGGGGCAAAGCCGGAGTAAAATATGCCAATGGCGAATTACCGTGTTGTTCTTCATCGCTCCGAAGAAGGCTTTAGCGTTTCCTGCCCCGGATTGCCCGGATGCTGGTCGCAGGGAGCCACCGAAGAGGAGGCTCTGGCCAACATTCGCGCCGCAATCCAGGAGTATGTGAAGGCCGCCGAAGAACTCGCGCACGATCAGGAGAGCCGTGTGATCGATGTGGCGGTCGCCTGAATAGCCCTTCCCCTGCATTGAAAACTACGATTTGGGATCGAGGCAGCAAGGATGCCAAGCATTCCCGGTGTCAATCATCTTCGCGCCGTCGCAGCATTGGAGAAGGCAGGATTCCGCATCTTGCGACAGGGCAGTCATATTGTGATGACCGACGGAACGAGAATCCTGACTATTCCGCGACATAACCCTGTGAATGCTTTTACGATGGGGGGGATCGTACGCGATGCCGGCCTTCGTGCCGAGGAATTTAGGAAACTCCTGTAAAGCGTTTTTACCCAAGGCTTCTATTCCAGCAACAGTAAATATCCCCCGGCAGAGCCGGAGGATATTTACTGTTGCGCGCTCAGAAGATCCGCAACCGCAGTCCGCTGCTGACCGCGACTGTGTTCATCCCGCCGAAGTGGAACTGCGGCCAGTACTGATACTCGAAGTCGGCCGCGCGCCAGTAGAGCCGATGCGTGAGTTGATAATCCAGTCCCCCGCCCGCCGTGACGACGAAGTCTCGATCCATTCCCAGATTGTAGGGATAGTTGAAGCGGCCGTAGCCGATCAACGCTTTCGCATATGGCTCGAAGCGGCGGCCGAGATCGAAGTGGTAGCGCGGGCCGATGGAGTAGGTTTCGGCGTGCACGTTGTCGGTCTTGTGAAACTCCAGCCAGCGCGCCTCGGCCTCCATCCCGAGACGGCGGCGGGTGTCGATATCGGCGAAGCCGGTAATGCCGAGCATCTTGCGGCTGCCGTAGTCGAGGGCCTCACCGGAGGCCAGGGCTCCCACGGTGATGCGGGCGCCCCCCTTGTCGCCGGCGGCCTGCACCTGGGCATGAGCGGAGGGGCAGAGCGCGGCGAAGCCGGTAATCAGCAGCGCCGCGATCCATACACCGCGAATCGGGGGCTTGTGGCAGTTTCTGCAAAAGGGCAAATTCATCGTTCTCCTGCGCTGTGCCGCGCTATTGGGTGATCGTCACGGTCTCGTTCTGGTAATGAACGACGTTGCTGTTGGTGCCCGTCCCCACGATCTGGATGGTATAAGTTCCCGGCTTGGCACTGCCCATGCTGAAGCCGCTGCAGCCGGTGGCGAAGAGCGCGCCGGCCGAAAGCGTCAGCAGCAGGACCAGCGACCACAGCGAGGCATTGCGCCTGCGCATCCGCCAGAACAGCCAGCCGAAGAAAAGACTGAAGGGCAGGAACAGCCCTGCCATTCTGGGGCCGGCCTTGTGCGCGGCGTTGGTCGTCGATGTGCCGCCGCTGAGCGGGTTGTTGGTGTCGATGGTGAGCTGAGCCGTAGCCGTGCCGTTGGCAGGCAGGTTCACGTCGATCGACGAGAAGTGGCAGTTGACGCCGGGCGGCAAGGAGGCGCAGCCCAGACCGATGCTGTCGCTGAATCCCCCAAAGGACGAGAGGTTGACCGTGACGGTCGCGTTTTGCGTCGTCTTCATGGTCACCGCCGGGGGGGTCACGGTGACCTCGAAGTCGGTTGCCGTGCCGCTGATGGTCACGGGCTGCGAACTCGAGGGCTTGTGTGCGATGTCGCCGCTATACGTCGCGGTGATGCTGTAACTGGCGCCCGCCGTGAGATTAGGAACCAGCGTGGCCACGCCGTTGGAACTGACGCTGGCCGAGCCCAGCGTCTTGCCGCCGGCGATGAAGGATACGGTGCCAGTGGGCATCGGTCCGGTAGCGCCGTTCAGCACCGTCGCTACCAGCATCACCTGTGGGGTCGCGCCGCTGGTGGTAGAGGTGCCCAGGTTCGTTTCCGTCGGAATCAGCCCGATGGTCTCGGAGATGGATCCGGACACGCTGGGTGAATCGGCCGCGTCGCCAGAGTAGCTGGCGGTAATGGTGTAGGTGCCCGCGGCCAGGCTGGAATCCGTGAAGGTGGCCGTGCCACCATTCAGCGCAGCGGCGCCGATCACTTTGCCGTTGGCCAGGAAGTTCACCGTGCCGGTCGGCGTGCCGCCGTTGCCGGAGACGCTTGCCTGGAAGGTGATGGTCTGGCCCACCAGTGCCGGGTTGGGAGACGCTGTCACGGTGGTCTGCGTAGTGGCAATGATCACGCTCAGCGGCTCTGAGGCGGTGCTGCCGGCATCATTCACATCTCCCTGATAGGTGGCCACGACGGTGTAGTTGCCCAGCGGCAGCGTGGAGGTCGTCAGCGTGGCCACGCCGGAGGCGTTAAGCGGAACCGCACCGAGGGCGCTGCCGTTGACTGTGAAGTTCACGTTGCCGGTCGGCGTGCCGCCGTTGCCCGTGACCCTGGCGGTAAAGGTGATCGGCCGGGTGACCACACCCGGATTGGGCGTGATGGCGAGCGCGGTTTGCGTGGTGGCCTGCACCACAGTGAGCGCGAAGGGCGTCGAGGCGCTGCCGGCAGCCTGCGTGTTTCCGGAGTAGGTGGCCACGATCTGGTAATTGCCAGGCGCGAGCGCTGGCTTGATGGTGACGGTGCCGCTGCCGTTGAGCGCGACCGAGCCCAGGGTGGCTCCGCCGGAGGTGAAGGTCACGGTCCCGCCCGGAGTAACGGTGCCCGCGGTGACGGTCACTGTCGCGGTGATGGTCTCCGGCGCGCCGGCAATGCCCGGCGCGGGTGCGGCCATTACCGCGGTCTTGGTCTCGGCCTGGTTCACTACCTGGCTGATGGGCGCTGCCGCATTGGCGGCAGAGTTGTAGGCGTCGCCGGCGTACCGGGCTGTAATGGGATGCGTCCCCACCGCCAGCGTAGAGGTTGTGAACGTCGCCATGGCCGGATTGCCGGCCAGTGTGCCGGCCCCGATCTGCACGCCGTTGTCGAGGAAGCTCACGACTCCGCTAGCCGGCGTTGTGGCCGTGGAGGTGACGGTAGCGGTGAAGGTGACCGCATTGCCGTAGTAGGAGGGGTTCAGGCTGGAGGTCACGCCGAGTGTCGCCGCGGCCTGCACGTCCTGCACAACGGCATTGGACGTGCCGGCCTGGATCTCATCGGTGGGATCGCCGCTATACACCGCCGTAATGGTGTGAGGACCGTTGGCGAGCGTGCTGGTGGTGTAACTGGCAACGCCGTTGGTGCCGCTGGCCGTGAGCGCAACCGGCGCGCCCAGCGGGTTCGTGCCATCCATGAACTGCACCGTGCCGCTGGGGACTACGCTGCCGCCCGTGCTGGAGACCGTCACCTGGAACTTCACGCTCTGGCCCACCGCGGAGGGATTCTGGCTGGAGGTCAGCAGGATGGCGGTTTCCTCCTGCACGTGCTGGATCAACGGCGTTACGCCGTTGTCGGTGGAGCTGCTCTTGAAGTGCCCGGTGTCGCCGCTATAGGAGGCAACGATGCTGTGATCGCCGACGCCGAGGGTCGAGATGCTGAAACTGGCGGTGCCGGTGGTTCCGTTGCCGCCGAGCACGAGCTGCAGCGGTGTGCCGGTTAGAACCTTGGTGGTGCCGTTGTAGGTATCGGAGATGCTGACGGTGCCGGTCAGCTTGCCCGTGCCCGCGCCCGTGGTCACGCCAACGGTGAAGATCACATTCTGTCCGAAAGCGGAGGGATTCGGCGCCGATGTGATCGTGGTCGTCGTGGCGTTCACCGGCTCCGCGACG
>DAIDLI010000071.1 GCA_027449545.1 Acidobacteriaceae bacterium | reverse complement strand
TAAGGGCCATGGCAAATTCCAGTTCTGCGACGGTCGATCCTGTTCCTGCCCCTGCTGCTGCTCTCCGGGTGCGGCTGGGCAAGCTGTGCATCGCCGTTCAGGGCGCCACTCCGGCTGAGCTGATGGACCGGGTCCACGCCGTCCTGCCGGATTCGCGGCTGATCGAGCTGCGTTTGGACTCGCTCGCCAAGCCGGCTGCTGCGCTTCCGCAGGTGCGCAAGCTGCTGGCCGAGCGGCGCGACGTGGTGGCCATCGCCACCTGCCGGCGCAAGGCGGGCGGCGGCCAGTTTGCCGGGTCGCTGGCGGCCGAGCTGGAGATCCTGGAGAAGGCGGCCGAGGCCGGCTGCCAGATTGTAGATCTGGAGATCGAGTCGGCCGAACAGGCCACGCGGCCGCAACTGGCCCGCTTCCGGGCGGCGCTGCACGAGTCCGGCACCGCGCTGCTTGTGAGTTTTCATGACTTTACGCGCACCAAAGGGCTGGAGCAGGCCGCCGAGCGCATTGAGGCCTTCGAGCCGGATTTTGTGAAGGTGGTCTCGACGGCGCGTTCGCTGGCCGACAACCTGGCGGTTCTGAAGCTGATCGAAGACCACTCCTTGCGCAGCCACGTGGTGGGCATTGCCATGGGCGAGGAGGGGCTGATCAGCCGGGTGCTGAGCCCGCGGGCGGGCGCGATCTTCACCTTTGCCGCTGCTGCCGAGGAAGCGACCACTGCGCCCGGACAGGTGACCGCGCGGGCGATGCTGGACCTTTACCGCTTCGACCAGATCGACCCGGCAACGCGGATCTTCGGGGTGGTGGGTAACCCTATCGGGCACTCGCTGTCGCCGCTGATGCACAACACCGCCTTCCGGCGCGAGAACGTGAACGCGGTGATGCTGCCGCTGAAAGCCAAGTCGGTGGACGATCTGCTGACCGTGATCCGCGACCTGCCGCTGGGCGGGGTGGCTGTGACCATGCCGTTCAAGCAGGAGGTGCTGCCGGTCCTGGCGAATATGGATCCGCTGACGGCGCGCATCGGGGCCTGCAACACGCTGCGCACCGGTGCGGACGGCAAGCTGTACGGCTTCAATACGGATGTCGCAGGGGTGCTGCGGCCGCTGGAGCGGCGCATGCACCTGAAAGGCAAGCGCATCCTGGTGATCGGTGCGGGCGGCGCGGCGCGGGCGGCTATCTTCGGCCTGGTGGAGCAGGGCGCGGAGGTGTTCGTGGTGAACCGCACCCACGAGACTGCGGTGGCGCTGGCGCGCAAGGCCCATGCCAAGAGCCTGAAGCAAGAGACACTGGCCAAGCAGAAGTTCGACGTCATCCTCAACACCACCCCTTGCGGGATGGCGGGCGTGAAGCAGACTCTGCCGCTCAAAGAGAACGAGCTGAACGCTTCGCTGGTCTTCGACATGGTCTACAACCCCATGGAGACGCCGCTGCTCAAGCTGGCGAAGGCCAAGGGGCTGGCGACGATCGGCGGCATCGAGATGTTCGTGCAGCAGGGAGCTCGGCAGTTCGAGATCTGGACCGGCAAGCCGGCGCCCGAGCAGGAGATGGCGCGGGTGGTGGAGCTGGCACTGCGCAAGCGAGCCGAGGCCTGACCGTCGCTACTGCTTCGTGCTGGTCGAAGTTACCTGGAAGGAATTGAAGAAGCGGTCCACATCGGCCTGGCGGCGGGCGCTGGCGGAGGGAAATGCCGCCATCAGCATATACAGCCTGCGGCCGACCAGGATGAGGCGGGCGCTGAAGACCCCCCCGTCGCTGTTGCGGCCGGTGAAGTCCCTGGTGGAAAAGCCCTCGCGGTTGCTGCTCTGCTCGCTGACCAGCGTGGTCTGGGTGCGGGCCAGCGCGCCGTCGCGGGCGTTGTTCAGGGTGTGCACGGGGTCTTCGGCCACCGCCTGCTCGACCGGCGGGTTGTCTTCCCAGGCGATGGAGTAGGAGGTCTCCGAGTCCGGATAGGCGTAGAGCATGGAGACCTGTTCGATGCCGCCGTTCTGGGCGTAGGCGGGCACCTGGACCTCCCGGGTGCCGGACGGCATCTGGAGGCGAAAGCCCTGCGCAGTGCGATCGACCGGAGTCCAGACGATCGGGGCGGCTCCGTTCACCGCAGTGGGCTCCGTCGAGAAGGTGCTGAAGCCCAGGTCCTGCCAATGGACGTAGAGGTAGTAGCATCCCATGGCCAGCAGGCCGACAGCGCTGAGGATGTACCACTTCTTCCGGGTCACAGTTCCAAGATGGCGCGCCGGGCGGCTGCGGTGCAACGGCAGAAGCGGATTTCGCATCGATGAGGTGCCAGAGCGGTAAAAGGCTGCGATGGAGAAATTTCCACAGAGTGGAGCAACTTTCTCGAAAAAGAGCAACCTTTTGTGAGGGGCAGCATCTCAATAAATAACAAGCAGAGGCTTCCCCGATGATGTCCCTTCCGAGAAAGGTAACTACTCCTTTTTGAAGGTCCTTTGGACCTCTTCCCACAATCCCCCCTGGATTTCCTTCCTTCTTTGCCTCTCAAGCGGGCCTGCCGGAAGGCAGGCCCACATGCTTTCCCCCCTTCCATCCAGCCGTTCCTGCCTGCATACCCCCGCGCTTCCAGCCCCCGGTAGAATGGGAGAGCTATGCGGAGCTCCGCTGTTTCTTCCAAAGATCTGAAAAGCCATATTGATGCCCTCGACGCCGATTTTCACGTTGCCGGATTGGTGCGCAGCGGGCGCAGCCGCAACCGTGCGCGCCGGGCGAAGCAATCGCCCGCGGCTGCCGGCGAGCTGACGCCTCCGGCACCCCAGCCGACCACCGCCGCCAACGGGGTTCGCTGGCTTCCGGTGGGGGGGTGGACTGCGCCGTGGTTGTGGGGCGGATTCAGCACGCGGCAGGGCGGCGTGAGCAGGGCCTATTGCGCCGAAGACGCGGAAGGTGAGCTGAATCTGGGATTTACGGCCGATGACCGGCGGGATGCGGTGAGCCGGAACCGAGATCTGCTGGTGGAGGCGGTGACCGGCGATCCCAAGACCCCGCTGGTGACGGTGCGGCAGTTCCACTCCAACCTAGTGGTCCGGGCCAGCGCGGCAGATGCCGACCGCGAGCGGCCGCGCAAGGCGGATGGCGTGATCACCGATGAAGCGGGATTGCTGCTGGCCGTGCAGGTGGCCGACTGCATCCCGGTGCTGGTGGCGGACCGGCGCAAGCGGGTGGTGGGCGCCTTCCATGCCGGCTGGCGCGGCACGGTCAAGCGGATCGTGGAGACCGGGGTCGGCCGAATGCGGCTGGAGTTTGGCTGCCGGCCGGAGGACCTGATCGCCGCCATCGGACCGGGCGTGGGGCAGTGCTGCTACGCGGTGGGCGAGGAGGTTGTCGCCGAGTTCACCTCCCAGTTTGCCTACGCCCCAGACCTCTTTCGCGAGGTCTTCGACAGCGACCCTATCAAGACAAAATACCCCATGCTGTTCCTGACGCAGCGCGCGCCGGGCCACTCGCCGATCGGACCGCAGATCCATCTGGACCTGGTGGAGGCGAACCGGCGGCAGCTCCTGGATGCGGGGCTGAAACCGGGCGCGATCAAGATCATCGGGGGCTGCACGAGCTGTCACCGGGAGCTGTTCTATTCCCACCGCGCCTCGCGGGGACACGCCGGGCGGATGATGGCGGTGGTGGGCATCAGGGCCGCCGATTCCCGTGGCAGCGGTTCGGCCCGTTCCCGGAAGTGAGGGCCGCAGGGTGCGGGAGATTGTGTTTTGTTTTCACAAGTGTCTGAAAACAAAAGCCAATGTTCGGGGCGAATTCGTAAGTGTGAGAAACAAAGGAGTTATCCCTACTCCTTTCGCAAGTGTGGAAATGATTGAAGTTAAGTCCAGAAAAGAAAAAGGCCCGGCTTTAGCCGGGTCTTTCTCTTCAGAGTAGCCTACGTGCGGATAATTACCGGCAAGTTCACTCGCCGGACGCGCCATCCGCTTCATCAGGGTTGACCAGATCGCGCAGTTCCTTGGAGGGCTTGAAGTAGGGAACCTTCTTGGCGGGAACTTCGACGCGGTCGCCGGTTTTGGGATTGCGGCCGATGCGGGGATTGCGCTGGCGGATGCGGAATGAGCCGAAGCCGCGAATCTCGATCTTGTCGCCCTTCTGGAGAGCTCCGATGACGGAGCCAAAGATGGTTTCCACGATCACTTCGCCGTCACGGCGGGTGAGGTCGCCCAGGGCGGTCACCTTCTCCACCAGATCTGCTTTTGTCATGGTTGGTTCTCCTCCGCAAACAGCATATTGGGATTCTGAAGGCTCAGACTCGAAAAAGCAAGTCTGCCGGAAAAATAGCCCTTCAGGAATCAGCGAGTTGGCCGAGGTTGCAGGCCGGATGATTGGATGCCCGGGCAGGGCGCGCGGTGGGTTATGATGGGCAAAAGCCCCGCGAAAATCCGGCAGGTTCGGGCTCGCGGAGACTTGCGTGCATGCCTTATCCGAACTACAGCATCGTGATTCCGGCCTACAACGAGAGCGGCCGCATTCCAGCCACGCTGGAAGCGGTGGTGCGCTGCATCCGGCAGAAGAACTGGTTTGCCGAGGTGATCGTTGTGAATGACGGATCGAGGGACCGCACCGCGCAGGTGGTGAAGGAGTTTGCCGCGCGCGCGCCGGAGGTTCGGATGGTGGAGAATCCCGGCAATCGCGGCAAGGGCTACAGCGTGCGCAACGGGCTGCTGCACGCGATGGGCGAGGTGGTCATGTTCACCGATGCCGATCTGTCGGCACCCATCGAAGAGGCGCAGGGGCTGTTCGACGCGATCGCCGAAGGAGCGGACATCGCCATCGGTTCGCGCTGGCTGGAGAGGAACCGGCAGACCATCCGGCAGCCGCTCTATCGGCAGGTGTTCGGACGCATGTTCAACGGCATGACGCGGGCGGTGATGGGACTGCCGTTTGCCGATACGCAGTGCGGTTTCAAGGCGTTTACGCGGGCGTCGGCGCAGACGGTCTTTCAGTTGCAGACCATCGATCGCTGGGGGTTCGACCCGGAGATTTTGTTCATTGCGCTCAAGCGGGGCTACACGATCCGCGAGGTGCCGGTGAGCTGGGCGCACGATGAGCGCACCCGCATCAGCTATCTGAAGGACGGTATGCGCATGCTGGAGGATCTGGCCCAGGTGCGCTGGAACGCGCTGCTGGGACGGTACGATCGCAAGATCGAGCACATTCACCGTGCGGCGGTTTAGAGCGGCTGAGGCGGGCAATTCCCAGAACGAAACAAGCGGGCGGCGGGCTGCATTTTCGGCCTCCGCCGCGGGCGTGTGGTGGTAGCTTGGGGGCACCTGGCCAGAGGTCCTGCAAGCTATGTCCCGCGGCCTGCTTCGCTCTGTCTTTCGTCTGAGCGCGCTTGCGCTCGTGGTGTGGGTTCTTCAAGGCGCCGCCGCGCAGAGCTTTGACGCGACCATGTTGCGTCAGCCCACCGACTTAGGGATGAATTGGCTGCTGCGGGCCGGCGACGATCCTGCCTATGCAGACCCAGGCCTGGATGACTCGCAGTGGATGGTGGTCGATCCTTCCCGTTCGCTCAAGACCTATTTCCCCCACTCGCGTCCGGAGGTGGTCTGGTACCGGCTGCATGTGAAGGTTGCGCCCAGCGAGACGGGTCTGGGGCTGGCGGAGTTCAACCTGGGCAGCGCCTTTGAGGTGTATGTCAACGGGGAGCGGCTGATCGGGGCCGGACAGGTGGCGCCCTATCGGCCGTCCACGTTCAACGCTCGCCTGCTGGCGCGGATTCCCGATGCGGCTGTTTCCAGCGGATCGCTGCTGATCGCGGTGCGGATGCATATCTCGCCGAACGACTGGGTGAACGCCTTTCCGGGCTATTACCCGTATAACCTGGCCATCGGGCAGGAGGCGGCGCTGCGTAACACGATCTGGCTGACGCTGATCAGCGAGTACGCCCTGACCTGGTTTGTGCGGCTCATCGGGCTGGGGCTGGCGATCATCTCGCTGGCCTTGTTCGTGGCCCAGCGGGCCCATCGGGAATATCTTTGGATCTTTCTGCTGTTTGCGATCTCGGCGCTGCAAACGCCTTTGCAGATCTACCTGATGCGTCACACCCTGCCGGCGGGATGGGCGTACGCGCAAGGGGGATTCGAGATCGCGATCCTGACTTTTCAGGTGCTGGCGTTTCTGGCATTTCTGCGCATGACGGTACCGCGCTGGATCAAGGTGTGGCTGGCGGTGGCGGCGGCTGGAATCCTGCATTCCTCCATGCAGACGGCGCAGGGAGCCGGGTCGGCCACCAGCCTGCTGGTGAGCGG